>JAJRTN010000118.1 GCA_024278275.1 Candidatus Hydrogenedentota bacterium
CCGGTCAACCAAGACACGCACGCCGCCTCGTCCGCTTTGATGAACGCCCGGCGCGCCGAGGAACTGCTTACCACCTTTTCCATCCCGAGCAAGCCAGGGCTCACCGTATCGTAGCGCACCGAATCGATGTGCCCGTACCGCCGGTGGCCCGCCAGTACCGACAGCAAGAGCGTGCCCAGCACGTCCGCCTTGCGTGGCGCATTGTTGCTCGTGTAGACCAGCGGACAATCCGCTATCCACGGGTCGAGAAGCTCCGCCGTCTTCAGGAAGTCCACGAAGAACGCCAACTGGCCCAGCGGCGTCGTGCCCCCCTTTTCGTCCCACGCGATGTGGACCCGCCCGCCGTACGTATCTACGAAAACCGGTGAGGCGGCAAGCTCCAAAAACAACGATTTCTCCTCACCCAAAGGGTGAGCCAATTCCGAATGCTCTTTCCTGTCCATGCCAAAGAGAATGAATCACTTCCGGAGAACAATGCAAGACGCAACTGCCGTTTTTGGGTTCACCGAGCGCCTCTACCGCGTCCGCTCCGAGCGGCGACATGACAGGCACCATCACACATGAACTCCACCGAACCAACCATCCTCTATGCCGTGCGGCACGGAGAGACCGAATGGAATCTCGCTGGGAGACAGCAAGGCCATCTCGATAGCCCCCTCACGGAGTCCGGCATCAAGCAGGCACCGGCGCTGGCGGATGGCCTGCTTGCGAAAGGAATCGATGTGCTCTACAGCAGTGACCTTGGCCGCGCTCTACATACATCTGAGCTTATTGGGACCAAGATTGCTCTGCCCGTTAATACTGACCGTCGCCTTAGTGAGAGGCATCTTGGCACTATGCAAGGTCTGACGAAGGAGGCGTTCCGTCAGCAGTTTCCCGGCGAGTGGGCTGATTTCCATTCCGGCGATCCGGACTACTGTTTTCCAGGCGGTGAAAGCGCGAGACAGCGCTACGAGCGCAGTGTTTCGTGCGTCGAAGATCTGGCACAGCGGTACCCAGGCCAAACGGTGCTCGTCGTTACCCACGGCGGGGTGCTCAACGGCCTCTTCTACAAGGCCACGCGCATTCCCTTGTCCGAGCCACGCCAGTTCTCCTTGTTCAACGCCGCCATCAATAGCTTTTCCGTGTGTGGGGACTCTTGGCGCCTGGAGTCGTGGGGTGACACTTGCCATCTGCGGGGAATGCCAACACTTGATGATAATTGAGAACGCCCATAGACCTGTGATGTACTCGCATGGCTCATCAATTCCGACCGTGTTCGCCCACGGACAAATGCGAACAGCAACCAGCCTAACCGTCCGTGCCAGTCCGTGTTCGTCCCATATTCCGCCGCCTCAAGCTGCTCCAGTTCCTGGTCACTCAGGGCGATCACACGGGCCGTCATGGCCGCCTGAACCCGGCCGGGGTTGCCCGTTCCAATGATCGGGTACACCGGGAAGGGCTGGTGCAGCAGGTAGGCCAGGGCGACCTGGCTGGCCAGGTAACCCTTGTTCTTTCCGATCTCGGCGGCCACGCGCAGCCGGGCACGGCTGGTGGGACAGTCAAAGTCGGCGCCGTGGGGACAGGGGCCTTCGTGGCCCGCCTGTGCCCAGGCAACGTTATCGGCGCTGAAGTAACCGCAGGCCTGTGACGTATAGGCTACCAGGGGCATTTGTGTTTCCCCGTGCCACGCCCGGGTGGGGCCGTCTACCGAGAGCATTCCCGGAAGCTGCGGGGCATCGGGGTTCCGGTTCGCGAGGGACCAGCCGGGCTGGTTGGCCGTGAATCCCTTGAGACCGTTGGCCCCGGCCCGGGCGTTGGCCTCGGCGATGCGCTCAACGGACCAGTTGGACGCGCCGAAGGCGCGGATCCGCCCGTCCGCCATGAAGCCGTTGAGCGTTTCCAGGAGTTCGTCCAGATCGCACCCGGGGTCGTCACGGTGGAGCCAGTAGATATCCACGCAATCCATGCCCAGGCGATCCAGGCTCTCATTCAGATCCCGGTTCAGATCCGCCGCGCCGAGCCGCCCCCGATCCATGGCATCGAGCGGGGGATGACCGCCCTTGGTGCCGATGATGACCCTGTCCCGCATGCCGCGGGCCTTGACCCACGCGCCCACGGTGCGTTCGCTTGCTCCCACGCCGTTTTCCAGCCAGGCGGCGTAGATGTGTGCCGTGTCCAGGAAGTTTCCGCCCCCTTCGGCGTAGGCGTCCATCACCGCGAAACTCCGGTCTTCGGGAAGGGACGAACCGAAAGAACCGGTTCCCAGGCAAATGGCCGATGGAGACAAAGGACTCCCGAATGGCATGATCATGGCATGATTCCTCCCGCGGCGGCGGTTAATCCCAAGCGGGCCGGGGTTTTTGGATGCCGTCGTGGATCCAGAGGAACTTCCCGTTCACGCCGTCCTGTTCTTTTGCCAACATTTCCAGGATAAGCTCGGCCGTCTTCTCGGGCGGATCGCCTCCCGTTTCCTTCACCATGTCGGCCCAACGACGCACGTTGTCGTCTCCGCGGCGCTCGCCTTCCTCCCGGATGGCCGCCCACATTTCCGTCTTCACCTCGCCCGGATGGATCGCGTTGGCCGTGACGCCGGTCCCTTCCAACTCGTCCGCAAGCTGGCGGGTGAAGTGGTTCAGGGCCACCTTGCTGAGTTGATAGACACTGCCCACGCTGCCCGGTGCGCCAATGGCCGCCGCCGAACTGATGTTGAAAATGCGTCCCCAGCCGTGGCTCACCATGTCGCCCATGAAGTGGCGGCACATGAGGTAAGGGCCGATCGTGTTCACCGTGAGGGTATTGATCCAGCTTTCCGGGGTGCTCTTGCTGATGGGCACCATCTCGCAGTGAATCCCGGCACTGTTTACCAGGATGACCGTCCGCCCCATGCTGTCACACACTTGCCGCAGTCGTTCCACATCCGCGGCATTCCCCACATCCGCGGAAATGGATTTGCACAAACCATTTTCATGGTGAATACGTGAGGCCGTCCGCTCAAGCTTGCTGAGACGCCGGCCCACCAGTGCGACCTTCAGCCCCTGCTGGGCCAGGGCCACGGCCACCGCCGCGCCGATCCCGGTACCCGCGCCTGTAACCACCGCAACCTCGCCGTCAAATTTCCGCATGACTCGCTCCTTCGCGTCACCCAGTCCATGAAAAATGTCAACCAGTGTACTTTTTCCTATTTTCCACTCTACGGAGCTGGACGACACTTGTCAAGCGGAACGATTTTCAGCGGGCCGGCATATGATCCGGTATGCTGGGGTTCGTTTCGCCACAGCATACCGGATGGCACGTAATACCGATTCCCATTTCGCAAAGGCCTGTATGGTGAATGCCGTTTCATGGTACCATGGGGCGTAGTGTGGGGTGGGGCGGGGAGTGTTTTGTCTTCGGGGGCTGGCGCCGTCAAGAGACAAGGAGACAGCATTGCAACACGTGTTGACCATGGTGATGGCGGGCGGCGTGGGGGAGCGGCTTCATCCCCTGACGCGGGAACGGGCGAAGCCTGCGGTTCCTTTCGGTGGCATGTACCGCATCATCGACTTCACCCTCTCCAACTGTATTAATTCCGGCTGCCGCCATATCCAGGTACTGGTACAGTACAAGTCCCACTCGTTGACAAGGCATATTCGTTCGGCATGGGACATGGTACACCGTGAGCTGGGAGAGTTCATTGATGTCATTCCGCCGCAGATGCGGGTGAGCGACAACTGGTACCTGGGAACGGCGGACGCCATTTACCAGAATCTCTTCCTGCTGGAGGATACCCAGCCCAAGCAGGTGCTGATTCTCTCCGGCGATCATATCTACAAGATGAATTATCAGAAGATGGTTCAAGCCCATCGGGAACATGGAGCCGATCTGATCATTGCGGCCATTCCCGTGCCCACGCCCGAGGCGAGCCAGTTTGGCGTGCTCCAGGTGGATTTGTCGGGACGTATCGTGGGTTTCCAGGAAAAACCGGAAAAACCGACCCCGTTGCCCGAGGATCCCAATATCTGTCTGGCGTCCATGGGGGTGTATGTATTTGACAGGAAAGTCCTGCGCGCCGCGGCGATGGAGGATGCGGAGTGTTCCCATTCATCCCATGACTTCGGGAAAGACATCATTCCCAAGTTGGTGGAAACGCACCAGGTTTATGCCTATATCTTTCAGGATGAAAACCGGAAAGAGGCGTACTATTGGCGCGACGTGGGTACTATCGAAGCCTATTGGGAGGCCAATATCGATCTGGTCGAGGTGGATCCGCATTTTAACCTGTATGATCGGTCCTGGCCCATGCGGACCAATCTCCCCATGGCGCCCCCCGCGAAATTCGTTTTCGCCAGTCCCGGTGAACGCTTTGGCGTGGCCGTTGATAGTATCGTGAGTCCGGGCTGCATCATCAGCGGCGGTATGGTGAACCGCTCGGTCCTTTCACCGTCCGTGCGCGTCAACAGCTATGCCTACGTGGATGAATCCATCATTTTTCGAGGCGCGAACGTGGGGCGGTATGCTCAGATTCGTCGCGCCATCATCGAAAAAAACGTTCAAATTCCCGAGCATGCGGTTATCGGCCACAACCTGGAGGAAGATGCCCGGCGTTTTCGCGTTACCCCGAAAGGTATCGTGGTAATCGAGTCGGCGGATCCGCTCCAGGAGTGATGACGGGATGATTCGGGACGTCACCGGTGTTTGAAAAGCACGGGGCACCGGCCCGGTTCCCGAAACGGAAGGAGATTACATGCGCTTCCTTGCGGTTGCTTTGCTGCTCGTGGGCGGCCTCGCCTGGTGTGAAGAGTGGACCTGGGTGGATGAAGCGGGTGGCGACCCGGCCACGCTCGTGGAGAAGGTGCGCGCTTTCGACCGTCTTCACCGTGATCTTGCCGAAGAGATAATCGTCGCATACCGCAAAGTCGCCGGCACCCCGGCGTCGGAGGAGAAAGCCAAGGATTTGCTCGACCAGGCCGGGGCGCATATCGCCTTGATCCGTGAAGCCTACGAGAGAGCCGCGGCGCTCCAACCCAACAACGCGGCCCTGCTCAATTACCGGGGTGAGTTCCTGTACGATGTGATGGGGGATGAGGCGGAAGGCGTCCGTCTCTGGCGTCGAGCCGTTGAATTGGACGACACGCTCGCCCCGGCCCACAATAACCTGGGTATTCACTATTTTCACTCGGGCAACTATGAGGAAGGATTGAAGGAACTGGACCGGGCGCTTAAGCTGGATCGCGAACACCCTGATTTTCTCTTTAACATGGCCCAGATGTATCTTATCCACACGCCCCAGGTTATGGAATTGCGTCACTGGAGCGAGAAAAAGATCTACAGGGAGGCCATGAAGCTTTCCAGGAAGGCGGTGAAACAGGCCCCGGACGACTACGCGTTGGCCCGGGACTACGCCATGAATTTCTTCAGTGCCGAGCGATTCGGCGTGAAGCCGGATTGGGAACGGGCGGCCGAGGCCTGGGCCGCGGCGCGGGCCTGCGCACCTGCCGAGACCGATGTTTTCTATACCTGGCTCAACCAGGGGCGCGTTCTGGTGGCCGCCCGTGAAGATGAGAAGGCGGTGAAGTGCCTGGAGCAGGCGCTCGCGATCAAGGCCGACAGTACCGCCGCGACCGACCTGCTTGCGGGCGCGCGGAAGCGTATCGCGGATCGCGACAAGTGATTCGGTCCGTGCGGGTATGGGGAGACGCGGTGCAAGCGCGATGACTACTGATGCTGTCGAAAACCGGGAAGGGCGCCTGCGGCGTGGCATGCGCCTGGTCTTTGGACGCGTGGGCGGCCAGGTGGGGTTGATCGTTTTTTTGCTCCTGGTGGGCTATTTCTTTGGAATCCGGGGGGTGCGTTTTTTTCGCGTGCCCTCCTCTTCCATGGAGCCCACCTTGTTGCGGCAGGACCAGTTGATCACCCTCAAGGAACCCGTTTACCGGCGGGGTGATATCGTGGTGGTGCGCGATAGGAAGAACGGGGGCTACCTGGTGAAGCGCATCGCGGGCGTCGGTGGGGATGTGCTTCTCGTGCGTGATGGTGTCCTCTACATCAATGATCGTTATGCCTCGGAGCCCTATATCAAGGAACCCATGGTGTACACCTTTCCGAAGCCCGTTTGGGTGCCGCCGGACCGGTTTTTTTTATTGGGGGATAACCGTAACGACAGCGACGACAGCTCCGTGGACTACCATACGGTCCCCAGGGAGGACATCGTGGGCAGGGTTGTTTTCATTTATTTCCCATACGACCGCTGGGGACCTGTCGCATCCTATCCCCTGGCGCCGGTCCCCGGCTGACCCCGTCTGCTGGCTCCGTCCGCCGCGTTTCCGCTACAATGGGACGCGATGACAAGGCGGGTATACCCACCGTCGAAAGGGCATGATGAGCGGTTATTATCAGCAGCGTCCCGGCCTGGGCTTTGGTCGCATCACGTGGGCCGTACAGCGGCTCATCATTATCAACGCCATTGTATTTGCCCTCCAGTTGCTTATCCATATCCCTTTTGGAGGGCATTATGCCTCCGTGCCCGGCGGGATTTTCGTGCGCGAGTGGCTGGCCTTCAGCTCCTACCGTGTGCTGCGGGGCGCCGTCTGGCAATTACTGACCTACCAGTTCCTGCACGCGGGTCTCATGCACCTCTTCGTCAATATGCTGACCCTCTACTTTTTTGGTCCCGATGTGGAGCGGAAGTTGGGCACCCCCCGTTTCTACCGCTTTTACCTGCTCTGCGGCGGCTTGGGCGTGTTGCTTACGACCATCGCCGAGGCGTTGCTCGGACGGCATGGCGGCGTCGTTGTGGGGGCCAGCGGTGCGGTGCTGGGCGTACTCGTCGCTTTCGCCATGATCGACCCCGACCGCCAGATCTTCCTCTTTCCCATCCCCGTGCCCGTGAGCGCGCGCATCCTGGTCATCATCATGGTGGTGATTAACCTCGTCAACAGCATGGGAGACAGTCCCGTCGCGGTTTTCACCCACCTGGGCGGCATGCTCGTGGGTTTTCTCTACATGCGTTTTCAGGGTAGAATGCCGGGGTGGGGCGGCCCTGGGAAATTTCGCGGATGGGGCAAGAGGAAAGGCAAAATCAACAAGGTTGGTGATGCCGTGGGCAATATCTTCAAGTTCAACAACCGTCATTGATTGACAGGCAGGCTCCCGTGTTTGGTGTCGGCCCACAAGAGTTTCTCATCTTTGTCGTTATCGTGGTGTGCCTCAGCGTCACGGGGCTCTGGCCGCGTGTGATGGATGCGTTTCGTGAACTGCGCGGCGAACCACCGCGCGGTGACCATGGACGACCTGCCGCCACGGCGCTGGACCGTGATCTGTGCTATCGCATGTTGGGGTTGTCGCCCTCGGCCACGTGGGAAGAGATAGAGCGGGCCTATCGCAGGAAGGCCAAGCTGCATCATCCCGACCTCGGCGGCGATGAAGATACCATGCGTGCCCTCAACGAGGCCTACCAGCGCCTGAAGGCCCTTCGCGAGCAGCGCTGAGCACTTGAGTCGCCATCGGAGCGATGGGAGGGCGGCTCATGGACGACATGGACATGATGGACACAGTGGATATGAAGTATCCGTCCATGGAGTCCATCCAGTCCACGGATTTCCCCGTGCCATCTCGAACCTCACTCTTCTGGAATCCCTTTTGCCGTGAATGAATCGCGCCCCAATTCGTCAATAATAATGCGGGATTCATGCGGCATTGGACATGGTTTCGGGAAAAAGATCGAAAACTTGCGGAAACCCGCGATACATGCTAAAGTATATTTAGTGTAGTTGTAAATAATTTACCTCACCGCCTGACCGAGGAGAACCAGGGCATGCGGCTCGACATTGCGGAAGTCCTTCAGAACAGCGTCGATGTTATCATCGGCCGGATCGGGGTCTTCGTCGGGCGGGTGTGGCATGTGCTTCGCGGCTAAGTGCGCCGGAACACCATCACCAAGTCGCTGCTTTTCGTGGCCACATACGGCTCTTCGGCCATCTTTCCGAAGACACCTTCCACGTGAAACCCGCACGCCTGGGCCACCTTTCGTAATTGCGTCTCGTCGAGGTGTTGCAGCACCGCGGTTTCCCCGACACTGACGATTGCGCCCTGTTTCTTGGCGAAGAAGCCGAGACTGAGATAGGTTTGTTTGCCCCTGGGCACGAGGTTCTTGATGGCGGTAACCTCGACGCCCCGCACCTGCTTTGTGGAGACCTGTTGGGTGGGTCTTTCCTCGACACGCCGGGCATAGTTCAGGACTTGCACGAGGAACATGCCGTCCCTCGCCAAAACGGCCCGTACGGCGGCAAAGGTCTGTTCGACCGCCGCGAGGTCGGGCAAAAGCGACAGGGAATTACCCAGGCAAAGCGCCAGGTCCCGGGGACCGGTCGCCACCCGGCGCATATCGCCCGTGCCATACCGCACCCTGGGATGGGGCCGCACCGCTTTCGCCTGGTTCACCATGGCATCGCTCAGGTCGAAGGCGTCCACCTCCGCCCCCAGGTTGGCGAAAAGTTCCGCGTGAAATCCCGTGCCACAGGCGATGTCCACGATCCGCCGTCCCGGCGCTTTTTCGAGCACGTCACGCAGAAAGGGGCCCTCGCGCCTGCTTCGCCCATCCGGATCAAACAGAACATCGTAGAACGCGGCGCCCGAACGGAACGCTTCGAGATTCATGATTCAACCGCCTTTTTCAATGTGTTCATGCGGCGTTCCATTTCGCGCAGGGGCATGAAATCGCCTTTTCGTCCCGCCGCTTCGACACCTCGCTGGTAGACGGCCCCGGCCTCCCCGGTTTTTCCAAGAAACTCCAGGCATTTTCCGAGGTTGAGGTAAGCCGCCGAATAGTCCGGATTCACACGAATCGCCGTCTTGAGGTAAGGAAGGGCACGGGCGTACTCTTCAAGCTGCATATGGGCCGAGCCGATCCCCATGGCGGCCACGGGATCCTCGGGGTCGATCTCCAGCACCTGGAGGAACATTTCGATGCGTTCCGCCGCTTCGCGGCGACGCCGGTCACGTTGATCCGCGGCGGCGTGGGCGGTCCGGCGCGTATCCAGGGCCTGTTGCCGTTCAAGTTGTGCCGCCAGGGCTTTCTCCTCTTCCGCCTCCCGGATTCGGCCCTGGGTCATGTAAAAAACCGACAGGTTGGCATGGGCCATCACGGAATTGGGGTTCAGTTTCGCGAGTACCTTCATGTGGTGAATCGCCCGGTCGGTGTGCCGGGTACGATGGAGGATAACCCCCAACGATTCGAAGGCGTCCTCGAAGTCCGGCGCGAGAAGGATTGCTTCCTCCAACAGGCCGATGGCCGTTTCGTCCGCATTTTCCCGGTCCGATTCAAATACCGACAGCGCCTTCTCGTAGTGCTGCTCCGCGAGGGAGCGTCGGCTTTTCCCCTCGACGGCGGGCAGGGGCCGCACCTTCGCCTGGAAAGTCTGTTTTCCCCCCTCGAAAACAGGGACAACGTTCGGCGTGCGGTGTTTCCGATCAAGATACGCCAGCGCGACCCAGGCGTTCAGCGTGGGGGAGAAGGTGCTGCCACCGATGCGCCCCACGTGTCTCCCCTCGATGCGAAGTGTCTCACCATGAGGGGGGAAGGCGGTCCCCTTATCCTCCATGACCAGCGCCACGAGTGCTCGCTTGGGTGAACCATGGGCACGAAGCCGGGTAACCACCTCCTGGCCCGGGTAACACCCCTTGGTATCGCTCGCCGCAAGATCCGCCAGGGGGGTCTCGTTCAATATCTCTTTCCCCGTAAGCTCGAAACCGGCGCGAAGCATCCCCCCCTCCACGCGCAGGCAATGGCGGACGGGCTCACCCACCTCACAGGCACCTTGGCCCAACAGGTAATCGGCCAGGCTCGCGTAGAAAGCGTCGGCCGCTTCGCGCTCCACCAGCAGGAGAAAACCGTCCAGTCCCGATTCGGTCATGCGGAAGGCAAGGAGGTCTTGACCGAGAAGATGTACCGGGGCGAAAGCGTGGGGCGCGACCGGAAAAGCGGCCGCCGTTTCCTCGGGGCACTTTTCGCCCAACTGCGCCAGGAGAATGAGCGACCGGGGGCCTTCGACCATGATTTGAACGCCTTGACCGCCCACGTTCCGAACCTGAACATCTTCCAGGAAGACATGACTCTCCACCCGCTCCATGAAGGGCCGGACGAAGGATTGCTCCATGACGAGCCAGAATTCATCGTGCCAGCGGTGGGTCGTGAAAACAGCCTGTATTCGCCCCGTGCGGTCGAGGAGCGTATTCAGACAGCCCCCACCACCGACGAGGGCGGCCACATCGTTGGTGGTCTGGGACTGGAGCCATGTGGCGGCATCGGCGCCGGTCACCTGCAACACGGTATAATCGTCACGGCGCCACACGCCCGCATTGGCGCGGACCGCCTCGACTTCCCGGCGCATGGACATGACTGGCGGCTCCGTGATGATTCAGACCGAGAAAGACTCGCCACAACCGCAGGTGCTGCTCGCGTTCGGGTTGTCGAAAGAGAATCCCTTTCCCTTCAGCCCGCTTCGGAAATCAAGCACGATTCCCTTGAGATAGATGGCGGATTTCCGGTCCATGAAAAAACGTATGCCATCCTGCTCAAAAAGGCGGTCTCCCTCGTGGGGCTCACCGAACTCCAGCACATAGGAGAAACCGGAACAGCCGCCCCCTTTCACGCCCAGGCGCACGCCCGCCCTGCCCTCGCCTTCCTTTTCCCGAAGGTGTTTCAATTGGGCGATGGCCTCGGGGGTTACGCGCAACAGCACGCTTGCGCCTTCCGGCACGGTGTTGATGGCTGACATACTCACGGTCTCCCGTTCATCCCGGCTGGAAGGCTATTCCGCCGGGGAACTATTGGCCGTTTCCGGCGGATCCTTTTCCATTAACTCTTCAAGCACCTGAAGCAACACCTCGGCATCCACGCCATAGGCCATGCAGACTTGCCCGATGGTTTCTATCTGACTTATCCCGCAGTGGGAACAACCACCCAAATGAAAGGCCGCGAAGACCTCGGCCGCTCGGGGATGCTTCGCCATGGCCTCGGCCACGGGCATGTCCAGGTCGAAATGTTTCGATGCGTCACTCACGGTTCGCTCCTCGCTGTTTACGTCCCCGCGCGGCTCGTCTCCGCCCTCATGGACAGCTTCAAGCGTTACGGATACTAACATCCATATGCTGCTGAACATTCCATCAGGGTGTGTTTACCACCCTTCGCCCGTATCGTATCAAGAGACGCACGCCGTTTGCGAAAATGCGAACCGAAGATGACTACGGGGCACTGTATGCGGATGACGGATGGGCGGAGTAACCTCCCGAGACCGTGGTTGCGGCAGATTGTTTCGTCCGCCCTTCTCGCAATGACGGCGCTGCTGGTGGCCCGGGGATAGTTACAGGGGAATAATGAAGAGCAATAGGGGCCGACTTTCTGTCCCCCTCCCCGTATATTTCGAGGGTTGGCGGAACGTGTGTCGTTGCGGGCCGGGTGATGAAACGGGGGGAATGTGTGTGTATGAGGGGGTGATGGGGGGCGTGAAGAAAGTGAAGCGGAACACCGTGCAAACCGTTGGCGAAGCCTGTCTGCCCGTGCCCCGGTAACTCCCGGAAACGGGAAACGACCGCCGGTGAATCCGTGAGAGATTCACCGGCGGCCGTGATCGCGCTGGTGCCGGAGAGAGGACTTGAACCTCCACGCCCTTATCGAGCACATGGACCTGAACCATGCGTGTCTGCCAATTTCACCACTCCGGCAATAGAACAAGGCGTATGATATCGCAGAGGAGACGGTTGGATCAATCCACCCGGCCCATGCACCAGGCGGCGGGAAGGAGGTTCCACTAATGGCATGGGCGACATAGCGCGACCGGCCGGCGCAACCCAAGGGAGTGCAAACCGTTCACGGCGCAGAGGCTTTCCTGAATGTGCCACATAAGAGGAGAGTCTCCGGCCCTGTCAAGATCTCCTCCGTTGTCATCTCAGTCAACATGTTACTGCACAATGAATCAGGTCCATCCCCCTCGAAAAGGGCAAACAGTTTTGACGATCCTGGATGTCAGTAGTACAGGGGTTGACGGACCTGGACTGTAAAAGGCTACACTGACGCCCGATCTTATAGACAGTTACCTTGGTTGAACGGCAGGAGGATCCTCATGTCTGTGGAAAAGCGTTCTTTCGGGGCGTTGCCGGATGGCACGCCCGTGGATGTGTATACCCTGACGAATGACGCCGGCATGGGCGTGCGCCTCATCAACTATGGCGGGATCGTGCTTTCCATGGAAGTGCCGGACCGGGACGGCATCCTGGCCGATGTGGCGCTGGGGTACGAAAACCTGGAGAAATACCTGGCCGATTCACCATATTTCGGCGCGCTGGTGGGGCGCTATGGCAATCGTATTCACGGGGGCCGGTTTGCGCTGGACGGCGTGGAGTACGTGCTGGCGCAAAATGACGGGGGGCAGCACCTCCATGGTGGCGTGAGAGGCTTTGACAAGGTGGCGTGGGATGCGCGGGCCGAGGGGGACAACGCGGTTCGGCTCCATTACACCAGCCCCGACATGGAAGAGGGCTATCCCGGCACGCTGGATTGCACCGTAGTGTATGCGCTCACGGAGGACAACGCCTTCTCCATTGATTACACGGCGACGACCGACAGGGCCACCCCCGTCAACCTTACCTGGCACGGGTATTTCAACCTCGCGGGGCATGACGCGGGCAGTATCCTGGCCCATGAACTGGTGTTGCACGCGGACCACTTCACGCCCATTGGCGAGGGGTTCATCCCGACGGGTGAATTGCGGTCCGTGCGGGGGACGCCCATGGATTTCTCCACGGGGAAGCCCATGGGCTGCTGCATTGATTCGGATGATCCGCAGGTGGTGGCGGGCAGGGGCTTCGATCATAACTGGGTGATTAACGGCGAGGCGGGCACGCTTCGGCCCGCGGCTAGGGTCTTCGAGAAAGGGTCGGGACGGACGCTTGAGGTGGAGACGACGGAACCCGGCATCCAGTTCTACGCGGGCAACTTCCTCGATGGATCGAACATCGGGAAAGGGGGCAAACCCTATGCCTTTCGCAACGGTTTCTGCCTGGAAACACAGCACTTCCCGGACAGCCCCAATCGCCCGGAGTTCCCCTCAACCATACTCCGGCCGGGTGAGACCTACCGGCACACCACCGTCTATCGTTTCGGCGTGGCCTGACCGGGATACTCAGGCGCGGCGGGCTTCGGGGATGCTTTCCCCGATTTCGTCGAACCGCAGGTTCCGAAGCGCGTCTTGCAGAGCGGCGAACTCCGCCTGGAGCCGGGCGAAAAGGGCGGCCACACCGTCAACGGTATCTTCCCGCGTCACCTCTTCAATACGCAGCGCGGTATGGTGTACCTGCTGTCCGCCGAGGGAGGCGCTGGCACCCTGTATCGAGTGGGCGAGCCGGGATATTTCCAAACGGTCGCCGGCCTTGACCGCGCGGCCCAACTCGGCCATGCGTTCGGGCATGTGTCCCAGGTAGACTTCGGCGATTCGCTGAAAGCGATCCAGTTGTCCCCCCGTTACGCGGAGTGCCTGTTCCATATCCAGTATCGCCATGGCGTTGCTTTCCTCTCCTGTCGAAGGCGTCCTTTCCGACGCGGCGTCACGCCCTTCGGGCAGCCAGCGTTGCAGGATGCGCATTACCGCGTCGGGGTCGATGGGTTTGCTCAAGTAGTCATCCATGCCCGCGCTGATGCAACGCTCCCGGTCGCCGTGCATGGCGTGGGCGGTCATGGCGATGATGGGCGTGTGGGTTCGGTCACCCTCGTTTTCCCGTATTTGCTGCGTGGCTTCGAAGCCATCCATGCGGGGCATCTGGCAATCCATGAAAATAAGATCAAAATGCTCCGACCTCGCCCGCCGCACCGCGTCCATACCGTCGTCTTCCAGGGTAACCATGCAGCCAAAGCTCCGCAGGACTTCCATGGCCACCTGCTGATTAACATGATTGTCATCGGCCACGAGCACCCGTGCCCGCAGTTCGAGGGCCGACCGTTTCGTGCGTCGTTCCTCCTGTTCCGTGTTTTCCGCCACGGTATGACGCGTAACCAGTCCCACGTCTTCGCCCCGCAAGTGGGCCGACCAGACCGTGGCCAGGGCATCGACCAATTCACTCTGCCGGATGGGCCGCGTGAGGTAGGCGGAAAAACCGAGGGCCAGTACCCGCTGCGCATCGCCCCGCTGCCCCAGCGAGGTTTGGAGCAGTAGCAGGGGATCACCCACGCCCTCATGCTCCTTGATGCGGCGTCCCAGGGCCTCTCCCTTCATGCCCGGCATCTGGTCGTCGATAAGGGCCATCTGAAAGGCTCTCCCCCGCGCGTTCGCCTCCTGAAGCATCCGCAACGCGGCCGTGCTTGAGCCGGCGGCCTCGGCCTCCATGCCCCAGGTCGTGACCTGCTCGACCAGCACGCGGCGGTTGATGGAGCTGTGGTCGACAATCAGGATGCGCAACCCCGCGAGGTCGGCGTGGATGGGCGCCGGTGCTTCCTGGGGCGCGAGATCGAGTTCAAGGGTAAACCAGAACCGGGAGCCCACCCCTTCCCGGCTTTGAACGCCGATGGTGCCCCCCATCAGCTCCACCAATTGCTTCGAAATGGCCAGGCCCAACCCGGTACCGCCAAAGCGCCGGGTGACGGAACGGTCCGCCTGCTTGTACTCGCCGAAGATGTCATCCAGCTTGTCCGCCGGGGTTCCGATACCCGTGTCCTCCACGGAGATCCGCAACATCACGCGATTCTCCCGCGCCGGTTTGCACTCGATGTTGACCAGCACATAGCCTCCGTGAGTGAACTTCACAGCGTTGGATACCAGGTTGGTCAGTATCTGCCGGATGCGGCCCGGATCCCCCATGACGCGTTTCGGCGCGTCGGGCGGGTAACGCAGGGTCAGGGCCAGGCCTTTCTCATCGGCCCGCGGTGTCAGCAATTCGACAACATCCTCGCAGGCGACCTGCAAGTCGAAGGGAATCCGGTCGATGACCAGTTCGCCGGCCTCGACCTTGGAAAAGTCGAGGATGTCGCCAATGAGCTTCAACAGCGCGTTACCGGACCGGCGCACCGTCTCGGCATATTTTCGTTGTGTTGGGGAAAGCGTCGTGCCCAAGAGCAATTCCGTCATGCCGATGACCCCGTTCATGGGGGTTCGGATCTCGTGGCTCATCTTGGCGAGGAATTCCCCCTTGAAGCGGCTCACCGCCTCGGCCTCTTCCTTGGCCCGTTTCAGCCGGGCCGAGGTTTCCCGGTGGGCCTCCACCTCCTGCTGCAAGGTGGCGGTGGTGGTCTCGTGCTTTTGCACCTCCCTGCGCAACTCGCGTGTACGCGCTTCCACCCGTTCTTCAAGCCGATCATGGGCCTCGCGCAGGGCCGCGTCGCGTTCCTCGATGCGTTCGAGCATGGCGTTGAACTCATCCGCCAATTCACCTATCTCGTCATCATCCACCTTGACGGCCCGCACGGAATAGTCCTTCTCTTCCGACACCATGCGGGCGGTCATGGCCAAGTGACGAATGGGCTGGGAGATGATGCGTTGAAGGCGGGAGGAGATAAAAACGGCCACGCCCGCGCACAGCAGCAGAATCAGCAGCGAAGCGAAAGCGTAAGCCAGCATGCGATCATGCAGTGCAAGCGCATCGGCCCGGAAGTAAACGGTGCCAATGGTGGTGACCTTGCCTTCCCGGATATTGAGGGCCGTCAGGGGATGGAAAACGTGCAACACCCCGTTCCGGAAAGTAAAGGGAACCCCCCTGGGATCGAGCTCCGGAAAGGTGAGCGGTTGCCGGTCCCGGTAATAGCGGGCAATCACCCGGCCGGTTGCATCATACACGCAGGCCGCCTCGATCCGCGGGTCGCGTTCCAGCATGTGGAGGATGTCTTCCACCTTGCCCGGGCTTCGCCAGCCGGCCCCGCCGGCGAAAGCACTGCTCGAATAGGCCGCGCTGAGTTGATCACCCACCAGGCTGGCGGTCAGGCCAAGTTGCTGTTTCAGGGCTTGCCGGACAAAGGCCGTGTCAAAAACGAAAAGCAGCGCCGTGGCCAGTAACAAGGCGGCCAGCGTGGGCACCAGGACGATGACCAACAGCTTTTGTGCAATGGCGAGTCGGCTGAATAAACGCACGGCACTCCACTCGACACGATCCCGGCGCCCACCGTAGCCCCTGTCGGCTCGACCCGAAGAGGCAGGTCGAAGGGGAAGGCTTTCCGGGATTGTCCAATGTTATTCTACCATAGAACCATCAAAAACAGAAAAGAAGCTCGAAAATCCATAAATAGAGACTCGCTTGAGAAAATATACCCGATAAAAATACGTATAATGCGAAGTTCACCCCCCGGAGATCGCATGGCAAAAGGCGGAGTCATGCCGTCGCACCATGGCTCCCCCCTGTCATTTCGAACGTTGGCGGAACGCATGCCCGTGCCCGACCGCGCGGTGACAGGACGCGCAGCGCGGGTGTGGTGAACGGTTGTGAAAAATCCCAGGCGTGGTTTCTCGCAAGGTATTGCCGAAGTATGCCTGTCCGTGTTTCTTCCCCCGCATGCGTAAACCCCCGAGTCTCTCGTGTCAACCTTCGGGATGACCGGGAAAGCGAGGTCATCAAGAGAAGCCGTTTCCGCCCGCTATGTCGCCATGGCCGATTTCCTGATGTCCGTGGGACAGCCCGGGATGGCCCCCAGGTCGACGTAGCCCAGACCGGGCGTGCCCGTCACGATTTCGGTCGTGCCATCCTCCAGCAACAGAAAGGTATCCTCGGATTTCACGCCGGGCGCGGAAGGATTCCAGGCAAAGGCCATGCCGAGCGCCGTATTCGGGGCGTCTGTCCGGGTTTCAAGTGTCTCGCGCCATTGGGGGGGTAGAATGGGGAACGAAACGCCGGGTCCTCCCTTGGCGGTCCGTCCCGCGTAGCCCGTGGCGCCGCCCTGGTGGTGGTTGTGCCATTCCTCCACGTCGAAACCCAACGCGCCATAGGCCTGCCGGCAGTCGCCGAAGACCTCCCCGAGCGTGCGGCCGGGACGGGTGGCGGCCTGCACCCGGGCGTCCACCGCACAGATGCGCGTGTAAGCGTCTTCCACCCCTTCCGGCAGACGGCCCACGCGCTTGAAGCGCGTCATGGAAACCACCAGCCCCTCGCGCAGGAATCCCGCGGCCACCATGACATAGCCCTCGACACGCTTCTCCCGGTGGAGGCCCGTCAGCGGCGGGAGGGTCGGCAGGGGATGGCGGAAGGCGCGGATACGTTCATCCGCCGCCACCAGGGCGACCGGCACGTGGCAATGGCGCCCGGCCCCTTCGGCCACGAGACGGGCGGCGATATCCGCCTCGGTCATGCCCGGCTCGACGGCACGCAGGGTGGCGCTCACGGCCTCCGCCGCAAGCCGTCCCAAGGCGCGGTACTTTTCCAGCTCGGCCTCGGTGAGCAGGGCGCGCAACGCGGCCAGGTCGCCGTGGACATTGGGACCCATGCTGCCGTCGTCCGAGGCGAGGGTGCCCCCGAATTCCCGTTGAAGCACCGCGGCGGCATCCCCTTCATACCACGGGAAGACATGGGAACCACAGCCCAACGGCCCCAATTCCTCGGCCATCTGGCGCGTTGCTTCGATGGCGTTGCCCACGAAGCAGGGCCGGCCCTTTCGCGGCACATAGAGACTGCTCGCCCCCTGGTCGGCATGGAGGCTCACGTAGTTTCGCTTGCCCCCCGTGGCCATGGCGAAATTATCCGCGCGCGAGAGGAGCAGGCCGTCGTATTCATGGTCCTCCAGGAAGGCCTGGAGCAAGGCGGTCCGCAGCATGAAGAGATCGCGGTCGGTCATGGGGTCCTACTCCTCGTTTTGGCGCCAGCGGCCAACCGGTCAGCCCACTTTCCCGACCGGCTCTTCCGGGACCCCGGGGGTTGGATTCCCGGCCTCCGTCATTTGATCGCCTTCCAGGATAACGTGTTCGGACAGGGCCATTTCCACCAGGGCGAGGAGAAAAACAACCGTTGATTCCCCGCCCTGGTTCTGATTTACCCGCGTGGCATGAAGCCCGTCGTAGCAGCCGCCGGTGGCGGCGTCGTAAACCGACAGGTTCAGGTCGTTTTCGCCGGTGAACCATTCGAAGGCGATGCGGGCTTCGTTGAACCAGCGCTTGTCGCCGGTGATACGGTGCGCCTCGAGACAGGCCGACACCATGCTGTACGCCTCCACCCCTTGCTGGTCGAAGCGCGCGCGTTCCTTGCCGCGAAGGTAGAACCCTTCGGATCCAATGGGAACGAAGTGGCCGCCCTCGGGCCGCTGGATTTTGCTCAGCCAGTCCAATGATTCCAGGGCGGCGTCCATCAGGTCATTGCGGCCCATCCAGCGGCCGCTCAGCAAGAGCGCATGGGGCAGTTTCGCGTTGGCGTAGGTCAGGCGATCCTCGAACCAGCGCCAGTCATCGCTGCGGTGCTCCCGGTAGCACGCCAGCAGGTACTCGGCCATGTCCTTGCGCACCTTCTGCGAAAGGTGGTGGCCGTAAAAGCGCCGCAGGTATTCATGGATGGCCTTCAACACGAAAGCGCAGGCCCGCGGGGAGCGGAATGTTTTCGCCGTGTCCAGGGCCGCGGTGTAGAGGTTGTTCGCCAGGCCGCACAACTCGGGACGTTGTGAACGGCCCGCCACCGTGCCCAGCGCCCAAAGCGCCCGACCGTTGGAATCCTCCACCCCCGCGTCATCCAGCCATCGGCGATCATAACTCATGAAGTTTCTGAAACGCCCGTTCTCCGGATTGAAGGCGTGGAGGAGAAAGGCACTGTAGCGCGACGCGAGTTCCCGTGCTTCGAGCACCTCTTTTTCGGCGAAGCGCTCCAGCAGCACCGTGAGCACCAGGGCCCGGGCGTTGTCGTCGGTGCAGTAGCCGTGGTTGTAGTCGGGCACGCCGAAGCGCGCGTGTTGCACCAGGCCGGTTCCGTCGGTCAAGAGGCGCAGGTGATCGAGCTTCAACTGGGGCAGTTCATGGGGCAACTGGTCCAGCGTCGATACCGGTATCTGCCGGGGGTATTGGCGCTGCTTCTCGATGGCGCGCTCGAAGGACCGCACGTAGGCATTGGCCACGTTGGGCCAGGTCATGTCGCGGCCAAAGAGATGGGCCTGCTTGCGCATGGCGGTCCGTTCCGTCTCCTGGTCCAGGAGCCAATTCACCTTTTCCGCGATGGCCTCGGGATCCCGTTCCGGAACGATAACGCCCCGTCCGTTCGCCAGCAGTTCCTCGGCGTACCAGATGGGTGTCGCCACCACCGCCTTCCCGGCGCCCACGGTGTAGGCCAGGGCGCCCGACACCATTTGGTGAAGGTTGAGGTAGGGAAAGAGACAGATGTCCGCGGCACCGATGTATTTGACCAATTCTTCCAGTGAAACGAAACGGTTGTGGAAGAGGATGTTCGATTCGACGTTTTTCTTTTTGGCCAGTTGCTGCAATTTCAGGCGATAGATCTCGCCCGAGGAACGCACCACGTTGGGATGGGTCGCGCCCTGCACCATGTACATCACGTCGGGGTGCCGCTCGATGATGTGCGGAAGGGCCTCGATGGCATATTCGATCCCTTTGTTCTCTGAGAGCAACCCGAAGGTGAGCATAACCTTTTTGCCCGCCAGCCCGAAGGGCTCCTTGTAGAGATCCGGGTCCTCGAAAGGGACGTCCGGAATGCCGTGGTGGATAAAGTCTATCTTGTCCTCGGGCGCGCCGTAGATTTCGACAAGATCCCGGGCCGCCCGCCGTGCCATGACCACCAGCCGGTCGGAGAGCCGCACCAGTTCGCACATGACCTGGCGCTGATTGGAATCGGGGTTCTCCAAAACCGTGTGCAGCGTGGTGACCACGGGCATGCGAAGCTGCTTCAGGAGCACGAGAATATGGCTGCCCGCCACCCCGCCAAAAATCCCGTACTCATGTTGCAGGCAGACCACGTCCACGTTGTTGAAGTTCAGGAACTGGGCCGCCCGCCGGTACGAGGCGGCCTCGTTCTCCACGATTTCGAACTGGACCCGCGGCGGATAGCGATACCAGTGATCCCGGTCGTTGATGGCCACGGTGAAGACTGACGCGGATTTACATTGGCCCGCAATCGCTTCCGTAAGATCGGTGGTGAAGGTCGCAATGCCGCACTGGCGGGGCAGGTAGTTGCCGATTAACGCGATTTGAAGCAGGTTTGTTTTTACCATCGGATAGGGATCTCCCTCGTGACGGTTTTGTTTGGAACGGACACCGCCCCTATGCGGGCCGCGCCCGCGGGCCGGTCAGTGCGTGCAGCAATTTGCCGACGGGCACCGAGGCCACGCGCGAGGCGGAATCGGAAAAGGCATAGGGGATGATCAACAAATCATTGTGGATCATGGCACCACAGGAATATACCACATTGGGCACATAGCCTTCACGCTCGTCCTGCGTCGGGCTCAACAACGGCTCCGGCAGACGACCGATGACTTTCGACGGATTTTCGCGGTCGAGCAGCACCGCGCCAATGCAATAACGGCGCATGGGCCCGACGCCGTGGGTCAGCATGATCCAGCCGGCCTCCGTCTCGATGGGAGAGCCGCAATTCCCTATCTGCACCGCCTCCCAGGGGAAGAAGGGCATTTGCAACGGTTCGATGCGATCCCAGAAGTGGATATTGTCCGAATACATGATGAACAGGTTTTCACCATCCACGCGGGAGATCATGGCGTAGTTTCCCTTCACGCGGCGCGGGAAAAGGGCCATGCCCTTGGATTCGGCATAGACGCCGTTCATGGTGTGCATCTTGAAACAGGTGAAATCCCGGGTTTCCAGGAGTTGCGTCAGGATGTTCCGGCCGTCATAGGCGGTGTAGGTGGCGTAATAGACGACCTCGCCGTCGTCCTCGACGAAGCGGACAAAACGGGCGTCCTCGATACCCGCGGATTCCGTGGTGGAGATGGGGAAGATGACGCGCTCCGACAACTGCGTTTCCGGGTCGAAGCGAATCTCATAGTTCGACCGCGCCAGCCACAGCATGGTGGAAAAGGTGTTTTCCAGAAAGGCCGTGCTTCCTTCGTATTGGCCGCGCAGCGACCACATGGCGTGGCGCAATTCATCCAGCGTGAAACGGTCGCCAAGTTGACCCAGGGTCGTTTCCACCAAATCATGCGCGGCCGTTTGCTCCCCTTCCCCCGCCGCTTCGCTGGTCGCCATGAAGTTGAATAATTTCAGGGAATAGAGGTGTTTGTCATAGTATTGGTCCGGCCGGACCTCCGCCGAAGCCACGAAGGTGTTTACCGGCTCCAGCACCGGCTCGCCCGTGGCGCTGATCAGGGCGCCGCGAAACTCGATGGAGGAAACATGTCCCTCCCCCACGGCGCGCAGACTCAGCACCACGCGAACCTGGTCCGCCGGCACGCCCGATTGATCCGGATGGGGGACGATGCTGGGGTTGAACAGTGCCGCGGACTCCACGGCGTATTCCATGGTGAAATACGCGCCGATGAGCAACGCCTTCTCCTCCGGGAGATGGTTGTCCGCCAGGTGCAATTGCTCTGCAACCACCGCGTAATTCCGCCTGAACACCGTGCGAATGCGCCGGTGACGCCCACCATAGTCTTCCAGCAAGGCCGCGCACATCCGTTTCACCTCGTCCTGGCTGAACGCCAGTACGCGCTCAACCACGCGTGCCATCCGCCCGGGCTCCAGGCTGAACATGCGGGTGATCACGCGCCGGCTGTCCGGGTTCAACTGGAAAGGATGCCGGCAAACCACCACCGAAGCATTTTTTGCGGTATCCATGAACCTATGAAATCCCTGTTTACGTCCGTTTCAGGTGGCCAAGACAAGTGTTTTCCCGATTTTACCCCGCTCCCCGGCCAACATCAATCAACCCTTTAACCCTTCGCTAAACGCCGAATTGCCGCAGGTGGTGCTCGAAGTGCAGGACATGAAGACGATCCCACCCGTCCACCCCTATCCTGCCAAAACAGGGGTGCGGTGCGGGCGTCAGTTCATCGGCCTGTACCAGGGTCAAATACTCCTCAAGCAGGGCATGGAGGGTCTCCAGGTCGCCGGGCTCCCGGGTTTCGATGCCCTGGGTGCGCAGGGACCGGGGCAGGCGGGCCGTCCAGCTTAAGGGGAGCCACCCGCGCAGTGCCAGAGGCCCCATGACGGCGGCGATGACCCGGTTTCCGGCCCGAGGTACTTTGGCCGACCGTCCCATGGCATGGCTTACACACCACACCAGGTGTTCGATGAGGGTATCCTTGCGAAGCGCGCCCCAAGCGGGCGCGCCATCGTGTGGGATACGTTCGAGGCGCCGGATGACCTCCGCCACGTAATCTGCATCGAGATGGCCCATATCCGCTCCCCACATGTTCGCCATGCCGAAACGTACCGTTTATGCCCACACACCGCGGCAGAGGATTCCCCGCAATTCGGCGTAATAGTAGCATGATTCACGGGTGGAGCGCAGCCCCTGGCGGCCCCTGGCGGCTGCCTGTAGGCGCTAACCCCTGTCAAGTAAGGCGTTTACAGGCATTCCTACCATTTGGTAGGAATGCCGTGCGGCCCTCGCAAATGGATGGAGGATGCCCTTTGCTTATTGCATCCCGTAAATGCAGCGTTATTCGCGGGTGATACGGACCGACCGGATCGTTTGACAGAAGAAAGGGATGTGCTGTAACATACGCGTTGGAATGAACCGGTGTGAGGCGTGGAAACGACCGTATCGACCGGATCGTCCTTCGGCGGGTAACTCGGGCAGTCCCGCCGTTCTGAATCCTCCGGCGTTTTTTTGCATGGCGGAGCGGTTTTCACCGCGGAGCCTTGACACGGTGTACGCGGAACCCCAAGTCCGTGGGCGCGTTCCATCCCTGTTTCGGGCGTGACGCACCGGTAAATCCGTTGCTCCCTTTCGGCTAACCTGAAAAAGGATCACCAGCCTTGTCCATGAACATGATATCGCGTCAGGGCATGTACGAACCCTTCTATGAGCATGACGCATGCGGCATCGGGTTTGTCTGCAACATCGACGGTCATCCCGGCCACGCCGTGATTAAGCAGGGGCTCCAGATCCTGGAGAACCTGACGCACCGTGGGGCCTGCGGCTGCGATGAGAAAACGGGCGATGGTTGTGGGGTGATGATTCATCTTCCCCACACCTTGTTCCGGAAGGCCACCCGGTCGTTGGGCTTCACCTTGCCCGAAGCGGGTGAATACGGCGTGGGGATGGTGTTTCTGCCACGGCGCCGTGCCGTCCGTGAGATGTGCCAGGCCATGTTGCGCCGGGCCGCCGAGGAGGCCGGCCAGGAAGTGCTTGGCTGGCGGGATGTTCCGACGGACAACCGCCACATCGGTTGGCTGGCCCGTGAAAACGAACCGGTCATTCGACAGGTATTTATCCGGCGGTCGCACGATATTCAGGACGTGGATGCTTTTGAGCGTAAGCTCTATGTGATTCGGAATCATGCGCGGCGTTTGGTGGAAGCCGCGGGCATCGTGGATCCTGAAAGCTTTTACGTGCCGAGCCTGTCGGCCCGAACCATTGTGTACAAGGGGCTGATGCTGCCGGAAGTGATGGACAAGTTCTACCCCGACCTGGCCGACCCGGACGCCGAATCCGGGATGGCGGTGGTTCACCAGCGCTACAGCACCAACACGCTTCCCGCTTGGCACCTGGCCCAACCGTTCCGTTTTTTGGCGCACAACGGCGAGATTAACACGTTGCGGGGCAACCTGAACATGATGGACTCCCGTGAACACCACTTGGTGAGTCCCCTGTTCGGCGAGGACGTGAAGAAGATTACCCCCGTCCAGATGCCCGCCGCCAGTGATTCGGCCAACTTCGACAGCGCCTTCGAACTGCTGGTGCGGGGCGGCCGCTCGGTGGACCACGCCATGGCCATGATGATCCCCGAACCCTGGGATGGCCATGAATCCATGCCGGATGACCGCAAGGCGTTCTACGAATTCCATGCCTGCAAGATGGAGCCCTGGGACGGGCCGGCTTCCATGGCCTTTTCCGACGGGCTGAAAGTGGGCGCCGTACTCGACCGCAATGGTCTTCGGCCGTCGCGTTACTGGGTGACGGCCGATGGGCAGGTCATCATGGCGTCCGAGGTGGGCGTGTTGGATATCCCGCAGAACCGTATCATTGCCAAAGGCCGGCTGAAGCCCGGCCGCATGTTCCTGGTGGACATGGAAGCGGGGCGTATTGTGGACGACCGTGAGATCAAGCGCGGTTTCGCCGAACGCAATCCCTATCGCGCCTGGCTGAACAAGCACCTGGTGACGCTTCCCGAAAATCCTGTCCACACCGCACCACGCGAGGAGACGAGCACTCTGCAGGAGCGTGAGATGGCCTTCGGTTACACCCGGGAGGACCATGACCTGCTGCTCATTCCCATGGGCCGGGAGGGCAAGGAACCCACCGGTTCCATGGGCAATGACACCTCCCTGGCGGTCCTCTCCGACCGGCCCCAGTTGCTCTACAATTATTTCAAGCAGCTTTTCGCCCAGGTGACCAATCCGCCCATCGATCCCATTCGTGAAGAGATCGTCATGTCGCTCGTCACCACCATCGGCCGGGAGGGCAATCTCCTGGGCGAAACCCCGGAGGACTGCCTGCAACTCCGGCTTGCGTCCCCGATTATCACGAACGACCAACTGGAGTACATCAAGTCCCTGGTCAACCCGGGCCTCCGGTCGGTGACCATCTCCACCCTGTTCCGGGCCGACAAGGGGCCTGAAGCGCTCGAAGCGGCCCTGGATCGTGTCTGTCGCGAAGCGGAGGAAGCCGTGGACAGGGGCGCCACGGTGATTATCCTGACGGACCGTGGGGTGAGCCGTGAGTTTGCTCCCATTCCCGCGCTGCTGGCGACGGGCGGGGTGCATCACCACCTGATACGGAAGCATAAGCGGACGGATTGCGGTATCGTGGTGGAAACGGGCGAGGCGCGCGAGGTGATGCATTTCGCCCTGCTCACGGGCTATGGCGCGGGGGCGGTGAACCCCTACATGGCCTTTGCCGTGCTGGACGAAGCCCTCCGGCGCGAGACGCTCGTGGAAGATGAACCGGGGGCGACCCACAGGAATTACATCAAGGCGGTTGAAAAGGGCTTGCTGAAGGTGATGTCGAAAATCGGCATCTCCACGCAGCACAGTTATCGTTGCGCTCAAATCTTCGAGGCCGTGGGCCTCGGCACGGCCTTGGTGGAACGGTGTTTTGACGGCACCGTTTCGCGTATCGGCGGCATCGGGCTTATCGACGTGGCGCGTGAGACGCTCATGCGGCACAAGATGGCCTATCCCGATGGCATCGAGCCCAAACGTATGCCGGACCCGGGTGGAAACTACCGATGGCGCCGCCGCGGCGAGTACCACCAGTGGAATCCCGCCTCCATCGCCAAGTTGCAGCATGCCAGCCGCTTGAAGAGCCGGGAAGCCTATGCCGCCTTTGCCCGCGAGGTGAACGACCGCAAC
Source organism: Candidatus Hydrogenedentota bacterium (assembly GCA_024278275.1). Lineage (GTDB taxonomy): Bacteria > Hydrogenedentota > Hydrogenedentia > Hydrogenedentales > JAJRTN01 > JAJRTN01. The sequence goes on from JAJRTN010000118.1 coordinate 25,389, forward strand.
CGCAACCACGCCAACATCCGCGGGTTCCTGCGCTTTCGCCGGGGGACGCCCATCCCGCTTGAAGAGGTGGAACCGGCGGCGGAAATCGTGCGGCGTTTTTGCACGGGCGCCATGTCCTATGGCTCCATCAGCGAGGAGGCGCACACGAATCTGGCCATCGCCATGAACCGTATCGGAGGACGGAGCAACACGGGTGAGGGCGGCGAGGATCCGAGGCGCTTCGCGCCGGACCCGAACGGGGATTCCCGGCGCAGTTCGATCAAGCAGGTGGCATCGGGCCGGTTCGGCGTGACCAACGAGTACCTGGTGAATTCCGACGAGATACAGATCAAGATGGCCCAGGGCGCCAAGCCCGGCGAGGGCGGCCAGCTCCCGGGGCACAAGGTGTTCAAGGAAATCGCCAAGGTGCGCTATTCCACGCCGGGCGTGGAACTCATCTCGCCGCCGCCCCATCACGATATCTACTCCATTGAAGACCTGGCACAACTCATCCACGACCTGAAAAACGTCAATATCCACGGCAAGGTTTCCGTGAAGCTCGTTTCCGAGGTGGGCGTGGGCACCATCGCCGCGGGCGTGGCCAAGGGAAAGTCCGACCTGGTCCTCATCAGCGGCCACGACGGCGGCACGGGGGCCTCGCCCATGTCCTCGATCAAGTACGCCGGCCTTCCCTGGGAGCTGGGCCTGGCGGAAACGCACCATGTGCTGGTCGAAAACAACCTGCGCGACCGCATTCGGGTGCAGGTGGATGGCCAGTTGAAGACGGGCCGGGACGTGGCCATCGGCGCCCTCCTGGGCGCCGACGAGTTCGGCTTCGCCACGGCGCCGCTCATTGCCAGCGGCTGCATCATGATGCGCAAGTGCCACCTCAATACCTGTCCCGTGGGCATTGCCACCCAGGACAAGGAACTGCGCAGGAAATTCGCCGGCAAACCCGAACACGTGGTGAACTATCTCTTCTTCGTGGCGGAAGAACTCCGCGAGATCATGGCGTCGCTGGGTTTCCGCACCGTGGATGAGATGGTGGGCCACAGCGACAGGCTTGAATTCGATCCCCTTCCGGAGCACTGGAAAGCCGGCACTCTTGATTTCTCCCGCATCCTCCACCGCGCGGAAGCCTGGGAGGGCTCGACCCTCTATCACAGCAAGGAACAGGACCACGGTGTGGAGGAGGCCCTGGACCATGAAATCATGGAGAAGGCCCGCGTGGCGCTGGAGGACAAGAAACCGGTCCGCTTCAAACAGAAGATCCGGAACGTGAACCGCACGGTGGGCACCATGCTCTCCAGCGAATTGACCCGCCGTCACCAGCTCGGCATGTACACGGGCAGTCTGCCGGAAGACACGGTGTGGATCGACTGCGAAGGCGCGGGCGGCCAGAGTTTCGGTGCCTTCGCCATTCAGGGCGTGACGCTTAACGTGGTGGGTGAAACCAATGATTACGTGGGCAAGGGCCTGTCGGGCGGGAAAATTATCGTCACGCCGCCGGAAGACTTCCTGGCCTCCGCGCGGGCCCATGGAAGCGACGCCGAGACCAACATGATTGTCGGTAACGTGGCCCTCTACGGCGCTACTTCCGGCGAAGCCTACTTCCGGGGCATCGCGGGCGAACGCTTCTGCGTGCGCAACAGCGGCGCGTGGGCGGTGGTGGAAGGCGTGGGCGATCACGGTTGCGAGTACATGACGGGAGGCCGGGCCGTTATCCTGGGGCCGACGGGCCGGAACTTCGCCGCCGGAATGAGCGGCGGCATCGCCTTTGTTTTCGACGAGGCCGGTGATTTCGCGGTCCGCTGCAACCCGGGCATGGTGGACATCAAGCCCCTGCACAAAAAGAGCATCCCCGAGTTGCGCCGTGCCCTGGAACGGCACGTGCAATACACGGGCAGCACCCTGGCGGCACGTCTGCTTGAGCACTGGGAAGAAACGCTGAAGAAGTTCGTGCGGGTCATGCCGCGGGATTATGCGCGGGCGCTCCGTGCCGCGGAACAGGCTGACAACGCGCCGCAAGAAGAGGAGGCAACCCATGTTGCCCAGTAAAGCCCGAGGATTCATGACCTTTAAGCGCACCCTGGCCCGGAATGAACCGGTGGCGGAGCGCCTGGCCCATTACCGCGAATTTTCCCACCCCCTTCCCCAGGAAAAACTTCGCGAACAGGCCTACCGCTGCATGAATTGCGGCGTGCCTTTCTGTCACGACGGCTGCCCCCTGGGTAACCTGATTCCGGATTTCAACGACTGCGTGAAGGACGAGGATTGGGATGAGGCCCTGCGTATCCTTCATTCCACGAATAACTTCCCCGAGTTCACCGGTCGTGTCTGCCCCGCCCCCTGCGAAAGCGCCTGCGTGCTGGGCATCAACGAACCGCCTGTAACCATCGAGATGATTGAGAACGTTATCTGCGAACGGGGCTGGGAGGAAGGTTGGATCCAACCCGAACCCCCGGTCACGCGCACCGGCAGGCAGGTGGCCGTCATCGGTTCGGGTCCCGCCGGTCTGGCCGCGGCGCAACAGTTGAACCGCGCGGGCCACACGGTCGTGGTTTATGAGCGTTCCGACGAGCCGGGCGGCCTGTTGACCTACGGCATTCCCGCTTTCAAACTGGACAAGTCGGTCGTGTTCCGTCGTATTGGCCAGATGAAGGCTGAAGGCGTGACCTTCCGGTGCAACGCGGAAGTGGGCAGGAACGTGCCGGTAAGTGAATTGGACGGATACGACGCCGTGGTGGTGGCCACGGGCTCCACCGTGCCGCGCACCTTCGAGGGCATGGACGTGCCGGGGTGGGATCTGAAGGGCATTCACCCGGCCATGGAGTTCCTGCCCCAACAGACGCGCCGTGTATTGGGAAAGCCCGTGGAAGGCGAGGACATCCTCGCCACGGGCAAGCACGTGGTGGTCATCGGCGGCGGTGACACGGGCTCCGACTGCGTCGGCACGAGCCTGCGCCAGGGCGCGAAATCGGTCACCACCCTGGAGCTGTTTCCCAAGCCCCCGGAAGAACGCGCGCCAACCAATCCCTGGCCGGAATACGCCTTTATCTTCCGCACCTCTTCGAGTCACGAAGAAGGCGGGGAACGCCTTTACTGCATGAACACCAAGCGTTTCGAAGATGACGGACAGGGCCATGTGGTGGCGCTGCATGTCGTTGAAGTCGCATGGTCGGAGCCGGACGCGGACGGCCGCCGCAAGATGACCGAAGTGCCGGGCAGCGAACGCCGCCTTTCCGCCGATCTCGTGCTCCTGGCCATGGGCTTCACCCAGCCGGAGACGGACACCTTCGTGGCGGAACTGGGACTTGAAGTGGAGCGCAACCGTTTTGGTCGGGCCATCCAGGCCGGCACGGAAAGTTATGCCACGAGCCGGCCCGGCGTGTTCGCCTGCGGCGATGCGCGGCGCGGGCAATCCCTGGTCGTCTGGGCCATCAGCGAAGGCCGCGAATGCGCTTACCACGTGGATCGCTTCCTCATGGGCGCCTCGGACCTTCCCCAACGAGACGCCCAGGGCTACGTCATGCGGTGATGCCGGGAAAAAGCGCTTTGGGAGCCAGTGGGGAGTGCGGGGGGGAAAGGCAGTGGCCATTCCAGGGCCTGAATGGGGGCGTGTGCAGATGCTCCGGAAGCCGTGCGGACTCGAAATCACGTCGGGGCAGGAATCCCTTTTTGAAAATGGTCGGGACACTCTCCGGATTGCTCCGGAGAGTGTCCCATTTGGTGCTCCCCGCAAAGGGGGGGGGACGGGGAGCGGGGTGGATGGGGGCTATGAGGGATAACGGTGTGTATGCTTGTGGTGCTTGATTACTTGGAACGTGGCCCCGTGTGACGATATGTTTTTCCGGGCCCTGGCGGTCTTGACCCGACGTACAAAACGGTCATGGCGCACATAGGTCCCCGTCATACCGGGTCTCCTTGTTCAGGCTGTCGGCGCTGCCCGTACGGGAAGTACGGCCGGACTATTGCTCAAAGGAGTGAGCATATCCCATGCCAAGAAACAAGAAAACCCCACGTTGCCAAAACAAGCGGCTTTGGCCGCCTGGTCCAACCGGTTCGTTCCATGGGCAAAGACTCTTACCATCGTGGTGGACAGGAATTGACCAACCACGGCCTTCCTGGCTCCGACCGGGTTGCTCCATGGTTTTCGGGAATGGTTTGCCGCCATCCCGGGGCCGACCCCGTATCATCCTGATTTTCATCCCCACGGGCACGGGCTCCATGCCCTGCCCATGCGTTGTGGTTCCATGGCCGTGGATTCCCGCTTTCGGGGGTGTCGATGAATGGGTGAATTCACGACAGATAGCGGCCCTCTTGTACAGCTCCCGCACGCGCCCGGTTTCAACGGCAAGGGCCGCCCGTTCCCCTTGGAAAGGGCGACCCTGGTGGCATGCTTCCATGCCGATCCCGGATGGAACGCGCCTGTTACGCGGTCCTGTTGCCGATCCTTTTCACCTGCCGGTCGTACTCAGTGGTGTTCCTGTCCGTTGTCATGCTTCGCACCGGATCCGGAATGGGGGGCCATACCGGTGCCTCCCCCCGCTTTTTCAAGCGCGGACAGGTATTTGGCCGGATCACTCCTGAGTTTCTTGACACAGCCCTTGCAGCAGGTACGAAACAGCCGGCCGGCGATGACCGCTTCCACCGGATCGCCCATGGCGCCGCCCAGTTTTTCCCCGGACACCAGGCAGGTATCCAGGGGATAGGCGGCCCGTTGCGCGGTTGTGGCGGCTTCATCGAGCTTTTTCATGACCGCTTCGGCATGGTCGGCAATCTTGCTCTTGCATTCGGGACAACAGAGCTTGACAAGGCGATTGTTGAGGACATAATCGACGGTGTCCCCCATGGTCCCCAACTCATGTCCGGTAATGGGACAGGTGCTGAGTGGATAATAGGGGGCCTGTCCGGCCACGATGGCCGCATCGATTTTTGCCAGGTAGGTTGTGCGGGAGGCCTCGAACTTTTGCGGACAAGATTTGCAGCAGAACCGGATTTCACGGCCCTCTACGACCTTGATAACGGGTTCTCCCATGGTGCCAAGCTTCATGCCCGAAACGATGCAGGTGTCCAGGGGATAGGGATCCCCCGTCGCCACCGGCTCCGTCCAGCCGGAAACCGGCAAGATCACCATCGTCAAGACCAGTGCGGTTGCCCAAGGCAGAATCTTCATGTGTTTCACGTTTCCATTTCCTTTCTTGTTCGGGATCTTTGTGAAATCGAAGCTCTCTTTCACCTAGCATCCCACCCACGGTAGGCCCATTGATAAGCAATTCCCGTGCCATATGATTCGGGCGGGCGGTATAGCCCCTTACCCGCGAAGTTCCGTACCCATGGTCAGGGAAATGGGTCTTTGCCCCTCCCTGCGTCATGTCCGGACGGCGGGAATCCACCCCGCCCGTCATTCCCGCGCACGCGGGAATCTGCGTTCATCTGCGCCATCCGCGGATACATTACATGGAGGCCGTTCTTCCAGGGGAGACGGTTTCGTCGTCAAGGTTTCCGTCTTGGTGGGCCAAGGCCCACCCTGCGTATTACCCGCCATGCCCTGCGTTTAGGCAAAAGCGTACTTCCCCTATCGTGCAACGGATCGTTTTTCGCCGCGTATCTCGCCATGCCGGACGGGGAGGGCTGTTGTAAAGGGCTGCTTGAAACCATGTAAATCCGGGGGAGGGTCTTGGTGATACGGGTATGGTCTCGGCCGCCTCGTGAAATCCCTCCCCGGCAACAGTCGGGATCAGGAAGTCCCAACGTGGTACAATCGCCGCCAACCCCGTCAAGAACCGTTGGTTGAAAGGAGTGTCGTGTTCTTCGACCTGATGATTCTACTTGGCTGCGCCCTGGTTACGGTGGCCGCCGTCCGGCTGCTGGTGATCCGGGGCATCGAGCGCCTCAGCGAGGCCCTTCACCTTTCCAGCAAGACGAAGGGGCAGATAATCGGTTATGCCACGAGCACGCCGGAATTGGTGGTACTGGTGGCATCGGCGTTCGCGGGCGTTTTCAAAGCGGGTTTCTGGAACATCGCTTCGTCCAATATCATCAACATATTTCTTTTTCTCGGCGCCGTGCTGGTGTACCGGCAGCAGATGAAGCTTTTCAGCCTGCGTTTCCTGGACGAAGTTTTTTTCGGCATCTGCTCTGTTGCGGCTCCGCTGGTGCTGTTTTGGGCCGACACGCCCTTGACCCCCTTCGTGGCGTTAGGACTGCTGGCGGCGTTCTTCGTCTACAAGGCGGGCGACCGGCTCTTCAACCAGAAACCCGGCGCTGAGACGGCGCCCGCACCGGTAAGAGGCAGCGTGACGCTGGGCATCCTTTACCTCGTTCTGGGACTGGCGTTGATCATCGTCGCGGGCCGCTACCTGGGCGACAGTGCCGGCACGCTCGTGAAGGAGGCGGGAACGCCTCCCTGGCTGGTCGGCTGGGTACTCGGACTCATCACCTCCATACCGGAAATGGCGTCCTTCTTCGAAATCTTCCGCCTGTCCAAAAAGCGCCAACAACTGCACCTCAAGGAAGACATGCAGCAGGCCCTCGACGCCCTTGTCGCGTCGAACATGTGTAACCTGGGAATCATCCTGGCGGTGGGGATATTGGTCTACACCTTTTTCGGCTAAACGGGACGGAGAAGGATTGAAGCACGGAGGCACAGGGGGCCCAGGGCGAAAGGCCAGGCTTTCATGGACGTAATGGACCCAGTGGACTGGTGTTTCAGTCCACTGGGTCCTGCACCGGTCATTTCGGGAATGCCGGCGAATCACTCGGGGTTTGCCCCGTTTCCTTACACCACGTAGGTCGAGGCCGCCGTGTCGCCGCCGCGGCCGGTCCAGTTGGTGTGGAAGAACTCGCCGCGCGGCTTGTCCACGCGCTCGTAGGTGTGGGCGCCGAAGTAGTCCCGCTGGGCCTGGAGCAGGTTCGCGGGCAGGCGTTCGCTGCGGTAACCATCGTAGTAGGCGAGGGCCGCGCTGATGGCGGGCACGGGAATGCCCATGTGTATCGCCGCCACGACCACGCGCCGCCACGCGGCCTGGGCGTTCTCCAGCGCGTTCTTGAAGAAGGGATCGAGCATGAGGTTGACCAAGTTCGGGTCGTTGTCGAAGGCCTCCTTGATTTTGCCGAGGAAAACGGAGCGAATGATGCAACCGCCGCGCCACATGAGGGCGATGCCGCCGTTGTTCAGGTTCCAGCCGTAGGTTTCAGCGGCGGCGCGCATGAGCTGATAGCCCTGGGCATAGCTGACGATCTTCGAGGCGTAGAGTGCCTGACGCAGGTCGTCCACGAGCGCCTTCTTATCGCCGTCGAAACCGGGGGCCTGGGCCGTGAGCACCTTTGACGCCGCGACGCGTTCCTCTTTCAGCGCCGAAAGGCACCGCGCGAACACGGCTTCGCCAATGAGCGTGAGCGGTTGTCCCTCGTCGAGCGCCGCCATGGCGGTCCATTTTCCCGTGCCCTTCTGGCCCGCCGTGTCGAGGATGAGATCCACCGTGGCATTACCCTCCTCGTCCCGGTAGCCGAGAATGTCACGGGTTATTTCAATGAGATAGCTGTCCAGCTCGCCCTTGTTCCACTCCGCGAAAACCTGGTGCATCTCCTCGTTTGACAGGCCCAGGCCATGCTTCATGATCTGGTAGGTTTCGCAGATCATCTGCATGTCGCCGTACTCGATGCCATTGTGCACCATTTTGACGAAGTGTCCCGCGCCATCCTGGCCGACCCATTCGCAGCAGGGTTCGCCCGCCTCGGTATGGGCCGAGATGGCCTGGAAAATGGGCTTCACGTGATCCCACGCGGCTGGAGAACCGCCGGGCATGATGGACGGTCCGAGCAACGCGCCTTCCTCGCCGCCGCTCACACCGGTGCCGATGTAGAGCAGGCCCTTTTCCTCCACCAGCCTGGTCCGGCGGATGGTGTCGGGGAAGTGACTGTTGCCGCCGTCGATGATGATATCGCCCGCTTCAAGGTGGGGAATAAGCTGATCGATGAAGGCATCCACCGGCGCCCCCGCCTTGACGAGCATCATCACCTTGCGTGGACGTTTGAGACTGGCGCAGAGTTCCTCGATGCTGTGGCAGCCGTGAAAGTTCTTGCCCGCGCCCCGGCCGGTGATGAAAGCATCCACTTTCTCCACCGTCCGGTTGTACACCGCCACGGAAAAGCCCTTGCTCTCCATGTTCAGCACCAGGTTTTCACCCATCACCGCAAGGCCGATAAGGCCAATATCCATTTCCGGCATGATGTTCGATTCTCCTTCCTGCTTGCGAACGTATCGCGCCACAAAGGCGCGGGAAACACGGGGGATCGGTAACCCGGTGATTCTAGCACGCATCAACCGTATGTCACCAGACGACAAATAGACGAAAGGCGCAATGACGCGGTACTCCCGCACAAGGAAGTGTGTAACCTTTCACGCCTTTCATAGCCCGTCATTGCGAAGGAGCCTCGGCGATCGTGGTAATCCGGGCATCCCAAAGACACGCCTTTACACCAGGTTGCCGTGTCACTGTACGCGTACCGCGCTTCCTTCCTCGCCATAACGGACAAGGAAGACCGTACAGGGCTGCGCGGAAGTGTTCCGGTGGTATTCGACCGAAAAGCGCCCGCTCAATCTTCCTGGAGGCGCTTTTTCTCTTCGCCTTTGAGCAGGGCGTGGGCCTCGGCCAGGGCGGCGGGGATTTGGGCCGCGTTCGGGGAATCGCGAAGGCATTCCGCGAGGTCCCGCGGATCCAGGTCGCCGGCCTGCTGGCCGGGGAACCAACTGCCGCCATTGCCGAGCAGGTTGTAGCGCATCTTGCCGTATTCCACCATGTCGAAGGCCACGGCGAGATTGCGCAGGCGCAAGATCATGGGGATGTTGACCTCGCCGGGCGTATCTTGCCATTCGGGCAGTCCGTCGCGCCAGGTGCGTGCCCATTCCACGCCGAGGGCTTCTTCCATGGCTGTGTTCAACCGGGCCACAATGGGGGCCACGAGTTCGGCGGCCTGCTCGGGGGATTCGAGGCGGTCGGCCATCTCGACCTGGGGGTCGAATTCGGCGGGAACGGCAATACCGCAACTGAGGGTGTGTACCTCGGGGTGGGAGAGGCAGAACAGCCCGTTGAAAACGAGCGGATGCAGGGGCGCGCAGCATTGGGAGAACTTCTCCGTGGGCCTGAAAAGCATGCCGCCTTTCTCATTGGGGCTGATGATGAACACGCCCATGTCGCGGGCCGCGGCCGCCTGCACGGCGGGCCAGTTCTCCTGGTAGATCCAGAAGTAGTGGAGGTTCACATACTCGAAAAGATCCGTTTCGATGGCCCGGATGATGTCGGCGCACGCGCCATGGGTCGAGAAACCGATATGGCGTATACGGCCCGATTTCTTCCATTCCGCCGCTTTGTCATAACATTTCAGCGTTCGCTCCAGGGATTCGGCGTCGTTGATGCCATGAAAGGCGAAGAGGTCGATGTAATCCAGGTGGAGCAGGCTCATGGAACGCTCAAAGGCTGCCTCGAAAGCGGCGACATCATCGTTGGGGCCAACCTTGGTCTGAACGATGATTTCATCGCGGGGGAGTTGGGGCAGGATCTTTCCGAGCTGATACTCGCTGCATCCATAGCCGCGGGCGGTCTCGATGTGGTTGATACCAAGATCGAGGGCGCGGCGAATGCAGGCTTCGACGTTGCGCTGGCTTTCCTCGGAAACTTCCTCCACGTCTTCCCACTTCTCCTGATAGCGCATGCCGCCACAACTCACGACGGGAATCTGTAGTTCGGTCTTGCCAAATCGACGGTATTTCATGGTCACTCCTGAAAAATCGGCTTCCTCAATCACATCACACAACACGCCCCGAAGGAACCACCATATTGCCCCATGTCGGTGGTAAACGCAAGTCACCGGCGGAAAGGTTTATCCCCCCTCTTCTCGCTTGTGAGCCGCCATATAGGCTTCATAATCCTCCGGGCGGTTGAGGTTACGGGGCCAATCGGTCTCCGGCAGGGGGAAATAATGGATGAGGGCGTCTTTGAAAACACTTCTTACCTTGCCTTCGCCGGCGGACAGGGCCGCCTCCATCCCGGGAAGCAAACGCCTGCGGTAGAGGGCGAAAAGGGGCTCCAGGCGGCCTTTCTCCGTTGTGGGCACCACGGCGTCGAACCCGTCCGACGCCCGGAGCATCCCGCGAAGGGCCCGCATACTCGGGTTGGGTATGTCACAGGCCACCACCAGGTTCAAGTCGTGATGGGAGGCTTTGAGGGCGGAGGCGATGCCCATGAGCGGCCCCTGTCCGGGGAGGGCGTCCACCACGAACTCCGCATCCAATTCCCCATGCTTTCCGGGGTCGTTGGTACTCACCAGGAGCTGTCGCACCCAGGGGCGCAGGACGTTGCAGAGGCGCGCCGCCATGGGTACGCCCTGGATGGGCAGGAGGCTTTTGTCGCGTCCCATGCGGGTGCTCTCCCCGCCCGCGAGGATGATGGCGGCGGCGTCTTCCCGCAGTACCCACCGGTCATCGAGCAGGTCCAGGTCGGCCAGGGCCCGGGCAAAGGCGTCGCTCCGTGAGATGACCAGGCGATCCACCTGCTTGAGAACGCGTGCCGCGGAGTCTTTGATGGGCGCGGATGCGCGGCGCTTCATCATGACGAACAAACCGGGTTCCAGCACCGTGCGAAGGCTGTTGGATTCGCAGACGATGGGGATGCCCGCGCTGATCATGGCGAGCACGGCGTCCATGCCTTCCACCAGGTGATCCCGAAGCACGCGGAGCCAATAGACCCGGGTGGCCCCGGCGTCGAGGAGACGCATCGTGTCTTTTTCAGGCCCCGCGTGGGTCTCTTCCGTGATGAGATAGGGACCGGTCAGGGAGGAACAGACCCCGCACCCCGCGCCACCACGTGGACAAGCGCCGTCCGCCTTGTCCACGGCGGTTACCTTGAGACCAACAACGGGGCCTTGCGGGGCGAACTTACGGATCACGGCGGTGGCAAACTCGGTTTTGCCCACGTTTCGGCCGGTGGACCCGATCATCAGCATATTCGGGGCGTAGCGCATGTTAATCCTTGATAAACCGGGCCGCGGCCGGGGCGAAAGCCACCCATACCCGGTCACCCGGAACAAGCTTCGGGCTGCCGGCCCTCCCGTGGGGCAGGAGCGCGGAAATCTCGACACCGGTATCCACGATGACCTCGTCACCCTCCGGCGCGGGGATCAGGTCCACCACGGTTCCGGGCAGGGCGTTCGTCCCGTGTGGCGGTTCCGTGCGCGAAAGCGACACGTCCTGGCCGCGCAGCACCACGTGACCCGTGCCCGCCGTGTCCTCCGTGGTAATCACGAAGGTGACGCTTTGGGTGACAAAAACCGCTTTCCCATGGCCCGCGTCCTTTGTCAGGCGTCCGGCAAAACAATTCCGGAAGCCGGTAAACCGGGCCACGAAGGGCGTTTTTGGATCCTGAAAGACTTGCCGGGGTGATCCTACCTGAACCATGCGTCCGGCCTCCAGGATCCCCACGTGGCTCGCCAGGGAGATGGCTTCTTCGTAGTCGTGGGTCACGTGGATCACGGTCAAACCTTTTCGCTTCACTTTTCGCAGCAGGGACCGCATGGCCGCGCGGGCTTCGCCATCGAGGGCGACCAGCGGCTCGTCGAGGAGGAGGCAACGGGGCTCCACGGCCAGGCATCGCGCCATGGCGACCCGTTGCGCCTCACCGCCGGAGAGCGTGCCCGGATAGCGGGTGAGGAGGTGATCCGCCCCGGCTTCAACGGCCAGGCGGCGCACCCGTTCCGTGATCTCGCGGCGGCTCAGGTTCCGGCCATGAAGTCCGTAGGCGATGTTCCGCGCCACCGTCATGTGCGGGAAAAGCGCGGGGTCCTGGAAGACTGCGGCCATGTTTCGGTGCTGCATGGGCGCGCGGGTGATATCCACGCCGTCGAGGAAGATGCTTCCCCGGGCGGCGGGGGTGACGCCCGCGAGAATCTCCATGAGCACGGATTTTCCCACGCCGGATACGCCCAGCAGCACGAAGTAATCCCCCGTATCGACATCGAAGGAGACCTCCCTCAACGCGAAGGGGCCGATTGTCTTGGCGATGTTCCTAACGCTCAGCATCGAGACGATCCCGCGCCAGAAGCCGCGCCACGAGAAAGATCAGCAGGCAGACCCCCACGAACAGGACCGACGCCGGGCGGGCGTAGCGCAGCCCCCAGGCGCCAAAGCGTTCGTAGATAAGGACGGGGGTGATCATGGGGTGGTAGGCCACCATGACCACCGCCCCGAATTCGCTCAGGCCCCGTGCCCACATGAGCACCAGCCCGGAGAGAATGGACCGCCAGGCGAGGGGCATGGAAATGGTCAGGAATACACGCAGCGGCGAGGCACCGAGTGACCGGGCGGCCTTCTCGTAGCGTTCCGGCACGGCGCTGAAACCATCGCGGGCGGCATTCACCAGGAAAGGCACGCTCACGAAGGCCATGGCGACCATGATTCCGGGGGCGCCGCCGACAAAGGGTATGCCCGCGCGGTCCGCCACGCCGCCGATCAGGCTGTCGCGGGACAGTACGCCCAGCAGGGCGATGCCGGCCGCCGTGTGGGGGATGACGATGGGCAGATCGACCACGGCGAGAATGAGGCGTTTCAGCGGGAACGTTAGGCGTGCCAGGAGATAGGCGAAGGGTATGGCGCACACCGCCAGCAGGAGGGTGCCCGCCAGGGAAGTCCAAAGGGTGAGGAGGATGCTCCGCCGCATCTCCGGGTCGGCGGCGGTATCGGCCAGGTCCGCGACGGGCGTGTGGAACGCCATGCCGACGAGGGGGGCCAGGATGAACAGCAGGACCACGCCTCCCAGGAAGGAGAAGACGAGGTGCATCGGATCGGGGCTGCGCCAGCGACCGGTCATCAAGGCCGTTCCTCCCGCGCGAAACGTTTCAGGGCTTCGGGGAGATGGGCGTAGGTGGCACTGGGCGAGGTCACGAGCGAAGGTTGACCGTGGCGCTCCAGGATGGGCATGCCCTTCCGCGGATCCAGCAGAAAGGACACGAACGCCAGGGCCATTTCCGGGTCGGGCGCATTGTTGGGAATGGTGACCCCATACACCATGGGCTCGCCGGCCTTGGTGACCGTCTCACCCGGGTTCTTTCCCGAGATGTCCACGGTAACGGTACGGTAGTGCTCCGCCAGCGCGGGGTCCTGAAGATTGATCTCCCCTGGAAGCGTCAATATCTCCAATCCATGTTGAACCGCAACGGACCGGTAAATGAAGACATAATCGATGTTGTGCGTTTCGAGCAAAGCCAGCAGGTCGGTTTCCTTGGGACGGATGTTGCGGCGGTTCTTGGCCAGCAAGGCGGCGGCCAAGCCTTCCCGTTCATAGTATGCTTCCGCCAGCTTGATGGTCAGCACAGTCCGGTAACCGCAGGGGTCGGAATCGGGCTCGGAACGGCCGTAATCCACTTGCTCATCCAACAGTATGGCCGGCCAATTCTCCCGGTTTATCTCACCCCCCCGGCGTGATGTTTTCGTGTAGGCGATAACCATCTCGTTCCCCGCGAATTTAATGCACCATGGGGCAAACTCGGGAACAAGGAGGGTATTGATCACCGTGTAATCCGCCGAAGCGAAGACATCGCACCCACGGCCCAGTTCTGAAATCTTCCGCGCGCATTCCCGGCTTCCGGCCGCTTCCATGAGTACCTTCACGTTCGGGTAGGTCAAACGAAAAGCCGCCACCACGTCCTTCATGGGCACGGTCAAGCTGCCGGCATGGAAGATGGTCAGGGAACGTTCCTCCGGGTTGCCCGCGACATCGGGTCGGCACGCCAGGAGCAGGGCCGTCAGGCAACAAGTCATGAGTACACACAACCCAGGCAGGGTCGTGCGTGGCCGGGGGCGGGTTATCATGAAACGCTTCTTCCGAGGGTTAAACCAGCCGTTCAAAGGCGGCATGCCGCGCATATTACCCCACGGCGCCCCACGGAAGAAAACGAACGGAGCCGTCCTGCTTTCTTGGAGCAGGAAAGCGTGCTTCCGCCTTCGCTTTTGGCGGCTCCCCGCCACGTTCCACGAGAAGCGGCATGGATGGAGTGGACAGGGTGGACAGGAACGCCCGTCCACTATACTGCTAACCCCCAAGATTGCTAAACCTGTTTGCCCTTTTCGTGGGGAATGGGTCTAAATCATTGTGCCGTAACCTGTTGTCCGTGATGGCAAAGAAGGCGTTTCCGGCAGAGCCGAAGGCTGTTCTCTTAAGTTCCACAGCCGAGGGCGGCTGTGCCACATTCAATAAAACCTCTGTGCAGTGAACGGTTTTCACTTCCTCGGGTTGCGGCCAAACCGTCGCCCTATGTCCACTCCGTCCAGGGGGCCAGACCCCGGCATCCTGATGAATGCAGGCGGAATATCTGTGTCTTGCATGCTTGCGGAGGGGGATTGAGAAATCAAGACGGCCCTACCCGTCCTCGTCTCCATCCGCTTTGTCGTGAGGCAGGTTGGGTATTCTGGACAGGGCCGAGGTCAGCAGGTCGATGATCAATTGTGTTTGCGTGGTGCCTTCCCCCCTGGCGGCAAGGCGAAGCGCGGTGTGGAGTTCCGTGGGTATGCGCAGGGTGATTTTTGTCGTGTCGAAGAGGTCCTCTTTGGGAAAGGGTAAGGGCGCCGCCGGGCCGGATGCTTCCTCTTCCCCGAACAGGTCCCCCTGACTGGGCGCTTCCGTGACGATTCCGTCCTTCGCGTCTTCGGGGAAGCAACGGGCGAGGATGGTCGTGTTGCTCATGCCCGCTTTAATCCATTCCACCAGCCGTCCCCGTCCGCCCATGGTTCGCAGATGGCGGGCAATACCGGCGGTGGTCATGGCGAATCCTGCCTGGTGGAGAAACGCCACGGCCGTCTCTCCCTCCAATCCCCGCCGGACGGCTTCCACGATTCGCTCTTGTTTCACGCGTGTGTTTCGAACCATAATGGTGCCGAGCCTCTTTCGTGCTTGTACTGTTGGCGAAAGAATGATTTTCGGCGCGATCGCCACGAAATATCCGTGTGTGGTGGTTCTCCCGGTCACAACATGTTGTATGGCACGTTCAAAGGTTCTCGATTTGTAATGCCTTGTGCTTGAATTCGGGCCGCATTATGCTAGAATTGGATGTAGAGGACAGGATCAGTATAGTAAACTCTTGACTGATTGGCAAGGAGGTGCTACAAAAGAAGTCTGAGAGGACCGGTGGAACGTGCCCATGGTATTCCGGGCCGGGAGAAACACCACGCCGACATCACGGTTTTACATCGCGTTGCGAAACAACATGGTCACTCGCCCCTTGAGCCGCATCAATGCGGAAAGGGGGGGTGGCTTTTTGTGTGTTTGGCATCAACAGGATGACAGGATATATGGGTGGCACCATAGGCCGGTTAGACCTTTCAAGGCATTGGCGAACTCAGTGAGTTTTTTGCGTGCCATCCATTCGGATCGCCTTCGTTCCTGTATGCCTTCCAATCGCTTGTGTCAGCATAGTGCACAGTCGATGGAGCGCGGAACCAGCGGGCTGTTTCCGGTCCCCAAAAACACGAGGTATGGAGCAACGTCATCACGCCACGGGAAACTGCCCCTGGGTTTCACAAGTCTCATGGTGGTGAACCCGGTTGCCTGCCATGGTGGCATGGCGCCAAGGGTGGTGACTAACGACGCGCGGAAGGTGGGAGCACCTTCCCATGGAGGCACAAGAAGCCATGAATATGACGATTACTGGACGTCACATGGAGATGACCGATGCCCTCAAGGCCTATGTCGAGGGAAGCCTCGAACGGGTCGTGGAGCATTTTGACAAGGTAATCGACGTCGATGTGGTGCTGGAGGTCCAGAAACACCGGCATATCGCGGAAGTCAATCTTCACGCCAATGGGATTCGAATACACAGCCGGGAATCCTCGCCGGATATGTATGCCTCCGTTGACACGGCCATGTCGAAACTGGACAAGCAGATTCGCAAGTACCGTGACCGAATCAATAATCATAAACCGAGACGGGCGAAGGAAAAGCGCGATTTTGAACATGCCATTATTGCCATGGGCGAGAGCAATGGAGAAGAGCACGACGACCAGGAGCACGAGGCGGCCCACCGCGTGGTACGCCGCGAGAAACTGTCCATGAAGCCGTTGAGCCTCGACGAGGCGGTCATGCAGCTTGAGCTGGTGAACGACCCCCCCTTCCTGGTGTTCCACAACGCCGACACGTCCGAGGTGAACGTGCTTTGCGCGCGGGAAGACGGCACCTTCAGTTTGCTTGAGCCCAAGTTCTGATACGGGTTTGCCGCGGCGTGGGTGTCCCGGGACGGGTCGCCCACGCCGTTTTTCCAACGCCCTACCGCGACCCGGCCGGGCAGGGTTCGCGGTGTGCCATGGCATGTCGTTGTCTTGCGACAAGGGGATAAGCCGGGTTTCTGCGAAGGCCGAATGGGGAAAACATGGATACCAAGAACCTGCCGATCAACCGGAAAAGCAGCATTGCGGTGGCGCGTTTGATGGACTGGATGTCCCATGATTTGCAATTCAAGGTGCTCGGCGGGTACCAGGGCTTCGGTCGCCCGGTGATGACCTCGGACATCAACCGCCCGGGACTGGCCCTCAGCGGCTACCTCGAGTATTTCGCCAACGACCGCGTTCAGATTCTTGGCAACACGGAAATCCACTTCATGGAGCGTCTGCCGGCGGCCCGGCTGATGGAGCGTCTCGACGGGATGATGTCTTTCGAGATTCCCGCTTTCGTGTTGTCCCGCAATCTTGATCCACGCAGTCTTTTCCTCGACATGTGCAACCGCCGGGGGATACCCGTGTTGCGGTCGGCCCGCAGTACGGATGAAGTGATCAGCCGCATCATTCTGTTTCTCGCCGAGGAGTTCTCCCCGGAAACCGTGGTCCATGGCACGGCGGTGGATTGCTATGGCGTGGGCTGCCTCATCGTGGGAGATGCCGGCGTGGGCAAGAGTGAGACGGCCCTTGAGCTGGTGGAACGGGGTCACCGGCTGGTTGCCGACGACGTGGTGGCGCTGAAACGCCATCGTGATGACACCCTGTACGCGGAAACCAATCCGATTGTGGAACATCACATGGAAATACGCGGCGTGGGCATCGTTGACGTGAAGTCGGTTTTCGGGGTGGGTCGCGTGCGCAACCGGAAAACCATCGGCCTGGTGGTGGAACTGGAGGAATGGCGGCAGGACAACACCTATGACCGAACGGGCCTGAAAGAGGAATTCGTCGAGATTCTCGGCGTGCCCATACCCTATCTGCGAATCCCCGTTCGCCCCGGCCGGAACATTGCCATCATCATCGAGGTGGCCTCCCTCAATCACCGCCTCAAGGAACTTGGGGTGAATCCCGCCGAACAATTCAACAATCGAATCCTGAATATCATGGAAGAGAAGTCGTTGTGAAGGCGGTTCGCCGCGCCCGTCGGTCCATAACCCCACGATATGGGAAATGCAGGAGTCCAATACCGCATGAAGCGTATTAATTTCATCCTGGGTTGCCATTCACACCAGCCGGTGGGCAACTTCGACTTCGTTTTCGAGGAAGCCTATGAAAAATCCTACCTTCCATTTATCAATGTGTTGGAGCGGTATCCGGCCGTCAGGATGACGCTCCATTACACGGGACCGCTCTGGGACTGGTTCCTGGCCCACCGGCCCGAATACATCGAGCGGATTGCCGCGCTGGTGACGGCCGGCCAGGTGGAGATCATGGGGGGCGGGTACTATGAGCCGCTCCTGTGCGCCATACCCGAGCGCGACGCCATCGCGCAAATCCACCGCATGCAGGACTTCTGCCTGGAACACTTCGGGGAAAAGCCCCGGGGCATGTGGCTCACCGAACGGGTGTGGGAGCCCGGCATGGCAAGCACCCTCGCCCGGGCGGGGGTTGAATACACGGCGCTGGATGACGCCCACTTCATTTGCAGTGGCGTGCCCAAGGAGAAGCTCTTTGGATACTACATGACCGAAGACGAGGGGCATACGCTCAAGCTCTTTCCCATCCTCGAGCCTCTCCGGTACTATGTGCCGTTCCACCCGGTGGAGGAAACCATCGCGTACCTGCGGGAACACGCCACGGAGGATGGACGTGGGTGTGCCGTACTCCACGACGACGGCGAGAAATTCGGCGTGTGGCCGGGCACGTATCACAGCGTTTATGAAGAGGGTTGGCTTGAGGCCTTCTTCCAGGCGCTGACGGACAACCGGGAATGGCTCCGGTGCCGGCGCTACGGCGACTACGTGGACGAGCAGCGGGCCGTGGGGCGCGCCTACATCACCTGTGCTTCCTACGCCGAAATGATGGCTTGGGCGCTGCCTTCGAACGCGCAACGCCAATTGCATGCCCTTGAATGCGAGTTGAAGGAAGACGAAAACAAGGCCCGCCGGTATGGCCCGTTCATTCGCGGCGGATTCTGGCGGAACTTTCTGGCGAAATACGAAGAAAGCAACAACATCCAGAAGCACATGTTGCGCGTCAGCAATCGGATCGAGCGCCTTCGCGGGGAACATGGCCGGACTTCTTCTTTCCAGGCGGCCGAGAAAAATCTCCACCAGGGGCAGTGTAACTGTGCTTACTGGCACGGTGCTTTTGGCGGCCTTTACCTCAACCACCTTCGCACGGCCCTGTACGAGCGCTTTATTGCCGCGGACCGTTGCCTGGATGCGCTGGAGGGGCGTGACCAGGAGTGGCTTGCCGTCGAGGTGACGGACTTCGACGCGGACGGCAATGAGGACGTTATCCTTGAGAATCGTCATCTCGCCCTCTTTTTGAACCCCGCGGACGGGGCGACGCTCTTTGAGCTTGACTACAAGGACAAGCCCTTCAACTTCGGCAACACCCTGACCCGGCGCGATGAACCCTATCATGACGCGCTGCGCGAGGGAACCGTGCAGTTGGGCGAGGAGCCATCGGGCGGTGAAAGTATCCACGACGCGGTACGGGCGAAGGAGAGCGGCCTGGACGGGTTCCTCGTCCAGGACCCTTACCGCCGCGTGTCCCTGCGCGATCATTTCTTTCGCGGCCCTATCTCGGCCGACGCCCTCTGGGCGGGGGAATTCGATGAATACGCCCATTTCGCCACCGGTCCCTGGCGAATGGAGCCCCTGGAAGACGGCGTGCGGTTTACGCGGGAAGCCCCGATCCATGGGGAACGCAACGGGACGCTGCACGTCAGCAAGCGCATTCGCCTTCGTCCGGGTGAATCCGCCTGTCAAATCCGGTATGATATTGGCCACAAGGGCGAGGCAGCCTTTGAAGGGCTGTTTGGAACGGAGCTTGCCGTCAATCTGCTCACCGGATCGGCCCATGACCGGTATTACCGGTCGGATGATCGCTATTTGAAAGGTGTTTTGCTGGGCGAAAGGGGTTGTGACGAGCATCTGTCGCATTACGCCTTACGGGATGATTGGCAGCAGGTTGAATGCGGATTCCGCTTCTCCCGGCCCGCCGTGGTTTATCGCTTCCCCATCGAGACCGTAAGTCAATCGGAGGGTGGCCAGGAGCGGGTATATCAGGGCAGCGTGGTGACGCCGTGCTGGCCTGTCCGGTGTGCGCCCGGCGAAACCGTGCGTCTCACGATTGACCTTGAGATTGTGGATACGGCGGATTTGTAGTATCGCCGCCCTCTATAGGCATCACAAAACCGGTATATTGGCTGCATGCCATCGGGAAGAGGCAGGTAGGGAGTTGAGGACCTTTTTTCCCGCCCTCCGCGGAGCCGCGTATTCGGTTCCCGTTCCTGGTCTATGGGGCGGTCTTTCCGAGAAGCAGTTTTGTCGCAAGTGGCATCGGCATGGCGTGGTACGGAAAACCATGACCAATCGGGTCGCGCGGCGATTTCGCCGAGAGTTGTTTTTTTCAACAGTAACATCGGGTAGTGGATCTTATGGCGGAAATCACCGAAGACGTGTTGGTTGTCAACAAACTGGGCATACACGCGCGGCCGGCCGCCGCGCTGGTGCAGAAAATGCTTGTCTTCCAAAGCGATGTCTTCATCACCTTCGAGGGCAACCGCGTAAACGCGAAAAGCATCATGGGTCTCTTGACCCTGGCAGCCATTCGCGGAAGCCACCTCACGGTCACGTGTACCGGTGATGACGCGGAAGAGGCTATGGCGGCGGTTAAAGAACTATTCGCCTCGGGATTCGGAGAGGACTGAGTGGAAAAAACGCTTCGCGGTATAGGCGTATCCCCGGGGATCGCGATTGGGCCGGCGCTGGTCTTTGATGTGGGCCGCTTCGAGGTGCCCGAATACCGGATTACGGATACGAAAGCCGAATGGGCGCGGCTCGCGCGTGCCATGAGTGCCGCCCGTGTCGAGTTGGAGGAGTTGCACCGGCGTACCTCGAAAGAACTGGGAGAAGTCCATGCGGGCATTTTCAATGCGCACCTGATGCTGCTTGACGATGTCATGGTTCTTGACCAGGTCAAGGAACAACTCGAATCCGAAAAACTCAATATCGAATGCCTCCTGGCCCGGGTCACGCGCCAGTTCCAGCAACAGATGGAGCAGATTGACGAAGCCCGGTTCCGCGAGCGGGCCGCGGACCTGGTGGATGTGACGGATCGGGTGTTGCGGCATTTACTGAAAACCGAACACCCCGACCTCGGCCAGGTACGCACCGCGTGTGTCGTGGTTGCCCATGATCTTTCCCCTTCCGACACCGTTTCCATGGACAAGGAAAACACGGTGGCGTTGGCGGTTGATTCGGGAAACGTCACCTCGCACACCGCTATTCTGGCCCGGGCGCTTGAAATCCCGGCGGTCATGGGGCTGCTTAACGCAAGCAACCACGTCCAACCGGACACCATGATGATCGTGGACGGAACGCTGGGCATTGTGATTGTCGATCCCTCCCGGGAGACCCTCGCCCGTTACGAGGCCGCGAAGCAGGCCTACAGCGAGGAGCAGGTCCGTCTGCGGCACGCGCTCGAAACAACACCGGGCAAGACCCGGCACGGCGTGCCCATCGAAACGCAAGCCAACATAGAACTCCCCATCGAATTGGCCCACAGCCGCAGGGCCGGCGCCCACGGGGTGGGCCTTTACCGAACGGAGTACCTCTTCCTCAATCGAGGCACGGTCCCCACGGAGGACGAGCAATTCGAGGCGTATGCCGACGCGGCCCGGGCACTTGTCCCCTTTCCCGTGACCCTGAGAACCATGGATATTGGGGGCGATAAGTTCGTGGCGCACCTGCAAATCTTCAAGGAGGACAACCCCCAGTTGGGTTTGAGGGCGGTGCGGTTCTGCCTGGAGCGCCCGGACATTTTCAAGACGCAATTGCGGGCCATGCTTCGGGCGACGGTCCACGGTAACGTGCAGATCATGTTCCCCATGATCAGCGGCGTACAGCAAATGCGCGAGGTGAAAGCAGTGCTCGCGGAAGTCATGGATGAATTGCGCGAAGCAGGGATTCCCTTCGATGCGAAAGTCCCCGTCGGCTCCATGATCGAGGTGCCTTCCGCGGTGATGCTCACCGACCTGCTGGCCAAGGAATGCGACTTTTTCAGCATCGGCACGAATGACCTTATTCAGTATTCTCTCGCGGTGGACCGGGTGAATGAGCGTATTGCCCACCTCTATGAACCTGCCCATCCCGCGGTGCTTCGCATGATCGACATGACGGCCCGGGCCGCGAAGAAGGCGGGTATTCCCTGCAAGCTTTGCGGTGAAATGGCCGGCGATCCGCTGTACACGGAATTGCTCTTGGGACTCGGGGTGACTTCGCTGAGCATGTCCGCCGTTTCCCTGCCGGTGGTTCGGGCCGAGATTTCGCGTATCCATATGGGAAAGGCCCGGAAAATGGCGCGGAAGGCGGTCAACCTGGCGACCGCCTCGGATGTTCTCCAACTGCTTGACAAACACGCCGGTGAACGAAGATCCATCCATCCTTCCGCCCGCGACGGAGCCTCTCATGGCCTCTAACCCCGGCGGCAAACGGCGTATTTCCATCTTGGGCGCCACGGGCTCCATCGGTCGAAGCGCGCTCCGGGTGGTACGGCACTATTCGGACCTCTTCGATGTGGTGGCGCTCAGTGCCCACGCCAACGTGGACTTGCTCGCCGAGCAGATACGTGAATTTCGTCCCCGCCACGTGGCGGTGAGCGATTCCGCGGCGGCGACGCGCCTTCGGGCGCTCGATCCGCCCTGCACGGTCCACACGGGCGAGGGGTGCCTCGACACCGTGGCCGGGCTCAATGTGGACGTCGTCCTGTGTGCCATGGTGGGCGCGGTGGGGCTGCGCCCCCTGCTCGCCGCCATTGAGGCGGGAAACCGTGTCGCCGTCGCGAACAAGGAGCCCTTTGTCATGGCGGGCCGCCTCGTGATGGAGCACGCGAAACGGCACGGTGTGGAGGTGCTTCCCGTTGATAGCGAGCACAACGCTATTTTTCAGTGCATTCACGGACATGACCAGGCCCGGGTGCAATGTATTCACCTGACGGCATCGGGCGGCCCTTTCTATGGACGCCGCCGGGATTCGCTGGCCGGGGTAACCCCCGAGCAAGCCACCCAACATCCCACGTGGGACATGGGCGCCAAGATCAGCGTCGATTCCGCCACCCTCATGAACAAGGGCCTTGAGATTGTGGAAGCCATGTGGCTTTTCGATCTCCCGCCCAACCGCATCGATGTGGTCATCCACCCCCAAAGCACGATTCACAGTCTTGTCGAGTTTACCGATGGGAATATCCTCGCCCACCTGGGGGTCACGGATATGAAGTTCCCTATTTTGTTCGCACTGACCTACCCGGAAAGGGTAGAATCTCCCATGGCGAGGCTGGACCTGACGCGGCTGAAGGCGTTGACCTTCGCGGCGCCCGATTTTCGCGAGTTCCCTTGCCTGGCCTATGCGCGTGCGGCGGCCGAGACGGGCGGCACGGCGCCCGCGATCCTCAACGCGGCGAACGAGGTGGCCGTGGCGGCGTTCTGTCAGGGGCGTATCCCCTTCCTGGCCATCAGCGAGGTGGTGCGCGGGGTGATGGAAACGTGTGAAGCGGTTCAGGATCCCGGCCTGGAGACCATCTTCGCGGCCGACGCCGACGCGCGGGAAAAGGCGGAAACCCTGGTGACAACCCGCACCGTCTAAAAAGACATCCATACATTGACGCAAACTCCGCAAAAGGACATTTCCAAGCATGTTTGTAGATGTGCTCCTGTTTCTTCTTGTTCTCAGCGCCCTTATCTTCTTCCACGAACTGGGCCACTTCCTTGCCGCCAAGGCCTGCGGAATCTACGTGGACCGTTTCAGCGTGGGGATGCCGCCCCGCCTGTTCGGGGCCAGGCTGGGCGAAACCGACTATTGCCTTGGAGCATTGCCCATCGGCGGGTTCGTCAAAATGGCGGGCCAGGAAGACGCCCCGCTCAGCGAAGAGGAACGGAAGACCACCTACGGCCACGTACCGCCGGAGCGGTGGTTCAACAACAAGCCGGTGTGGCAACGTTATATCGTCATCCTGGCCGGCCCGTTCATGAATCTCGTTTTGGGGGTGGTGCTTTACATCGGCGTGGCGGCCCTGGGCGACCACGTGCCCGAGTGGGAAGTCGTGGCCCGGGTAGGGCTTGTGGAGGAAGGGTCCGCGGCCGCGAACGCGCCCCTTTTCGTGGAACAGCCGGGGGCCGGCCTCGTGGACTATTCGGGCACACCGGACGCCGTGGGCTGGCAGACCGGCGATTACCTGGTGAGCATCGACGGAAAGCCGGCGGAAAACAACACGGATTTGGCCATGGCCGCCGTGCTGGGGGGAAAGAAGCAGCAGCACCTGGTGATACTTGAGCGGCCTTTACCCGACGGCACGCGGAAGCGTTTCGCTTCGCCCATCACGCCCACGGTGCGCGCGGGCGAGGAACGCCCGAGCTTCGGAGTATGGCCTTTCAAGACCGCGGTGGTGAAGGAGGCGCTGCCCGGTATGCCGGCGGAATTGGCGGGCCTTCAGCCCGACGATGTTATTGAACGGGTGGACGGAAAACCCGTGTGCGTCGCCACCATGATCAAGTACGTTGAATCGATCCCGGACGGCAACGAGGTGAAACTGGATGTCCTGCGCGACGGTAAGCCCGTCAGGCTCACCATGAAACCCAAAACCATCGGCCGCATTCGTGACCTGGGCATTCGAGCCGAGGAGCCGGATACGGAAAACCCCGGGAAGAGCCGGCCGGCCGTGCTCAGCATCACCGAGGAATTGAAGGAAGCCACGGGCTTGCAGCGAAAAGACGTGATCGTCGAGGTGAACGGACAACCGGCCACGGTGGACCTGTTCAGGGAACTGGAAAAGATTTCGCCCGAGGGCACGCTGCACCTGGCCCTGGAACGGCCGGCCGTGCTCTTCGGGCTGGTGCAACAGGCCGGCGCCTTGGAAGTTGACGTGCCCGTGAACGCCGTGCGTGCCATCGGGATCTCCTTCGCCCCCAAAACGGTGTTCGTGAAAGCCGCTCCGGCGGAGATTCTTCCCGTGGCCTTTCGCGAGAGCTACAAAGCGGTGTCCATGGTTGTGGGCACGGTGTACGCCCTGGTCACGGGCGCGGTGAGTCCGAAAGAAATGGGCGGACCGGTGCTAATCTTTCAGCTTACGGCGGCCGCGGCCGACGAAGGTGTCCGGTGGCTCTTGAAAATCGCCGGGTTCATCAGCGTGAATCTCTTTATCTTCAACCTGCTGCCCATACCCGTGTTGGACGGTGGCATGCTGGTAATGCTTGGGCTGGAGGGCGTGCGGCGCAAGCCGCTCAGCGAAAAGTTTCAGGAACGTTTCCAGTCTTTCGGCCTGATGTTGATTGTGGGGCTCATGGTTTTCGTTACCTGGAACGACGTGGTGCGCTGGATCACCAGCATCAAGCCGTAGTGTTTTTCCCACCGGAAATCAGAAGTCCATACGTACGTGGGCTTCGCCATAACCCCGGAGGAAAGTGAAGCATGGATAATCCGATGCAGGACGCGCCTGTGTCCTAACGATCTCGTCCCTCTTTTTACACGGTCACATAACGCGAATATGTTCAAACGCGGGAGGTCTCTTCCCGCCCCGAAAGCAGGAATCTTTTTGTTGTTCCCTTTGTCACCATTTTGAGCCAGTAAAGCACTAAACAGGAGCACAGCCAGTCGTGAGCGGAATTACATGTAAGTTTGGCGGTTCTTCTCTTGCGGATGCCACGTGCATTCGGCAGGCGCGGACCATCATCGAGGCCGATGAAAACCGTCGTTTCGTCGTCCCGTCGGCGCCGGGCAAACGAAATGCCGGCGACCGGAAAATTACCGACCTGCTCTATGCCTGGCACCGTATCGCCGCCGAAGGACTGGATGCCTCGGACCCACGGCGGATCATCGCGGATCGCTTTGCCGAACTCGCGGAACAGTTGGATGTGCAATTCGACATCCTCGGTCTGCTGGATGAAATCGCCACACAGGCCGGCCGGGGCACGGCGGACTACATGGCGTCACGCGGCGAATATCTCAACGGACGTCTTATGGCGGAGGTGCTGGGTGCTACCTTCGTGGATCCCGCCGAGTGTATTTTTTTTAAGGCCTCGGGCCATTTCGATGAACGAAGCTATGCGGTGCTTGGAGAGAAACTCCGGGGCGAGGGGCGTTTCGTGGTGCCCGGTTTCTACGGCAGTCTGCCCGATGGGCGGATCAAGACTTTTTCCCGCGGCGGCAGCGATGTAACGGGCGCCATCGTGGCGCGGGCCACCGCATCGGACCTTTACGAGAACTGGACCGATGTGTCGGGCTTCCGCATGACCGATCCGCGTATTGTGCCGGAGGCGCGGCGCATCGAAGAGATTACCTACCAGGAATTGCGGGAGCTTTCCTACATGGGCGCCACGGTTCTCCACGACGAAGCCATCTACCCCGTGCGGGCCACGGGCACGCCCATCTGCATCAAGAACACCCATGAGCCGGAGAATCCGGGAACACGCATCGTGGCCGAGCGAGAGAGTGACCGGCCCGTGTGCGGTATCGCCGGCCGGGCGGGGTTTTCCATGATCAGCATTGAAAAGGCGCTGATGAACAAGGAAAAGGGCTTCGGACTGCGGATTCTGTCGGTGCTGGAAGAACACGATGTGAGCTGGGAGCACATGCCCACGGGCATCGACACCATATCGCTCATCGTCCGCACGGAAGACCTGGACGGCAAGACCGAGGATATCCTGGCGGCCATTCGCGAGCGGTGCCGGCCGGACAGCCTGGGTGTCACCGAGAATCTCGCCATGATTGCCACGGTGGGCCAGGGCATGAATCACCACATCGGCGTGGCCGCCCGGCTGTGCGGCGCCATGGCCGAGGCCAAGGTGAACCTGCGCGTCATCGACCAGGGCTCCTCGGAGATGAACATTATCATCGGCGTGGAGGAGGAAGACCTCGCCACGGCGGTGAAGGCCATTTACCATGCCTTCGCGGACTGGGATTGCTGATCGCAAGCATGGGGTGGCGACAGGACACAAGACACAAGACCATTGGATCTTGCTAACGATTCATGGCCTATAACACCGATGAAATCAGGTGTTCCCGACGCTGAGCGTCCAACAAGGACCGAGGTGCATGAAGAACAGGTGCGCTGAAGCACACCCTGCTGGATTCCATGAACGCCTGCATTCCATACAATGAGACCGTTGAATCGGATGAACCATGAACGATTCCCCGACTCACAGCAATGAAGTACAAGCGGACTGGTACGCCAGTGCCTTCGACGCGCTCTATCCCGTAGTCTACGCTCATCGTACCGTCGAAGCGGCGGCCCCCGAGGCGGCCTTCGCGCTGAAGGCCCTCGAAATCACTTCGCGGGACGTGGTGCTCGATCTGTGCTGCGGCAACGGCCGGCACATGGTCCACCTCGTGCCCCACGCGCGCCGGGTGATCGGCCTGGATTACTCGCCCCACCTGCTCTGCCTCGCCCGAAGGAGCCTGGGCGGAAAGGGGCTGCTCCTGCGCGGTGACATGCGTTCGCTGCCTTTCCCCGAAACCTTCGACGTGGTGACCAACTTTTTCACCAGCTTCGGCTATTTCATGGACGAGGCGGAGAACCGGTCCGTGGCCCGGGGGATAGGTCGGGTACTCCGTCCGTCCGGGCGCTTCCTGGTGGACTACCTCAACGCCGATTACGTTGAGGCCAACCTGGTGCCCGAGTCGCAACGGGAAAGCGCCGGCTACCGCATCCACGAGCGGCGGTGGATCGATTCCGCCCTGCGGCGCGTGAACAAGGTCATGGAAGTTTCCCGCGGGGGCAGGATGGTGAGCCGCAGCAGCGAGTCCGTGCGGCTCTACACGGTTCGGGAGATGACCAACCTGCTCGGCTCGGCGGGACTTGAGGTGACCGCGCTCCATGGGGACTACGATGGAACACCCGTGGCGAACACCCGGCCCCGGGTCATCCTGGTGGGCCGAAAGCCGGCCGGCCATGGCTGAGCTCTTCACCGACTATATCGCCCAGGACCCGGCGCTGTTGGCCTTCTACGCCAAACCGGCGCAGGCACTCTTCGCCTCTCCCCCTCCCGCCGCTTCGTGGCCCGAAGCGGTGGCGCGGGAAATGGGTGCGCGGGGCGACGAAACGGTGATCGTCACGGGGCAGCAGCCGGGCCTCTTCACCGGACCGCTCTACACGATCTACAAAGCCATCACCACCATCCTGGCCGCGGAGCGGCTCCAGCGCGAACAGGGTGTGCCCTGCCTGCCGGTTTTCTGGGTGGGCGGCGACGACCATGATTTTGAAGAGGTGCGGTCGGCCCACATTCTCACGCGCCGCCACACGGTCGAGACACTGCGCTACGAGATGGGCGAGGACATGGAGGGGCGCAGCATGTTCCGCCTTCCCCTCTCGCAAGAAGCACATTCCCTGGTGGAGACCGCGGAGGCCCTCGCCACGGGGTCCGAGTACGCACCGGAGGTGGCGGCCTTCCTCCATGAATCACTGGATGAAGCGGCCTCCTTTTCCGACTGGATGGCACGCATCATGGCGCGTCTTTTCCAGGGAACGCCGTTGCGGATCTTCGCCCCCGACGGGAGCTCCGCGCGCCGCGCGGCCGTGCCGGTTTTCGCGCGGGAACTCACGGATCCGCTGGCCACAACCCGCGCCGTGAACGCGGCGGGGGAACGCCTGGAGGCCCTGGGTTATGGCGCACAGGTGGTGAAAGGCGAAAGCGAGTGCGCCTTTTTCCTCGAGGTGGCTCAACGGCGGTGCAAGGTGCTTTTCGAGGATGACCGCTTCGTTCTGCCGGAGACGGGGGTTGCCTTCACCCGCGAAGAAATGGCGGCCATGCTCGAAGACACGCCCGGGCGCTTCACGGCGAACGTGGCCCTGCGGTGCGTGGTGCAGCAGGCGCTTTTCCCCGTGGCGGCCTACGTGGCCGGGCCCGGCGAGTTGGCCTACTGGGGACAACTCAAGGATGTCTTCGCCCGGCACGGACAGTCCATGCCGGTGGTGTACCCGCGCCTTCGCGCGGTGCTGACCCATGGGAAGTTGAACAAGCTGCGCCGAAAGTATGGGTTTGACCTGGCCGATCTCGGCCGCCCCGAGGCGGAACTGGTGGAGCGCGCACTACGGACGGCGGCGGCCGGTCCTTCCCTGTCGGTGTTCGCCGGGCAAAGTCCCGGGGTGCGCGAAGCGGCGGCGGCACTTCGGGAAAGTCTGGCGCAAGGGGAGAAGGCCGCCGCCGACCTGGCGGTCGCCTTCGAGCGGCAGATTACCGGTGCCCTGCAACGCTTGGAACGGGGCCTGCTCTATCTCGACCAAACGCGCGCGGACACGGTGCGCCGCCATGTGGCCCGGCTCACGGCCTCGCTGGCGCCGGGGCGAAAGCCCCAGGAACGGGTGTTGAACGTGCTTTCCTTCCTTTTCGAGCATGGCTGGGATCTGGTTCCGCGTCTCATGGGTGGTCTTACGCTCGATGATTTCAGCCTTCAGGAGATTGAATTGTGAGTATGGATGTACTGGCGGTGGGGGCGCACCCCGACGATGTGGACCTGGGGATTGGCGGTCTCATGCACAAGCTCGCGCTATCGGGCTACGCCACGGCCATCCTCGACCTTACGCAAGGCGAGATGGGAACCCGTGGCACGGCGAAGGAACGTTTTGAAGAAGCGACGGAAGCGGCCGTCCGTCTGGGTGTATCCGTCCGGGAGAACGCCGGGCTTCCCGATGGACGGCTGGAAAACGGACACGACCAGCGCCTGGCATTGATTCCCTTCATTCGGAAGTACCGGCCCGGGATTCTGCTTGCGCCCATGACCCCGGACCGTCACCCCGATCACGCCGCGGCCCACGACCTCGTGCGCGACGCCAACTTCATGGCGGGGCTGGCTCGTATTGAAACGGGGCAGGAGACGTGGCGGGCGCCCACGATTTACCACTACAGCCCCTACCACGACCCGGCCGGGGCACCGGCTTTCGTGGTGGACATATCGGGGCATTTCGAGGCGAAGCTCCATGCGCTCCGGGCCTTCGCCTCCCAGTTCCACAATCCGGATTACGACGGCAAACCCACGCTTATTGCCTCGGAAGGTTTCTGGAACAGCATTGAAACCCGGGCCGTCTATTGGGGCAACCGCATCGGTGTATCCCACGGCGAGCCCCTGTACACCCACGAACCCGTGAAGCTGGACCTCCTGCCGGGGTTCGCGATGACCGGATAGGGCGCAACGCATGAAATTACGATGGGCGGGAGCGATGGCCTGGGGCCTCAGCGCGATGGGGCTGTTGGCCTGTGTGGCGGGTCTGCGGGCCATCGCGCCCCGCTTCACCTATGGAAGCGAGATGACGGAGCGGCCCATCGTCTGGCTGACCGCCCTGCTCATGGCGGGGGCACTGCCCTATCTTTACGCCGTCTTCCTCGCCCGGCGCTTCGGCGAGGGACGGGGACGCCTCGCCGTCATCATTGCCGTGGGCCTCGCGCTGCGCCTGCTCATGGCCCCCGCCCAGCCCATGCTGGAGGATGATTTCTACCGATACCTCTGGGACGGCGCCATGGTGTCCCACGGCTACAATCCTTTTGTCCATATTCCCGAGGAAGTCCAGGAGGGCGCCGAGGGCGTGCCGCCGGAACTCGTCGCGCTTGGGGCTGAGGCCGGAATCATCCTCGAAAGGGTGAACCATCCCCACCTGGCAACCATCTACCCCACCGTGGCCCAGGCCGCTTTCGCCGCGGCGCATTGGCTGCGCCCCTGGAGCCTGGCGGCCTGGAAGCTGGTGCTGTTCTACTTCGATGCTGTCACGCTGGCGCTGCTGCTGCTCCTCCTCCGTCAATTCAAGCTGCCCCTGGCGCTGTGCGTGATCTATTGGTGGAACCCCTTGCTCATCAAGGAAACCTACAACAGCGCCCACATGGATGTGCTTATCCTCCCCCCGTTGATGGGGGCACTGCTCCTCTCCGCGCGGCAACGTCCCGTGGGGGCCATGGTGTGCCTGGCCCTGGCGGTCTGCACGAAGTTGTGGCCCGTCCTTCTCGCGCCCCTGCTGCTCTGGAAATACCGCCACGCCCCCAAACGCTGGGTCCCGGCGCTGCTTGTCTTTGCCTTCCTGACCGCCGGGCTGTTATGGCCGCTTTATGCCGCGCATGAGCTGGGCGACGACAGCGGTATCGTGGCGTACAGCGAGTCCTGGGAGATGAACGACGCTCTGTACATGGTCCTGCCGTGGAGCGCGGAACGGTTGTCGGGGCTCTTTGGGGCGCGCCCCACGAAGGAACAACTTCATCTCATCGCACGGGGGACCATCCTGCTGCTCCTCGGGGGCCTGGTGCTCTGGGTCACCATCCGCCACGGCGATGACGCCCGCTCGCGGTGCGGCGCCGCGCTGGCCGTGGTGGCCGCCCTGTATCTCATCAGCCCGACCCAGTATCCGTGGTATTCCCTTTGGCTGCTGCCCCTGCTCACCGTGCGTCCCACCTGGTCCCTTCTGGGGTTTACCCTCACCTTACCGCTCTACTATCTCAAGTTCCACTACGCCGCGCGCGACAACGTCGATTTCTTCCACTATCGCGTCGTGTGGATCGAACACGGGCCTGTTCTGCTGCTTCTGGCGGTGGAGCTGGCCCTCCAGGCAAGGCGCGGACGCACACGGACACTCACGGACCGGCACGGACAACCGGCGGGCTGATTTTTCCTTGGCCGTGTTGGTCCGTGTTTGACCATGAGCCGCCCGGCTTTCACGCACCCGCCGCACAAAGGTACAATAGCCACTGGCAGCCGTTCCCCTTGTCCCCTCTCACCACAGGAGTATTCCCCCTTGTCCCGATCTTGGAACGACATCCCTTTCGCGCCCCGCCGCATGCCTTTCTTCTATGGCTGGGTCGTTGTGGCCGTGGGTACCGTGGGCACCGTGGCCAGCATCCCCGGTCAGACCATGGGCGTGGGGGTGTTCAATGATTACCTCACGGATGTCCTCGGCCTCAACGCCACCTGGTTGAGCGGCGCTTATGCCGCGGGCACCATCACCAGCAGCTTCTGTCTGCCCTTCGCGGGCAATCTCCTTGACCGGTTCGGCGCGCGCGCCATGGTCGTCTTCGCCTCGGCGGGCTTGGGGCTGAGCATGTTGCTCCTGTCCCAATGTGACACCATCGCCGGTTTTGGCGGCCCGCCCTCCTTCGCCGCCGCCGTCATCACCATCGGTCTGTGTTTCCTTGCCATGCGCTTCTTCGGCCAGGGCTGCCAGACCATGGTGCCGCGCGTCATGATCGGCCGCTGGTTCGAACGGCGGCGTGGCCTCGCCACCGGCGTGGCGGGCGTGTTCACGGCCTTCGCCTTCACCAGCGGCACCTACGTGTTGAATCGCCTGGTACACATGATCGGATGGCGCGGCACCTGCCTCGTCCTGGCCGTGGGTGTGGGCATCGGCATGAGTCTCCTCGGCTGGCTGCTTTACCGCGACAATCCCGAAGCCTGCGGTCTGCGTCCCGATGGGGATGAGGAAGGCAGTCCCCACGCCGCCGTCACGGCCTCGGACACGCCCCCGCGGGAATTCACCCGCGCCGAAGCGGTCCGCACCGTGGCCTTCTGGGCCTACTCCCTCGCCCCCGCCAGCCATGGTCTCGTGTCCACGGCCTTCTTTTTCCACCTGAGCGCCATCGGCGCGGAACACGATATTTCCCGCGCCGAGATCTACGAACTGGTCCTCTACTTCCCTCTTTTCAGTGTCACCGCCAACCTGACCGCCGCCTGGCTCAGCGACCGTATCAGCATGCGCTATCTTTTCTTCTCGCTCCTCATCGCCGAAACCGCGGGCACCCTGGGAATGGTTTTCCTCGGATCGACTGTCGGCCTTTGGATGCTCGTGGCAGGCTATGGCACCGCGGGCGGGATCTTCGTTGTCCTGCTTACCGTGGCTTTTCCCCAATTCTTCGGTCGCGCCCACCTGGGCGCCATCGCCGGACTTAACACCTCCGTGATGGTTTTCGCCAGCGCCATCGGTCCCATTCTCTTCGCCCTGGGCCGCAACATCACCGGCGACTTCAGGGCCGTCACCATCGCCTGCGCCCTCATGCCCCCGGCCATCGCCCTGCTCGGGATTTGGGCGAAGCACCCGCAGCGATTGGCACGAACATAAACCGAAGATTCCCGCGCCAATCACCGGGCAACGTTTTGTTTGACACCACGGGCAAGACCCCCAAAAAACCGGCACATGCCATGGGAAATTGGCAACACAACACCCCCCTTTGCTACAATTCACGCTCCATGCGGAGAGGTGGCCGAGTGGTTGAAGGCGGCGGCCTCGAAAGCCGTTGTGCGGTTATACCGTACCGTGGGTTCGAATCCCACCCTCTCCGCCACCCGCTGTTCTGCCCGGCCCCTGTTGCATCCCCCCATGGCCCGCCAAAGGGGACAGCGCCATGCCCACGTTCGACAGGCCAGGGCACCCTGTCCTTCAGGCAACCATTCAAAAAATGCCGCGATTGTCCCGCGCGTGATTGCGCAGGTGTTCGGGGGGGACCTGCACGTTCAGGCGGCCCAGATCAACCGCCTCGAAGTCGGGAATACTGTCGACGTGGTCGAGAAAACGCTTTCGCTCATCGGGCGGAACCAGGCCCTCCGTCAGGTGATTGAACTTGCGTATGTAATCTTCCCGTTCGTAGGGATGTTCGCCGAGGGAGTGGGCGTCGGCGATGGTTTTCTCGTCCCAGATCTCCTGGCCGTCTTTCATGCGAATCTTGACGCGGCCCCCGAAGGCCTTTTCGCCGGGATCGCTGGAATGGAAACGGCGCGTCCAGTTCTCGTCCTCCACCGTGCGGATCTTGTGCCATAATTCCACCGTGTCGGGCCGGGATGCTCGTTCATCGGCATAGCTGGCATGGTGATGCCAGATCCCGTCCTGCAAGGCCACGGCGAAAACGTACATGATACTTTGTTCGAGGGCTCTGCGGCTGGCGCGGGGATTCAGTTTTTCAGGGTCTTCCGCGCCCGAACCGATACGCCGGTGGGTGGAGCGGCTGGTGTGGATGACGATCTCCTCGATATCGCGCAGGTGCGGAATCTTTTGGCGCACGCTGAAGGCCAGGTCAATCAGGGCCTGGCTCTGGTACTCGGCGGCGTGTTCCTTGGTGTAAGACTCCAGAATGGCACGGCAGGGTTCGCCGGGTTCGGGCAAGGAGACATGATAGGCCACGCCCGGGCCGGCCAGGAGCCGCTCCAAGACGCCGTCCTCGCCTTCGTAAATCGGTGAGGGCCCTTTCTCGCCCCGCATGGCGCGATCCACGCACTCCATGGCCAGCTTGGCGCAATGGGCGGGCGCATAGGTCTTCCAACTGGACATGGAGCCGCGTCGCGCCTGCCGGGTGGTGAAGCTCACGTGAACCGCCTGCTGCACCGCCTGGTAGATGGTTTCCACGTCGAGTCCGAGCAATGCGCCGATGCCGGCGGCCTGGCCCGGACAGAGGTGGGCGATATGGTCAATGCCGTGCTCATGCAGACAGATACCTCTCACCAGCGCGATGTGGACTTCGTAGGCCACCAGGATGCCCCGGATGAGGTCCTCGCCGCTAAGCCCGTGACTGTTGCCGCATTGCTGGGCCACGGCCAGCACGGCGGGGATATTGTCGGCGGGGTGCGCGTAATCGGCACCGAGGAAGGTGTCGTGCATGTCGAGTTCGCGGACGGCCGCACAATTGGCATAAGCGGCCCATTCCGCCTCCACGGTGGTCTCGCCGGGCATGCCGAAAAGAGTGGCGCCGCCGGTGCGCGGGTGACACAAGGCCTGGCTGCGGGCATTGGCCACCGGGAGCTGGTTGATGCCGCCGATGGCCACGGCGGCATTGTCGATAATACGGTTGACGACCATCTCGCGGGCATGGGAATCGACGGGAGGCCGGTCCGCGGCCACCCGGGCAATGCAATGGGCCAGTTCCATTTCCCTGTCCGGCGTATCCCCGGGCGCTTGAACCTTGACTTCATGCGTTTCCATGTACTTCTCCCGAGCGCAAGGCCAGCGGCGGTTCCTATCCTCGAACCTCCTCGATCAGCCTCATCAAACGCCTTCCATATTCGGTGTATGTTTCATAAAGTTGCGCGGCGTTATCGGCTTTTTGACCGGTGTGAATGATGGCCGCGAGGTGGGGCTCGATGGAAAACCCGCCATCGTAGCCCGTGGCCAATAGATCCGCGATGATTTCCCGAACATGTCCCTCGCCCTCACCGCAGTAGCAGTACTCGTCCTCGCCATCCACCACCTTGATATCCTTGACATGAACATACACGATGGATTCGCGGACAGTTTTATAATAGTCCCACGCATCCTGACGATAGCTCACCGGATTGCCCGTATCGAAGACCACCTTCAGAGCCGGACTGTCCACCTCGCCGAGAAGAATGTTGCTGTTTTCCGCCGAGAGCCCGCCCCAACCGCTGCAATTCTCATGGACGAGGGTGATGCCCCCATCCTCGGCCATTTTGGCGAGGCTTTTCACGCGCCTGATGGCCTCCCGCCGCCATTCCCCTTCGGACAGGGGATTCTCCTTGTCGTTCGGGTAGCTCATGATGCGGATGAACTGTGTGCCGAAGCGTTGCATGCGCGGAATGGCCCGGGCGAGGTCGTCCACGTCCACCCGCGCGTCGCAGGTGATGGGGCGCGCCCAGTTGGCGATGCCGCTGCCGAAGCACGACACCTTCATCCCCGCTTCGGTGACTTTGCCATGGACCACGTCGAAGGCTTAATCGGAGAGTTCGGTGAGATTCGTGCCATCGATCAGGCGCAATTCAAGATACTCCCAACCCAGCTCACGGTGGGCTTTGATCTGCGTGTCGATGGCCTGGCCTGCTTCGTCGGAAATGCCGGAGAAAAACATGGTGACTTCCTTCTCAATTCGTGGGAGGACAACATGACCTGGGCCATGAGGTTAGCACGAAAGGGCACGGCCGGGCCAGCCCGCGGGCGCCGGCCAGGCCACGGACTTTATGCAACTTGGGAGTTTACTCATCTCGAACATACCCGTGAGTGCTTTGAGTCCGGTGGCTTTACTGGCTTCAGCCAGGGGAGCGATGAGGGATCGCTGCGGCGGCTTGCTCCATTTGTCCGGGAGTCATCTCCCTCCTACGCCACAGCCAAAAGAACAGTGCGGAACCATCCTCGAAGGCCATTCCCCCCTCGAACAGGGCGAACCAGGTATCGAAGGGGACGTAGACAAGCCGCATCGTTCTTGTGCGTTCGCCGAGTGATTGCCCGCCTCTTTCGTTCGCCAGTTCATCCAGGGAGTCCGGAAACCGGCCCCGCTCGCGTTGATATCGTTCGATGAGCAATCCGGTCTTGACACGCTCCAAAAGGGCCAAGGCCGCGTCGTTCCTGAAGTAGAGAGCGTAAATGGAACTCGCGGAGTACTTGGTGCTGTGATACAAGACGGATAGGTCGTCTGCCTCGGACATGATCTCAGACATCCGATTGAACTTTTGATCCCTCGGAAGACGCAATGCCTCAATAACGTTGGTGTACAAATTGACGACCCCTTCCTGATCCCGGTTCGACAGCGGCGCGCAAAGCGGGCTTACCCACAGATAGTTCCGGGTTCCCCAGTAAAGCCCCCTGTCTTGAACCCATTCGGAGAGCGTCCTCCGCCGCCATGACTTTCGGTAATGAAGGAGCAACGCTAACTGGCTGCTGAGCGTTGTCCCCATGTCGGGAACGGCGCGTGTGGCCTCAACAGCCGCCAGCAGCGTGTCGTATTGCGTCAAGGTGAGTGAATCCCAAGTCGAAATCGAGTACAGCGCTTGTTCCGCAATTCTCACCCACTCACCGTGAAGCTCAAGGCCCGTGGGCAATGGAATGCCGGCCATAACGTCGGCGCCATGGAACAGGAGCGCAACATCACGAACCGCACGGGGCAGGTCGCTCTGCCGCACTGAAACGCGCGCATCCGCCGCCAGGAGAAACGGCAGATTCAAGAGCGTAATCCGGTACTCATCCAGTTGACGCAGCTTGACCAAGCTCGTTTCCAGGTCAACAATAATGACCGGTCCACCGCAAGGGAGAAGTTCATGCAGTCGCTGAATCAGCGACGCCCCCGCCCGAACGACCTGCCGATCCAGTGCGATAAGATTTTCTTCGGTGCTTGCCGTATCGACCGGCATGAACATCGGGGGAAACAAGAGGGCCATCTGTTTCTCCTTGAATGTCACCCAAAGGTCGTTACCGAAAAACACGCGGGCCTCTTCCAACAACGCCGCATAGGCGCGGACGCGGGCGAGTTCATCGGGACAGTCGCCTTCCACCGAAGGCGTCTCTTCCTCCACGGGGGTTTCGCGCAGTTGGCGGGCAAGTTCCCGGTGGTGTTCGAGGATGGGCGGAATCTCCACGCGGGCAACCGCCGCCAAGCGCCGTTGCTCCGTCAGGGTGCCCAGCACCGACCAGGCGAATCCACCGGCCACGACAAACGACAAAGTGGTCAACGCGAATGTGTGACGCCGCTTCACATGTTATCCCTCGTGTTGTCATGGTCCCGGATCTCAATAAACGGGTCGAGACGGGCCGGGATTCTCTCGGGCTTAAGGCGTCGGTCGACGCTCATCGCTCATCGCCATGCACCGGCCTTCAGGCCCCGTGGCCAGATCAGGATGACGCAGCAGGTATTCCATCATCCACGTGTGACAGATGTCATAAGCGAACTTCTTGGTATTCGCCCTCAACGATGGTGTGGGCGCAACGATTCTTGTCCTGACGAAGCTTGTCGAGGAAGCAAGAGCGATGGGCCAAACCGCAGTCCTTAGCCGGCCGGCGATGCCGCCCAACACGACGACCAGCAGGATGAGGCCGACCGCGATGAATGACATGAAAAAGGACACGGATTTCTCCTCCAGGCATTGGCAGCACGCCGCGCGGAACGCAGCCATACTACCGGGAACATCCCCACATTATTCAACCGCAAGGAATCGAGTTAAGGGCACTGAGTCTAAAATGGTGTTGCATGGCGCCGGCGCAAGTTCGATGGTTCATTCAATCGCCAAGAAAACAGCCGGGCGTTCCTGGTGGAACGCCCGGCGCTTCTCTGCTGGATGTCAACACCGCGTCCGGGGTTACTCGTCTTCCGGGTCGGGGTTGGCGGGGGTGCCCATTTCGCGCTCCCACTGAAGGGGGTGGTGTTCGCGGAACTCCTTCTCCGTAATGTGCCCCGTGAGCCACGACCAGTTCATGGGATAGGCCGAAGGGTCGAAAGCGACGTGATACCAGTGCCAGATGATGATGGTGCCCGCGGCCAACCATGCCTCATAGTAGTGTATGAGGGCCGCCACGTCGAGCGCCAGTTTGGGGAAGTACTGCATGAAGTTTTCGGGGAACCACATGCAGAATCCCGTGACGATCATCACGAAAGAACCCCACCACAGGCCCCAGTATTCAAGCTTCTCGGCGTAGCTGTACCGGTCAAAGCGGGGCGGGGTGTGGTGCAGACCCACCACATACGCCAGGTTCGCGAAGATGTCTTTCACGTCCCGGAGGGTGATGATAAAGGCGACCACATCTTTTCGTGCCTGGCGGCTCACGATAACATAAATGATATTGCCCGCCGTGACGGCGATAAGGGCCACGGCCGCGATGCGGTGAACGAGACCGCGGACCTCAAGTCCCATATCCCCCCAGAACAGGAGCCTGGCCCACCAGGCGTCGGGATAGCGCAGGGCAAAACCCGACAGAACCAGCACGATGAAAGAGGTGGCCAACACCATGTGCCCCAGGATTTGCACCCCGTTGAAACGCCGGTAGGTGTCGGGGCGACTGGCCTTTTCGTGGGCGTATTTGCGCAATGCGCGTCGGATCATGAACAGGGCGTTATGTAATGCCATGCCGCCCAGGGTCAGCACGATAAGCCAGATATAAACGACCCGCACCAGGCCCAACACCCATTGATCGGGCGCGGTGGGCATGATATGTACCTTGCCGACGGCAAAGTTCTCGTTGGCGCTTTCATGACACTTACGGCAGGTCTCCACCCGGTTCGCGGGATTCACGCTGGAGTTGGGATCCTCCGGCGGCAGGATGTCATGTACGCCGTGACAGCTCGTGCAACTGGCCACCACATTGCTCCCCGCTACCCCGGCCATGCCGTGGAAGCTGTCCATGTAGCTCGCTTCGCGCATGGTTTCAATGCCGAACTTGGACATGATCCGCGTGTCGTTGTGGCACCGCGGGCAGGTGGATTCCGAGATTTGGGCCTTTGAGACGGGAGAGTCGGACTCGTCCCGGGGCGCGATGGCGTGTTCACCGTGACAATCGATGCAGGTGGGCGCATCCTGTACCCCCGCCGCCAGGGCCTGGCCGTGAATACTCTTGTCGTATTCGGCCAGCGTGTCGGCGTGACATTGGCCGCAGGTCTTCGGGATATTGGCCCGGTAAATGGGCGACTCAGGGTCTTGCAGGGGCAGGATTCGGTGTGTGCCGTGGCAGTCGTTGCAGGTGGCGGCCTCAAGATTGCCCCCTTCCCGCATGGCCTTGGAATGAACGCCCTTTAGGTAGCCCATGGTGGGATCGATCAATGGCATCATGTGGCGTTTAGCCAAATCGGCATCGTGATGACACTTGCCGCAGGTTTCGGGCAAGTTCAAAGGATAGGTGGATGACAGGGGATCACTGCCGGGCCGGATACCATGTTTACCATGGCAATCACCGCACCCTGTCACATCGCCGCCGCCATTGATCAGATCACGGCCATGAACACTTTCGGCATACTCCTCCGGCTCCAGGTGACAGGTGCCGCAATCCACCGGCTCAAGATCCTCGGCGTGGGGAATATCAACAATGTCGGCATGACAGCTAATACAGCCATTCGGCTCGTGAATACCCGCGTCATACGTCTCTTTGTCTATATAAAGCGACACCACCCGCCCGTCGTCGAGGGTTTTGGTCAGGTCCGGTTCGCCATGGCAGAAAAAACATTCACTGTCTTCCTGTCCCCGGGCAGGTAGATTCGCGAACGGCAGCAGTCCAAGGACAACACACATCACAACAATACATCTCATACGCATTACGTAATCCTCTACTGACCCATGTCAACGCCAAGCCATACCTTTCATGGCGAGGCATTTCCTGCCATCCGCCTGAAACGTTCCAGGCCGTGCGGCAACTCCCTGCTATTTGTAACCAAACACCATCGACCAGATAATGAACAGCACCAGGCCGAAGCCAATCACCAGGGCCGCCATGCCCAAAGCGGCAGCCCAGAAACGGAATTCCTTTGGCGATTCGGTGGTGATACGTTTTTCCAACTCGCCGCTTTCCACCAGTTCCCGGTAGTAGCCGGGCCGTTCTTCCTTCAGTTCCTCGACGGTCATGCGCCCGGTGAACATCACCATGTCCATGGGAAACTTCTCGGGACGGAAATGGGTGTTGAAAAAATGAACCGTGAAAATGAACCCGGTCGCCAGCAGCGCCTCGTCACTGTGAATGATGGTGGCCACGTTGATGAACCATCCCGGCATGAAGCGCGTGGCAAACTCGGGAAACCATAAGATCATCCCCGTGGATCCGATGATCGCAACGCCCCAGAAAACCGCGAAGTAATCGAATTTCTCCCAATAGGTCCAGTGACCATACTGCGGACGGGGGCCGCGGCGGACAAACCATTTCACGGTGGCGATGAAGTCCCTGACGTCGCCTAGGTTGGGCACGAGTGATGCCGGTCCCGCCAGGAGCTGCAACCAGGATTTACCGGACTTATGTTTCCGGTTCACCACGACGAGCAGGTGGATGCCGAACAGGATCAGCAGTATGACGGCACAAACGCGGTGAATTACCCCCGCGGAATGGGTGCCGCCCAGCATGTCCGCCAGCCATTGCGCCCAGGGCATGTAGGAGAACTTGAGGGTCATGCCCGTGATGGCAAGTCCGAAGAAGGAAAGGATGAGCACAAAGTGAAGTTGCCGTACAATCGGATCGAAACGCAGGAAAATACGCTCGTCCGGCTTTTCTTCCTCGCCGTTTCGTTCCTTGAGTTTTTCCCGGAGGGAATGGGGGAACCAGGCAATGGTGTGCAGTCCAAAGAAAACAAACGTTCCCGTCAGCAGGGCGGTCATGGCCCAGAAAGTGAAAAACAGCACGGGATACTTTTTCGGGTCGTGATGGGTGGCATGGGTGAGATAGCCCGCGAAGCGCCGATGCGATCCCTCGTGGCACTTGCCGCACGTTTCGACGATGTTTTCCCGGCTCAGATGGGATTTCGGGTCGGTCGGCGGCAGCACGTCATGTGCGCCGTGGCAATCATGGCACTTGGCCGAAATGTCCGAACCCAGTTTTGATACCTTTCCGTGATAGGTATCGAAATAGGTTTCCGCCACTTCCTCGTGGCACTTGCCACACGTTTCGATAATCTCCAGTTTGAACGTTCCGGCGTCCGTGCGACGGATACTGTGGGCGCTGTGGCAACTGCTGCAGACCGGAAGCTCCTTGTCCCCTTCGTAGACCAGCGGGGAATGGATACTTGTCAGAAACTTCTCTTCGATGCCATGGTGGCAGACACCGCAGGTGTCGGGGATGTTCGACGGATTGACACTGGACTCCGGGTCGGAGGCGGGCAGGGGGGAGTGGGCACCATGACAATCGATACAGGTCGCGGTCACGGTCAGTCCGCTTTCAAGCAATCCCTTGCCATGGATGCTCATGTCGTAATTCTGAACCACCTCATGCTGGGAACTGTGATTGCGCACGGCCGCCGCCTCGCCCTCCCGGTGACATCGCCCGCACAGGTCGGGGATATTCTGTGAAAAGGTTGGGGAGAGCGGATCCGATTTCGATTGCGTTCCATGCCCCGCGTGGCAGTCCAGGCAGGCCGGGGCATCCGGATCGCCCCGCTCCAGCAGTTGCCCATGAATGCTTTCCCGGTGCGCGTCCACTTGTTCCGCGTGACAGATGGAGCAATCCACCGTGTCCATGATGGGTTCGCAGGGACGCTGCAAAGCCGGGTCGGCGCCGGTGTGACACTGGGCGCAACGCACGCTGGCGTGGGTGGAACCCGCAATCGCCACGGGATCCACCGCGGCAAGGGTGCGGCCCGTCGCTTCGACGGGTTCCGCGTGGCAGGCCATACAGTCCTTGTCGCTCACGCCCTGGTCGTAATGGACCTTGCGCGCCTCATGGGGTTGGTGGCAATCGACGCAGATGGGAATCTTGTGAGGCTCCGATTCCCAGAGCGCCCCGTCAATTACCTTTCGGTGGACTTGTTCAATCAGGGCATGGCATTGCGTGCAGGTGCCCACCACGTTATCGCGGTTAATGGTGGACTCGGGATCGGTGTGGGGGAGCACGCTGTGGGCCGTGTGGCAGCTTGTACACACCGCCGTCACGGTAAGCCCTTTCTTCAGAACGCCTTCCCCGTGGATGCTCTGTTCATAGTTCTGAAGAATGTCGTGCTGACTGATGTTCCGCGCTTTGGCCACCGGCGCGTTTTCCGCATGGCAACTGCCGCACGTCGCAGGGATATTGATGTTATTGGTGGACGACTTGGGGTCGCCGGCGCGGCGGATATCATGTTTGGAGTGGCAATCATAGCAGCTTGGAGCCAGGGGGTCGCCGTGTGCCAGGGCCTGCCCATGGAGACTCATGGCGTAGACTTCGCCTTCATCGTGGCACATTTCACAGGAAACCGGCTCCAGCTTTTCAGCGTGGGGAACCTCGATGATGTCGGCGTGGCAACTCACACAGCCGTTCTCGGCATGCACCGTCTCGCCATAGGTTTCTTCATTCACGTAGAGCGAACGAGTCGTCCCATCGTCCAACGCTACGGAGAATTCGGGATCGCCGTGACAGAAGAAGCACTCCTCATCCTCTTGCGCGGCGGCGGAAAAGCAACACAGGCACGCCACGATCCATGCGGAAAAGCAACCGTTTATCACCATCTTGATGTTCACACCGTAACTCCGAGTGGTTGGCTGTCCGGGTGCCAGTGGCTTCCCCCGGATACAGCTCTGTTTGCTCACGTAGGGGACTGCTTCACGGCGCGACGGCGGAGAAACAGACAGAGCTATGGTGCCGGTCCGAAGAACTGACGCAAATAGACGACCACACCGCATGTTCCGCCGCAACACGCGGGGAGATTGTAACAGAAACAAAGCGGGAATTTCTGCTTTTGTGAGCGGTACATTCCGGGAAAAATACTTATAAAGCCGATTAAATGGAGTATGATTGTCGTTTCCGGGGCGCACCAGGAAAAACGGCCCTTCCGGGGGGGGAGGCCGTCATGGATGGATGGTTCCTTACCCGCGCAGTTCGGTTCCCATGGTCACGAAAAGGTGTTTTTGCCCCCGGTCATGGTCCGCGGGGATGACAATAGTATAAAAGCGGCTTCCAGCCACTTTTGGAGAGGCTGGAAGCCGCTTTTACTTTGCTTCGAAACCACGGTTCTCCGCGGAGACGATTCTTGGTTCCGGCCAAGCCGGCCAGGGGGTGTTACTCCATAACGGGTCCTTCAGCCCGAGGCTTCCATGCGAATCAGGTTCAGGGCGGAGCCGGCCCGGTACCAGGCGATCTGCGCTTCGTTGTAGGTGTGATTGACCTCAATTGTATCCTGTGTGCCGTCACCATGGTGAAGCACAACCTGGAGGGGAACACCAGGCCGGAAGTCGTCCAGACCGAGTATGTCGAAGGTGTCGTCTTCGAGAATCTTGTCATAGTCCGCCGGGTCCGCGAAGGTCAAGGCAAGCATACCCTGCTTCTTCAGATTGGTTTCGTGGATACGGGCGAAGCTTTTGACCAGTACGGCCTTCACCCCAAGGTGGCGTGGTTCCATGGCGGCGTGTTCGCGGGAAGAACCTTCGCCGTAGTTCTCATCCCCCACGACCATGCAGCTTATTCCCGCCGCCTTGTAAGCACGGGCCGTCGCGGGCACCTCGCCGTAGGTGCCGGTCAACTGGTTCTTCACCTTGTTGGCCTCGCCGTTGAAGGCGTTGATGGCCCCGATGAAACAGTTGTCGGAGATGTTATCCAAATGCCCCCGGAAACGCAGCCAGGGCCCGGCCATGGAGATATGGTCGGTGGTACACTTTCCCCGCGCCTTGAGCAGGAGTTTGAGGCCCTTCACGTCGCCACTGTTGGGGGGGAAGGGTGTAAGTAACTGAAGCCGCTTGGAATCGGGCGCGACCACCACTTCGATCCCGCTGCCGTCCTCGGCGGGGGCCTGGTAGCCCGGGTCCTCGCAGGCGAAGCCCTTTTCCGGCAGTTCCACGCCGGAAGGCGGGTCCAGCTTCACGGCCTGTCCCGCTTCGTTCACGAGGGTGTCGGTGAGGGGATTAAAGGTCAGGTCACCCGCCAGTGCCAGGGCGGTCACCAGCTCGGGAGATGCCACGAAAGCGTGGGTTTTGGGGTTGCCATCGGCCCGCTTGGCGAAGTTACGGTTGAAGGAATGAACGATGGCATTGGTTTCCTGCGCGTCACCGTCCCGGTAACGCGCCCACTGGCCGATGCAGGGCCCGCAGGCGTTGGCGAGCACCACGCCGCCAATGGCCTCGAAGTCTTGCAGCAACCCGTCACGGGCCACCGTGTAGCGCACCTGTTCGGAGCCCGGGGTAATACTGAACCTGGCCTTGGCTTTCAGCTTCTTTTCCCCGGCCTGACGCGCCACGGAAGCGGCGCGGGTCATGTCTTCGTAGGAAGAATTGGTACACGATCCGATAAGGCCCACCTCGACCTTCGTGGGCCAGCCGTTCTCTTTCGCCACTTCCTTCATCCTGGATACCGGGGTGGCGCGGTCGGGGGTGAAGGGGCCGTTGAGATGGGGTTCCAGCGTATCGAGATCAATTTCGATGACCTGGTCATAATAGGCCGAGGGATCCGCGTAGACTTCCGGGTCGGGCCGCAGGTAGTCCTGCACGGCCCGGGCCGCCGCGGCAACGTCCGCCCTGTTCGTCA
This sequence comes from Candidatus Hydrogenedentota bacterium, assembly GCA_024278275.1. Lineage (GTDB taxonomy): Bacteria > Hydrogenedentota > Hydrogenedentia > Hydrogenedentales > JAJRTN01 > JAJRTN01. The sequence goes on from JAJRTN010000118.1 coordinate 69,646, forward strand.
CTTCAAGATAGCGCGCCATGCTTTCATCGAAAGCGAAGGTGGAGGTGGTGGCGCCCACCTCGGCGCCCATGTTGCAGATGGTGCCTTTGCCCGTGCAGGACATGTTTTCCGCGCCCTCGCCGAAATACTCGACGATACAGCCCGTGCCGCCCTTGACCGTAAGCAGGCCCGCCACCTTGAGGATCACGTCCTTCGGCGCGGCCCAGCCATTGAGTTTGCCCGTGAGGTGAATGCCGATGAGTTTGGGAAACTTCAACTCCCATGGCATGCCCGCCATCACGTCCACCGCGTCCGCCCCCCCCACGCCAATGGCCACCATGCCCAGGCCGCCGGCGTTGACCGTATGCGAGTCGGTGCCGATCATCATCCCACCGGGGAAAGCGTAGTTCTCCAGCACCACTTGGTGGATAATCCCCGCGCCCGGTTTCCAGAAGCCGATGCCATACTTGTTCGACACGGAAGCCAGGAAGTCATAAACCTCCCTGTTGGTTATCTCGGCTTCGGCGAGATCCTTTTTCGCGCCCTGTTTCGCCTGGATCAGGTGATCGCAATGCACCGTGGACGGCACGGCCGCCTTCGCCTTGCCGGCCTGCATGAACTGAAGCAATGCCATCTGCGCCGTGGCATCCTGCATGGCCACGCGGTCCGGCGCGAAATCCACGTAATCTTCGCCACGGCCAAATACCCTGTCCGGCGTACCATCCCACAGGTGGTTATAGAGGATCTTCTCCGAAAGCGTCATGGGCCGCCCGAGTAATTTCCGCGCGGCATCGACCCGCTCGGCCATGCGCGCATAGACGCCCTGGATCATGTCAAAATCAAAAGCCATGGCTGTGTTTCCTTTCTTTGGCAACCATTGGGGAGGGTGAAATCACTTCCTGGAAGTCCAGGAAACCCCGCTGATGATACGAAAGCGGACCGCAAGTCCGCAAACGGTGGGACGTATGGGACGCATGAACAATGACCTCTTCCTTGTGCCACGGTCCACCGTGGGAAGGGATGGCGCGGGTGTTTCTCCCCAACCGTCATTCCCGAGAAAGCAGAATCCACGAAAAAGGTCGATCACCCCAGGTTAGAACCCGGTATTCCCATCGCACTTAATCGTCCCCTTGTCGCATCCCGGCCCCATCTTGAAGGCCGCTTCGCAGGGGGCGCCCTGATTTTCCTTTTCCACACGGTTTCCCGCGAGGGTGACATTCCGGCTGCTTCGAATGTAGATGGCGTTGTGTCCGTGCTTCCGGGTGGGCATGGCGCACGCGCCCTCGATGGCGTTGTTCTTGATGACTACGTTCTCCGTGCCCGCCAGGTAGATGGCACAGTTATCCGCCTGGCGGATGGTGTTGCCCTCAATGACGATGTCCTTGAAGACGCCCGGCTTGGGGGGCGGCGCAAAGCCCTTGAGGTAGGCAAAAGCCCCGACCACGGCATCGCCCAGGGGGCCGCCGTAGTTACAGTTATCGAAGGTATTGTTCCGAATCACCACGTTCCGCGCGGGGATGCACTCGAAGAAGTGGGTCACCTCGGCGAGCACCCAGACCCCGCCACTGGTGATGTCCTTAAACGTGCAGTTCTCCACGACGACGCCCCGGGTCTGTACGAGGATGCCCCGCGCCCGGTTGCGGGAGAAGGTGCAGTTACGGATCTCGAAGTTGGCGCACCGCGTGGCATTGCCCAGCAGATCACCAAGGGCCAGGCGCTCCGGCAGGTCTTCCTTGAACACCAGGCGGTGGGTCTTGCCGTCTGCCAGCACCTCGCACGAGGCGACCGTCGCGGTGCCGTAGGGAATCAGCGTGTCCGGCGGCGTCAGTTCCATCACGTCGCCCGGGGCACGGGGATCGCGCATGTCAAGGTTATGACGGGCCAGCACGGTTCGCGCATCCACCTTTTCCGTCACCCCCAGGTAAAGCCCCGCTTTCGCGTTGATGGCGTCGTCACCCTGCCCCTCGAAGACGCAATCCTCCATGCGGATCAGTCCCGTGCAGCCGCTGAAATGGGAGCCGTCGGCATTGGCCGAGATCATGCGCCGCGTGCCGGGCTTGATGAGCACCTTGAAACGGCGGATGTTCATGTTATGGCACTGCCCCGCCGTCAGCGCCATGCCCGGCACGTGGTAGACCGTCACGTCTTCAACGGTGACGTCCTTGCAGCCATGAAAACTGAAGCCGTTGAAGCCGTAGGTCTGGTGACGCAGCACGGCCAGGAAGCCCACCTTCATGTCGAAGGGGCGCTGAGTGAAGACACGCAACACTTGCGGCGCCACCAATTCCGTCTTGGACACACTCCAGTAGCCGTCCATCCCGTGACGCCGTGGCAGGTGGGTTTCCGGGTTGTAATCCATGAAGGAATCGACCTTTTCCCCGCCCTGGACCGGGAACTCGTCGAAGGCCTTCACGTCGAAGTATTCCGGCGTGGAGGCCACCACCTCGCCCACCGTGATAAGGGGTTTCTCCCAGTCGATGGTCATGTTGCGGAGGGTGATGTTCTCGCAGGCGGCGAAGGAAAAGGGCTGGGTGCGGCCGTGGAAGATCAACACCGCGCCCTGTCCGTCGATGACCACGTTCTTCAACCCGCCGATGGCCATGCTGACCTTGTATTGGTCGGAATCGTTCTCCGCGTGAAAATCGTAGCGGCCCGGCGGAAAGAGCACGCCTTTCGCGCCCCTTGTCCGGCACTGCTCGAAGGCCGCGCGAAACGCGGTCGTGTCATCCTGTCCATCACCAGGACCGGCGCCGAAATCACACACGTTGATCAGGGTCATATCGGTGGCTCCCGCCCGAATCGCGGGGACCGTCAGCAGCAATAGGACCGCGATTCCCCGGAACAGGCCATGATTCTTCAAGATGGGATCTCCTCGCATTATAGTGACACCAGGGAGCCTATCATGCTTGTCTAACCAAGGGCGAATAGTTCCCGGCTCGATTGCTTCATGCCCGGGGTTATTTTATACTGGATCAAGGAAGCGGCGGCCGGAATGTGCGGTCGCGGCGTGGCAACATCGGATAATACAGCGAGGATCTGACGAATGAGGAAAAAGCAATTCCATATGGCGCTTGCCGGCGTGCTTTGTCTCGGGCTCGCCCTGACGGGCTGTCAGACGAAAGGTCAATCCGCGGGCGGCGGCGCCCTGTTGGGCGGACTGGTCGGCGGGATTATGGGACATCAATCAGGACGCACCTGGGAGGGCGCCGCCATCGGCGCCGCGGTGGGCGGCCTGGCCGGGCTCGTGGCCCACGATTACAAGACGCGCCAGAAGAGCAGCGCCGCCGATACGGCGTCACATTACAACTATACGCCCGATCAGGGGGTGCGGATGGAATTGCGGCAACTCTTTGTCGAACCCAAAACGGTTGAGCCCGGCGACCGGGTCACCTTCACCGTCGAATACGCCACCCTGGGTACCGGGGACGGCATCATGGTCGAGGAAAACAGTATCCTCAAGTTCGCCGGTGATTCCTTGTCAAAACTGGACCAGCGCAGCGTGAAGCGTACCGATGGCACGTGGGTCAACACGGTTGTCTTTGAAGTGCCCAAGGACGCGGAACTGGGTGACTACATGGTGGCCCAGGAGCTGAAAATGGGAACCATCGTCACCACGGGGCAGGCCAGCTTTGAGGTGGTGCAGAAGGTTGCCGGTCGCTGATGCGAGACGTGGACCGTGTAAAAAACGGCCCCGCTCTTCAAAAGCGCTCTTGTAACCATGCCCGCGTTTCCGGAATCTTTCGCGGCGATTCAGATGGTATGAGGGCGGTATCGCCGGAACCAGGCGTCACAACCGTCGTTCCTGCCACGCCCCCCCGTCATCCCCGCGAAAGCGGGGGTGACGGAAGGAAGGGCAAGCCCGTTTTCGCTATAATCACGCCCGTAATTTGCGAAATAAACCACCGGAGAACTTCCATGTATATTGGACGCATCGTATCCGTCGCCATGACCACGGAGGGGCGCTTGTGTGCCCTTTACCGGGTTTCCAGCCGATCCTTTCCCAACCGTACCGCCGTGGTGGGGGAAGGCAGGGTGAGTATCGTGCCCAAGGCGGGCCACGAGGGCGACATCCACAAGAATCCCTACATCGCCTACCATTGCGTGCGTGTCGAATGCGACGGGGCGGTGGCGGTGGTGACGAACGGAAGCCACACCGATCCCATCGCGGAAAAGATTGCCCAGGGCATGCCGGTGCGGGATGCGCTCGTCGTGGCCAACATGGCGCTGGACTATGAAAAGGACGACTACAACACGCCGCGCATCAGTTCCGTGGCGGATACGCGGGATGGAACGGCATGGCTGGCCATCGTTCGTGAAGACGGCCTGGAGGTCCGCCGAATGGACCTTGCGCCGGGTCGATTCGCCTACGTGGCCACCTATGAAGAGAACCACATTGACGCGGCCCGGGGCGGTGATTACACGGGCAGCAGTGCGGAGGATGCGTGCGATTTCATTCTGGGCCAGGGCGTGTTCGCCGAGCGCACGAACCCCGTGGCGGCCGTGGCCGCGGTTGCACGGGACGACGGGTTTGAATTGGTCGCCAAGGACGCCCCGCAAAGCTGAACATGACGCTGCATTTCATAGCCGAGGTGGACAAACTTACTCGCCCACGGCACGCCATGCTTCGTGTCGTGACGTGGAAAAAGAAGCGGGCGCACCGTTTCACCGCCTGGATTCGGGAGCAAGAGGAACCGCTGTTCCAACACTTGGGCGGGGTTCGTTCCTGATGTGCTTTGGATGGATGGTCATGGTCATGATGGCGGGTACAATGATTTCGGCGCAGGGGGCCGCCCCTCCGGGAAATGCGGCGCGGCTTGAGACGCCCCTGCTCAAGGGGGATCCGGTCCCAAAGGCCGGCAAGAAGCGCAATGGTGGTTGGCGCCTTCCCTGGCACCTTGCACCTGTCCATTTCCTCGCGGAATACGTGATGGGCCTCCCCCCCGTCACGATCAGCGGGGAACGTATTCGCGTCGCCCCCGCACGCTTTCGGGACCTGCCCGCTCTTGACCTCGTTGTGCCGCACCCGCTTGGCCATATTACCGCGCGTTACCGCAAGGAACTGGGCTACGACATCACCGCGCCCCTGGGCGTAGCGGTGGAAGTGGAAGCGCCGGAAGGCGTGTCCGTTCGTGTTCGGAATGCCTTGTCCCACCGTGTCCCTGTATCGACCACAGAGACCGCGGCATACCTGAAACGGATGGGCTGGAAAGAGCGCGTGGGTGATGGATCAGGCGTGTGGGTCTCGATGGAGAAACAGGTTTTGTGGCTGATCGAAGGCGGTGAACCGGTATGGCAGGCGCGCTGCGCCACTGCCACCAACGGCACGGGGTCGGAATCGGGCAGTATGAAAACGCCCCTCGGATGGCATGGTGTGGCCGAGGCCATCGGCGAAGGCGCGCCGTGGGGGCAGGTGTTTCGCGCACGCAGGGCCACGAACGAAATATGGAAGCCCGGCGACAATACGGCGGAAGACCTCGTGCTGACGCGGGTGCTCGTGCTGGGCGGGGAGGAACCGGGTAAGAACCAGGGGCGCAACGCCGCCGGGGTGAACGTGGATTCCCGCAATCGCTGCATCTACATTCACGGCACCAACGACGAGTCCCGCATTGGCACGCCGTCGTCCCACGGCTGTATTCGGCTGTTGAACGACGACGTGATGGTACTCTTCGACCGCGTGGCGGTGGGCACGCCCGTGTTGATTACGGAACGCTTTCCCCGGGACGAACACCGACGGTCCAAGTGACCCCGCGCGCATGACCGCAACGGGAACAACAGCCCGTGGGCTGCCCTTGAGCGCACTGTTCGACGACAAACGGAACCGGGGTGACCGGTCCGGTTGCGCGAAGGTTCGACCGGGGACGGTCGGAAGAGGCATTCCCACGGGGGACCGTGGGAACGAGTATTATTGGGGTTGTCCGAGCGGGGTTTGAAACCTCGAAATGGTTGAGCTATACTAAAGTCGTATAGGTCAGGGCTTGCCGTGCGTGGCGGAGCTGGTAAGCACCGCGGGAACGCTTCATTAGGCCATGGTGGGGGTTCCTGGCGGAGGACAAGCAAACACCTCAGAAACGGGTAGGCATGTGTCGTGCCGCTTGTGTACCGGTTTATGGTGTTGGTGTGTTGCGTCGGCATGTTCACGTTTCCTCCGAATCCGGGGGCTGTTCCCCAAGGTGCGATGGAAGCATGCGGTCAATCAACGGTTAAGGAGCGATTGGAGAAATGGCGAAAAAGAATGTCTACTTCTTTGGCGGCGGCAAGGCCGACGGCAAGAGCTCGATGAAAAACGAACTGGGTGGCAAGGGTGCCAATCTCGCCGAAATGGCGAGCCTGGGTATTCCCGTGCCGGCGGGTTTCACCATCAACACGGACATGTGTACCGCCTACTACGCCAATGGCCGCCGCATGAGCAAAGACCTCCTCGCCGCCATGTACAAGAACCTGGCGAAGGTCGAAAAGGTGATGGGCAAGCGTTTCGGCGATGTGAACAACCCGTTGCTCCTGTCGGTGCGCTCGGGGGCGCGCCAATCCATGCCGGGCATGATGGACACCGTGCTGAATATCGGCCTGACCTCGAAAACCCTTCCGGGACTCATCGCCCGGAGCGGCGACGAACGCTTTGCCTACGATGCCTACCGCCGGTTGATCATGATGTATTCCGATGTGGTCATGGAGAAGGCCGAGGATATTGAACCCGCCGACGGGGAGAGCATCCGGCTGAAGCTTGAAGATGCCATGGAGGAGATGAAGCAAGCGCGGGGCGTGAAGCTGGACACGGAACTCACCGCGGAGGATCTGAAGGTTCTCTGCGAGGATTTCAAGAATATTGTGAAAGCGACCCTGGGCAAGGCCTTTCCCGACGACGCGAAGAAGCAGCTTGAGGGCGGGGTGAAGGCCGTGTTCGCTTCGTGGAACGGCAAGCGCGCCATCACCTACCGCCAGATCGAGGGCATTCCTCACGAATGGGGCACGGCGGTCAACGTGCAGGCCATGGTTTTCGGCAATCTCGGCGAAACCTCGGCCACGGGCGTGGCCTTCACGCGTAACCCGGCCACGGGCGAGGACAAGTTCTATGGCGAATGGCTGATCAACGCCCAGGGCGAGGACGTGGTGGCAGGCATTCGCACACCGAGTCCGCTCAACAAGGCCACCAAACTCCCCGGGCAGGAAAAGGTGCTCTCCCTCGAAGAGGCCATGCCCAAGACCTACAAACAGCTTGTGGCCATCCGCAATAAGCTTGAAAAGCATTACAAGGACATGCAGGACATCGAGTTTACCATCGAAGACGGCACCCTCTGGATGCTGCAAACCCGCACCGGCAAGCGCACCGGCGGCGCGGCGCTTCGCATGGCCGTCGATATGGTCGGACAGAAGCTGATCAACCAGGCCACGGCAATTCAGCGCGTGGCCCCCGAACAGCTCGACGAACTGCTTCATCCCATGCTGGATCCCGCGGCCGAGAAGAAGGCCAAGCCCATTGCCACGGGCCTTCCCGCCGGTCCCGGCGGCGGTGTGGGCGAGATTGTTTTCACCTCGGAAGATGCCGAAGCCGCCGCCGCGAAGGGGAAGACGGTTATCCTCGTGCGCAATGAGACCTCGCCCGAAGACGTACACGGCATGCATGTCGCGGCAGCCATCCTCACGGCGAAGGGCGGCATGACCAGCCATGCCGCGCTGGTGGCGCGCGGTTGGGGCAAGTGCTGTATCGTCGGCTGTGGCGTGCTCAACATCAACGCGGCCAAAAAGCAGTTCACCGTCGGCGGAAAGACCTACAAGGCGGGCGACATCCTCTCCATGAACGGGTCCACGGGTACCGTGTACGCCGGCAAGATTCCCGTGTTGCCTGCGCAACCCGATAAGAACAAGTATTACAAGCAACTCATGAAGTGGGCCGACGCCACGCGCCAGCTTAACGTCCGCACCAATGCCGAGACCCCCGAAGACGCGGCCCAGGCCGTCGCTTTCGGCGCGGAGGGTATCGGCCTTGCCCGCACCGAGCATATGTTCTTCGGCCCCGACCGCATCATCCATGTCCGTGAGATGATTCTCGCCGAGAATGAAGAAGATCGTCGTGCGGCCGTCGCCAAACTGCTGCCTTTCCAGAAGAAAGACTTCCTGGGCATTTTCAAAGCCATGGCCGGGAAACCCGTTACGGTGCGCCTTCTTGATCCGCCGCTTCATGAGTTCGTCGGCAGTTTGCTCGACGATACGAAAGAGCTCAACAACCTGGCCAAGCACGTGGGCGTTAAACCCGCCGTGATCAAGGCCCGCATCGAAGCACTGCACGAGTTCAATCCCATGCTCGGCCACCGCGGTTGCCGCCTGGGCATCGCCTACCCCGAAATCACCGAGATGCAGGCCCGCGCCATCTTCGAAGCGGCCGCCGAGTTGACCAGGAAGAAGGTCAAGGTGATGCCCGAGGTGATGATTCCCCTCGTGGGCCATCCCAACGAGTTCCGGAATCAGGAAGCCATCGTTCGCCGCGTGGCGGAGGAGGTTCAGAAGGCCAAGAAGGTCAAGTTTGGCTACATGGTCGGCACCATGATCGAGATCCCCCGTGCCGCCCTCGTGGCCGACAAGATTGCCGAGGGCGCCGAGTTCTTCAGCTTCGGCACCAACGACCTTACCCAGATGGGATTCGGCTTCAGCCGCGACGACATCGGTGGATTCCTGCCGCAGTACCTCAAGCAGGAAATCCTTCCCTGCGATCCCTTCCAGCAGATCGACCAGGAAGGCATTGGCCAGCTCATCGAGATTGGGGTCCAGAAGGGCCGTTCGACCCGGCCCGATCTGAAGGTCGGCATCTGCGGCGAGCACGGCGGCGAAACCAACTCCATCTGGTTCTGCCATCGCACCGGCCTCAACTACGTCAGTTGCAGTCCCTTCCGCGTGCCCCTCGCGCGCCTGGCCGCCGCCCAGGCCGCCCTTCAGTGGCCCCGCAAGGAAGCCAAAGCCAGGAAGAAAGCCCCCGCGCGGAAGAAGAAATAACCGCGCCATCCACGAAAAAACCGTCCCGGGGCCGGAGATTCCGGCCCCGGTTTTTTCATGCCCCGTTTAACCTGTCAGTTTCTGCCGTGCATGGGATATGTCTCGTTTCGGAAAACCGCAACGTACCCGGCCATGTGTGACGGCTTCGCTTGAAACCGCTTCTTTCGCAAAAGACACCCGGACGGTCACGGCGGATTCGGACAGAACCGATCCTCCCCTTCGGCGCAGGGGGTATACCCTTCCGCACGGGAGAGTTGGATGGCACGAAGCACCTCGGAAAGATTGATGCGCCAGTCGGGGCCCGGGGCCAGATAATCGCTGTCATCGGCCGCGCAGCTCCGGTCTCCCGGGCCGGCCCCGTAGCCGTCAACCGTGCCGGGCTGACAGTGCAACGCGCCGGCGTTGTGAAACTGGAGGACACGGAGCAACTCCGCCGTATCAATCCGGCCGTTTCGATCCGTGTCGGCGCTGTGATTCGCCCGTTTGGCGTATCCGAAGCTCATGGGCGGCGCCGGGAAGGTTCCCGTTCCGTCGGCAGGCACGGTGTATCCCGTTTCGCGGTCGCCCGAGATCGTGTCTTCCGTGTAGACATGCACTTCATCCACCGGGAAATGGACCAGTCTCACGTCCACGGCGCGTGTGCCCGGGTTCACCCAGAACAGGGTATCCCCCACCACGGCCCCCTTCGCGTACGTGGGATGACTGGACTCGCAACGCACGGCCCGGTCGCCGGCTTCAGTGTTGCGGCATAGATTGGCGATGGCGTGGTAGACGGGACGCACCGCCCAATCCCGGTTCCGGTAATTCCACAAGCCGTAATTCATGAAGCCGTTGCCGGGATAGTAGACCTCGTGCAGGCACCAGATGGACATGCCCGCGACGCCACGATTAAGCCCCTGGATACAGAAGTCCGTGGTCCATACGGCGTAGGCGTATTCCTCCATCAGGGGATTGACCAGCGTGCCGGATCGTTCATCCTGGAAGCCGAATTCGCCGACCACGAAGGGGCGCGCTACCTCCTGCTCCGCCAGCAGGGACAGGCGGTCGCCGAAAAAATAGGGGATAAGCGGCTGGCTTCCGTTCCGGAAATAGCGATGCGAGGAGTAGAGATCCACCGTGGCATGGTAATCGGGATTCAGAACGCAGTCCCGGAACCAATCCACGTTCTGTGCATCGTCGCTGCCCACGATACGAATGTCGAGACCCCGTGCATCAAAGGCTTGGCGCACGAGTTGGTACATTTTCACGAAGCCGGCGAAATCGCTTCCCTGCGTGAGAAAGCCCAGGTTCGGTTCGTTGGTCAGGGTCCAGTATTGAATGCACGTGTACCCCCTGGAGACAATGAGGTGTTCCATGAGCGCGCCGATGGCGTCCGCGGCGGACGCCAAATCGGCATAGGGCGCGGTCATGCCCCATTCCACGTTGGTCACGTTTACCTTGGCGCCAATACGCTGATAGAGGTCCAGCGTGCGATAATGGCTTTCCATATTGTCGCTGTCGAAAGTGAAGGTTTCCCAATCCTGGCTGGGATTCCAGTCCTTGTACCAGAAGAACATGCGGACCCAATCGGGGTCCATCCATTCGATACGCCCCTCCCGAAGCGCCGCGTCGGCTTCGGACAAGCCATGGGCGGCGTTTTCGGCGTTATAGAACCAACCGTCGTCCTCGAAGCCGAACCCGACAAGCGATTCGACGGTCACCGTGTCGCTCACCGTAAGCACCACGGGGCCCTCCGGCGGGTCCGCGCCGGCGCTGCCCAGCTTGTGAAGCATCACGTTGTCAAACCAGGCGTCCCCGTGGCCGTTGAGGAGAAGTGCGACACTCATCCGAACCGACGCGGCGGGAACCACGCCGCGAAAGTGCAATGTTTCCCATCCCGAGTCACCGCTCATTCCCCGGGACTGCTCGAAGCTGATGCGTTGTCCGTTCGCGTCGAAATAATCGAAGGCGGCATAGACGCCGTAGCCATCACGCACCCCCCTGCTTCGCGCCTCGACCATGCACTCCAGAACGTCCCCCGGCGTCACGTCCAGGTACTGGCGCATGTTGGGCCATGCAACGGGATCTCCCGGGGGCACGCCCAAATGCGCCACGGTGCGGTCCTCCACCGTAATGACCTCCGCCAAGCCGTTCGGTGAGGGCTGAATCTCCCAATGGGCCCGCCCGTCATCAAAGCCCGGATTGCTCAACAGGTTGACCGGCGTTTCCGCACCGGCCGGCTCCGCGGCGAAGAAGGCGCCCGCGAAGGCCAAGATGGTGAAAATCGGCTTTATGAATGGAATCATCATCACAGTTTCTCCGAGGTCGCCTGCTGAAATCACTGGAGACGCGAAGCGGCCGGTGTCATCACCGTTGACCTTCCGCCCTTTTCAGGGTCCCGGGTTTTCCTGGCGCTGACCGTTCACGATTTTCGTTTCAGGGCCGTGGATTCCCGCCTTCGGGCCTGTGAAGAGGCTTATGTCCCAAGAATGAGATCCTACCACATCGCAGGTGTCCGCGATTAAATCACGACGAATCGAAGCAGCCCTTTCGCGGGTATGGCGGGTCGTGGTGTGTAAGGCATAAAACGGGTTTTCGCCGATGTGGCGAACTTTTATGTCGCGGTGCCGTCCGATTCCCAATGACACCCGTGCGACTGATACCATGGAGCCGACACGATGGATACCCCTTCGACCACCAACACATGGAACCGCAGTACAATGGAAAAAAGGAATTACCGGGTCGAGGTCAAGCTCAGGCCCGAAGACTATATGGCCCTCATGCGTTTTTGCGACCGGTCCACGCCCGGCGGCCGTGCCCGTATGCGGCGCCTCTATCTCATGGGCGGCGCCTGTTATTTCATCGTTGCCGGTTTTGCCTTTTTCGACGAAAATCACGGTGTGTCCGACCCCGGGCAATTCGGCATTTACCTTGTTTCCTCCGCCCTCTTTGTGGGGGCGCTGTACTACGTGTTTCTCGCGTGGCTTCGCCCGACCATGATCCGCGCCTCCCTCGTGCGCGGGTCGCGCAGGCAACTTCTCGCGCCCACCACGCTCACCTTCGAGGAGGAGCAACTCGTCCTGGAAAATGAGCACGGCCGGGGTACCATGTCTTGGAGGCATCTGCAGGACGTGGCCGAGACGGAGGAGTACCTTTTCCTGGTCGTGGGACGAATCAACGCCATCGTTCTGCCCAAGCGGTGCTTCGAATCGGAGGACGCGAGAGAAGCCTGTATTCGCTTTGTCAAGGACAAGGCCGCGGTGACAGGGTAAGCCGGTGTGTTGAAGCGCACCTTACGGCGCTGTTGCCATCAATCCACGGAAGCCGCCTTGATGGGTTCAGGTTCCTCCGTTTCCGGCTCTTCCTCGGTAATCGGAACGGGCGCCGGCTTTCGGCCCAGGCGTTTCTTGAGCCACGCCAAAATCGGCGCGGGGTGAAAGCGGGCGTACCACTTCACCGGCGTCTCGGCGGCGATACGCCTGGCTTCCTTGAGCGCCTTCCGGCGTTCCTGGTGCAGGTTATAGATACGCAGCAATTCCTTGTGAAAATCCGCCGCCGTGGCAAAACGCTCTTCCCGGTCGAAGGCCATGGCTTTTTCGAGAAAGGCGTCACATTCCGGCGGGAGATCGGGCCGCAGCTCGGAGAACTTGTGCTTGTTATCGGGAAGATGCCCCGTCAGCATTTCATAAAACATTACGCCCAACGGAAAGATGTCCGCCCGATGGTCCACGTCGGCCGCATTCGTCCGTTGTTCCGGCGCGTTGTATTGCAGCTTGCCCAGGTTCATCCCCACGATGGTAAGTCCCTCGTTCGCGTCATCCAGTTTGGCCAGGCCGAAATCGAGGATGCGAACGCTGCCATCGCGCAGGACCATGATGTTTTCCGGCGAGATATCGCGATGGATGGTCACCTTGTGCGCGTGTTGAAGGGCATGCGCCACCAGGCACAAGACCCGCACGACCGCGCTGAAACGAAGCCGCCCCCGCTCGATGCGCCACTGCCGCAGGCTTTTCCCCTTGATATACTCCATCGTGTAATAGGTCAGGTCATTGTAAGTATCCGCATCAAATATCTTCACGATGCAGGAATGATCGAGTTGCCGAACCGTCTCGATCTCGCGGCGGAACCGCGCCACGATCTTGTCGTTCTGCTGATACCGGGACCGCAGCATCTTAAGCGCCAGCGTTTGGCCGGTCTCAAGATCCTTGACCAGGAACACCTTCCCCATACCCCCACGCCCGATGGGGCGCAAGATTTCGTAGCGCTTGGCGAAGATCTGCGGCTTCGCGTCTGGCGTACTCTCGGCGCTCGTGTCATCAGGCATGGGCCGGCTTTCCACTTGGATCATCCCATAGCAATGTTATCACACTTTTCGGATAACCGTCACGACACAGAACGAACCGGCAAATTCAACCGGGCAAAACCGGGACCAGGCATCGCCACCGTCGTCCGTGCCGTGCCCCACCGTCATCCCAACACGACGGCGGGGCTCCATGAGTTGGGGTGACGCCCTGTCCTTCCCCGTGGATGCCTGCCTTTGCGGGAAAACGTGGGGTGGCCAAGGCCCACCATGATATGGAACAAATAAATCCGCCATCCCTCACGAAGGCGGGGCTCCACGGGAAAGGGCAAGGACTTGCCCCGTATCATGGTTCCCTGCTTTCATGGGGATGACGGCAAGGTAGAAACGACGTCCAGCCGCTTCTATTCTCCCGCGGAATCACGGCGGTTCTCCGTGGAGACGATTCCGGTTATGCCGGGTTAGACCGGCTTTGATTACTCTTGTGAAGGATTACAGGATCTGCTGATTGCTCATGCTCTGGATGGGCAATTCATCGAACTCGCCGAATTCATCGTCATCCTCGGTCACTTCAAAACTGCTTACGGCCAGGACCGCGGCGTCTTTGAAAAAACTGCCTTTGACGGTGACGGTTTTGTCCCGGTTCTCCTTGCCCATCAAAAGCGCCATGGAAGCCTTGTTGGGCAGGTAGTGGAGGGTTTTCCCGGCAAGTTCCTCAATGACCTCGCCGTCGGCGTCCTTTGCCTCGGTGACCTTGAGGGCGTTCAGGGCGGCACACGTCTTGTCTGCCCCGTCCACTTGGTCCTTGGCAAGGGTGACCAGCAGACCGTAGTTTACACCGGTCACGGTCACGGGAACCGCTTCCGGGGCGTCCTGGGCCAGGACCTGCGAGGCACCCAGGGTCAACACGATAGTCACGGCAAGAGTTGCGGTGAAAAGGAACTGCTTCATTATGCTGGTCTCCCTTTGAGAAAATGTTAGCGCGGCGTTGGATTGCGGCAAGTACCCGCGCATACCCCGGCAAGTATACAATCTGACGGTCCATGGCTTCCAGATATTTCTTGTGGGGAATTTGCGCAGGGGTAATCCATATTGTATACTACGATCAAAGTGAGTGCCATGTATACAAATTCGAAGCATAACCCCAACCTGCTGCTCCCACTCCTCCTCGTGGAGGAAAGCAGGTTCGTTGTGCCTCGAATTTCCTAGCGATTTACCCCGATAACGGGTTAACCCTATTGGAGGCCACGGACCGAAAGGTCCGTGGCCTCTTTTCTTACGCGTTCCGTTCGAAAAGGAGGTGATGTTTTATGGATTTGGGGCTCGTGTAGTTCAAATCCACCCGCTTCTCCCCATGCGTATCCATCCGTGAACCTTTCCATTTATCCAAACGCATGAGGAGACCGCACCATGAATCCGAGGATTCGCATTTTCGATACAACCCTGCGCGACGGGGAACAGACCCCCGGCGTCCATTTCAGCGCCGAGGACAAGGAGGCCATCGCCCAAGCCCTGGAGGCTTTCGGCGTGGACACTATTGAAGCGGGTTTTCCCGCCTCGTCACCGGGTGACTTTGAAGCCGTGCGGCGGGTGGCCGCCGTGGTTCGCCACGCCGGGGTGGCGGCCCTGGCCCGATGCCGTCCCGCCGACGTGGCCGCCGCGGTGGAGGCCCTCCGCGATGCCGCCCATCCCGTTCCACACCTGGTGATGAGCGTGTCCGACGTCCACCTGAAGCACAAGGTGCGCATGAGCCGTGCCCGCGCCGTTCGGGCCATCCACGAGAGCGTCATGGAGGCGAAACGCCACATGGAAGAAATCGAGGTAAGCCTGGAAGACGCCACCCGGGCCGACCCTGTTTACGTGCGCCAGTGTGCCCAGGTCGCCGTGGAGGCCGGCGCCACGCGCATCAATATCGCCGATACCGTGGGCGCGGCCCTGCCCGACGAGTTCGCCGCCCTGATCGCCGGGGTGGTTGCCTTCTTGCCCCCGTCCGTGCTGGTTTCGGCCCACTGCCACAACGATATGGGACTGGCCACGGCGAACACCGTCGCCGCCGTGCAGGCCGGCGCGGACCAGGTGGAAGTCACCGTCAACGGCATCGGAGAACGGGCGGGCAATGCCGCCGTGGAGGAGGTGGGCATCGTGCTGGCCGCGAAGGGCATCGCCGCGACCGGGCTCGACATGACACGAGTCCAGAAGGTGAGCGCCCTGGTGGCCGAACGAAGCGGCATCGCCGTGCAAGCCAACCACCCTGTCGTCGGCGCCAACGCCTTTGCCCACAGTTCCGGCATCCACCAGGACGGCATCCTGAAGCACGCCGCCAACTACGCCTGGATTACGCCGGAAATGGTTGGGGCCAAGGGACACCGCATGGTGCTCACGGCACGCTCAGGCCGCAAGGCCGTCTTCCACGTGGCCCGCGCCATGGGGATGCCCGTTGCCCCGGAAACCGGCGAAGCGCTTTACAGCGCCTTCCTCCGTCATGCCGACCGGGCGGACGGCCCCGTCACTCCCGAAGCCCTGGCGGGCATCATTCACCGCCTGGCCCCGAAACCCGCTCGACAGACCATGCACCCCTAGGCCGTGGCAGCGCCCCGGAGCGCGGAATCCGACGCTCCGGGGCAAGGCCCATGTCCCGCGCGGAACGCTCAACGGACAGCCCGCTGTCCGTCACATTGACACACCGACCGTGCATCCCGGACAATGACGGCACCGCGAACCGGGGGCATTCCACCGGTGTAGGGAGAACAGGGTTTTGCTTGCTCGTGTGAAATCGTGTGCCGTGTTCGGCATTGACGCCCATGCCTTGGCCGTCGAAGTGGACACCCGTCCGGGTTTTTTCAAGGTGCGCATGGTGGGCCTGCCCGATGCCGCGGTGAAGGAAAGCGAGGACCGCGTCTGTTCGGCCATTCGGAACTCGGGCTACCGCCTGCCCCGGGGTAACGTGGTGATCAATCTCGCCCCCGCCGACATGCGCAAGGAGGGCAGCGCCCTTGATCTGCCCATCGCCATCGGGATGCTCGCCGCGAGCGACCAGGTGGACGGCGGGCGGCTGGGCGACTACCTCATCGTGGGCGAGCTGGCCCTGGACGGCAGTCTGCGGCCCGTGGCCGGGGCGCTCTGCACCGCCTTGACCGCGCGCGACCTGGGGCTGCGCGGCGTGGTGCTGCCCCGGGCCAACGCCGAGGAAGCCGGGGTCGTGCGCGGGGTGGACGCCATTCCCGTGGCGACTCTTCAAGAGGCGGTTGATTTCGTGGGGGGCAAGGCTGAAATCGCGCCCCACCTGACGGACGTGGAGGGCCTCTTCCATGACGCCTCTGCCCACGTGCCCGACCTCAACGAGGTGAAGGGCCAGGCCCACGTGAAGCGTGCCATCACCGTGGCCGCGGCGGGCGGGCACAACCTGCTCATGGTGGGACCGCCGGGCACGGGGAAAACCATGCTCGCCTCGCGCCTGCCCGGCGTGCTGCCCGACATGACCTTCGAGGAGGCCCTGGAGACCACCCGCATTTACAGCGTGTCGCCCATGGTGTCCCGCGACGGCGCGCTCATCGTGCGGCGGCCCTTTCGCAGCCCCCACCACACGGCGACCACCGTGGCCATTTCGGGCGGCGGCCAGGGCCAGGCCCGGCCCGGCGAGGTAAGCCTGGCCCACAACGGCGTGCTTTTCCTCGACGAACTGCCCGAGTTCAGCCGCGCGGCCCTGGAGGTGCTGCGCCAGCCCCTCGAAGACGGCCAGGTCCACATCCGCCGCGCCGGTTACTCCGTCACCTTCCCCAGCCGTTTTACCCTGGTGGTGGCCATGAACCCCTGCCCCTGCGGGTACCGCACCGATCCGCGCCGCCCATGCCGTTGCTCCCAGGGCGAGGTCCAACGCTACCGCGCGCGCCTCTCCGGGCCGCTGCTGGACCGCATCGACATTCACGTGGATGTGCCCGCCCTGCGTTTCGACGAGCTCGCCGACAACCGGCCCAGCGGTCCCTCCTCCGCCGAGGTACGGAAGCAGGTCCAGGCCTGCCGCAACCTCCAGCGCGCGCGCTACGGCACCCGCTACGCCTGCAACGCCCACCTTGACAGCAAGGCGGTGCGGAAGTACTGCCGAATGACGGAAGGGGCGAAAGGCGTCCTGGAGAACGCCATGGAACGCCTCGGCCTCAGCGCCCGCGCCTACGACAAAGTCCTGCGCGTGGCCCGCACCCTCGCCGACCTGGAACAGCAGGAGGTCTTGAGCGAACAGCACGTCGCGGAAGCCGTGCAATACCGCAACCTTGAACAGACGGGGATGTAATGAAAGATTAGCGCCATGATAAGGAAAAATCCGTCCATGCCCACCACGAATCAGCATCCCATCCTTCGTGCCGCGGGGCGCATGGCCTTCCTGGTGGGGCTGGTATTCGCCGGCCTCTACGCGGTGTTCTTCTTCGCCCAAACCGGAATGATCTTCCGGGGGGATTCCGTTATCCGCGAGACCCCGGAGCAATGGGGCTGGACCTATGAAGACATAAAACGGCCGGTACCGGGGGGAGAGACCCGCGGCTGGTTTATCCCCGTGGAAAACGCGCGGGGGGTCGTGCTTTTTTCCCACGGAAACGAAGGCAACATGAGCACGCGCCTGGAGCAGGTCCGGCGGTTGCGCAACCACGGGCTGTCGGTGCTGATCTATGATTACGGCGGCTATGGTCTCAGCACGGGACGCCCCTCGGAAAAACGCTTCTATGCCGATGCGCGTGCCATGTGGGACTACCTGGTCGAAACGCGCGGTGTGGCACCCCACCACATCGTACTCTACGGAAAATCCCTGGGCGGTGGCCCTACCTGTGAATTGGCGCGCCAGGTGAAGCCCGCGGGCGTGGTGCTGGAGAGTACCTTTACTTCCATGGCCGAAGCCGCGTTTCGGGAGTACCCCTGGTTTCCCGCATCGCTCTTTGTGCGCCACCGCTTTGATAACAGGGCCAAGGTCGGTGAAATATCCGTCCCGCTGCTCGTCATTCATAGCCGAAGCGACACGCTCTATCCCTTTGCGCAAGGTCAAGCGCTGTTCGCGCTGGCCCGCGAGCCCAAGCAATTCCTTGAAGTCCAGGGTGATAACGGCGAAGGCGCCGCGGCCTCGCCCCGCCTCTACGACCAGGGATGGGAGGATTTTCTCGCGCGGGCGCTGCCTTAGCCAACTGAAGTGCCATTTCCCTGGATTTCACTTTTCCAGGTTTGCATTCTTGTCAATAATTACTTCATACTTAGAGCCTGTCCCAAAAAGGTGAATTTCTATGTCTCCTTGCTTCCGCGGTTGCCTCGCGGTTAGTCTTCCTTCGTCCGGCAGCGGGTTTTGTTGGTTTTTCGCGGTATTTGATTTGGCGAGGCACAGTTTTTCTGGGAG
>JAJRTN010000012.1 GCA_024278275.1 Candidatus Hydrogenedentota bacterium
CAGGCGGGCGACAACGTGGGTCTTCTTCTCCGTGGGATCAACCGCGAAGACGTGGAGCGGGGCATGGTGGTGGCGAAGCCGGATTCGATCACGCCGCACACGAAGTTCGAGGGTGAGGTATACGTGCTGACGAAAGAGGAGGGCGGGCGCCACACGCCGTTCTTCAACGGCTACCGTCCCCAGTTCTATTTCCGTACGACGGACGTGACGGGTTCGCTGAATCTGCCCGAGGGGGTGGAGATGGTGATGCCTGGGGACAATGTGACGATTACGGGCGAGTTGGGCAAGTCCATCGCCATGACGGAAGAGCTTCGTTTCGCCATCCGCGAAGGCGGCCGCACCGTCGGCGCGGGCGTGGTCAGCAAGGTTATCGAGTAGGGCCGGCGTGCCCCTGGAGTTGAAAAAACATGCGTGAGCAGATTATACTGCAATGTACGGAATGCAAGCAGCGGAATTACACGGGCATGCGTGACAAGCGCAAACGTCCGGAACGGCTTGAGCTGAAGAAGTATTGTAAGTTCGACCGTAAACACACGCTGCACCGCGAAACGAAATAGTATATTCGAAACGCGATTCCAGTCCCATTGCCCTTTAGTGCAGGCCTGTAGCACAATGGCTAGTGCAGCGGCCTCCAAAGCCGAAGGTTGGGGGTTCGAGTCCCTCCAGGCCTGCCATACTTTCTTTCTATTCAGGAGCCAGGGTGATTTCATGGCCGTTGCAACGGACAACAAACAAGGCATTGTCGGGCGCTTGCGCACCTTCTTCGAGGAGGTTATGTACGAGTTGAAGAAGGTTACCTGGCCCACCATGGAAGACCTGAAGGTCTCCACGAAGGTGACCCTCTTTCTCTTGGGCGCGATGGCCTTCATCGTTCTTGTTTATGACAAAGTCTTTGAGTTTGTCGTGTTTCGCCTGCTTGAGTGGGCGGGTTGAGGGAGTGATTCCGCGTGTCCAATGAAGAACATAGCCCGGAAGAGCAAGCCCCCTTGGCCGACGGTCTGAACGCCGCCGGGGACGAGCGCGCCGAGGAGCCCACGGCGGAGAGCCTGTTTGGCCCCGAGGAAGCGGTGGATGAGGAAGCGGCTCCCACCGCCGAAAGCCTGTTTGGTCCCGAAGCGACCGGGACGGAGGAGGAGCCCTCCGCGGCGGAGGTGCTTCTTGCCGTGGCACCCGCCGAGGAAGAGCCCGCTCCCAAGGCCAGACCGGGGGCGAAAGCCAAAGCACGATCCACCGAAAAGGTTGATGAAGAGGCGGCGGAAGAAGTGGAGGAGGCGCCGCGGCTGGTGCTTCGTGAGCCGCCGGACGACGGCATGGAACGCCGTTGGTATGCGTTGCACGCCCATTCCGGGCAAGAAAGCAACGTGCGCAATATGCTGTTGTTAAGCGCCGAACAACAGGGCCTGTCGGATTTGATGACCAATGTTTTCGTGCCCATGGAGGAGGTTTCCGAACATGGGCGCGGAGAAGGCAAGACCCACACTCGAAAGTTTTTTCCTGGTTACGTATTGCTTCAACTGCCGAAGCACCCGGAAAAGTTTCCCGAGTTGTGGCAGCTTATCAAGGAAACGCCCGGCGTAACGGGTTTCATTGGATCACGGAACCTTCCTTCTCCGCTTGAAGACGCGGAAGTCGAGGCGATTGTCGAAGTGATTCGCGGCGAGCGCGAGCGGCCCAAGCCCAAGGTGGCCTTCAATGTGGGCGAACGGGTGAAGATAATCGACGGACCCTTCGCGAATTTCTTGGGCAAGATTGATGATATTAACGCCGAACGCGGCACGATGAAGGTGTTGGTGGAGATTTTTGAACGCATGACCACCATCGAAGTCGAGTTCTGGCAAGTAGAGCAAGTATAGAGACATTTGCGAAATTGAGGATCTTTTTACGTGCCACGCTGTTTTGTGCGGCGAAGCGAGCCGCATAAAACAGGAGCATGTGACGGTTTCGTTGCGTGTTGTCTTTTCGCAAATGGCACATAACGGAGAGTTCTTTCCATGCCTCCCAAAAAACCCGTCAAGGCCTTAATCAAGCTCCAGGTGCCCGCCGGCCAGGCCAATCCCGCCCCTCCCGTGGGGCCGGCGTTGGGCCAGCACGGCGTCAACATCATGGACTTCTGTAACCAGTTCAATGAGCGCACCCGTGAACAGCAGGGGCTGATCATTCCCGTGGTCATCACGGTCTTCGAAGATCGTACCATGAGTTTCATCACCAAGACCCCGCCCGCCGCGGTGCTCCTCAAGCGTGCCGCCAAGCTGGCCAAGGCCTCGGGTGAACCCAACAAGGTCAAGGTGGGCACGGTGAAGGATGCCGACTTGGAAGAAATCGCCAAGCTCAAAATGGTTGACCTCAATGCGGCCAGCCTCGAAACGGCGAATAGCATGATTGCCGGTACGGCCCGCAGCATGGGTCTGCTGGTTGAAGGTTAACATGAAGATATAGTGACCCAGGTGGTTGCCCCAACAGCCGCCAACACAGTGGGAGGGCCGGTTCGGCCCGGTTGAACCACGGGAGAGCCGATTCATGCCCAAACAGAGCAAACGTCTCAGGGCCAGCTACGAAAAACTCGGTGAAACACGCCTTTACCCCATTCTCGAAGCCTGTAAGCTTGTGCGTGAACACGCCACGGCCAAGTTTGATGAAACCGTTGAGCTGGCCTTTTTCCTTGGTGTGGATCCCCGCCACGCCGACCAGATGGTGCGCGGCGCGATTTCCCTGCCCCACGGCACGGGCCGTGACGTGCGCGTGGTGGTTTTCTGCCAGCAGGAAGAGCAGATTGCCGCGGCCAAGGAAGCCGGCGCCGTCGATGCGGGCGCCGAGGATCTCGTGAAGCGTGTTCAGGGGGGCTGGACCGATTTCGACGCCGCCGTGGCCGCGCCCGACATGATGGGGCAGGTTGGACGGCTCGGTAAGATCCTGGGACCCCG
Organism: Candidatus Hydrogenedentota bacterium; assembly: GCA_024278275.1. GTDB lineage: Bacteria > Hydrogenedentota > Hydrogenedentia > Hydrogenedentales > JAJRTN01 > JAJRTN01. The sequence goes on from JAJRTN010000012.1 coordinate 2,922, forward strand.
CGGCCTTATGCCCAGCCCGAAGGCGGGCACCGTGACGCCCAAAGTGGGCGATGCCGTGGCTGAAATCCGGAAGGGCAAGATCGAGTTCCGCGTCGATAAAAACGCCAATATCCATGTTCCCGTGGGCAAGGCCTCCTTTACCGCGGAGCAGTTGCAGGAAAACGCGGGCACGGTCATCGGCGCCATTGTCAAGGCCCGGCCGGCGGCCTGCAAAGGCACCTACCTCAAGTCCTGCACCATGAGCAGCACCATGGGGCCGGGATTCCGAATGGACCCGGCGGTGCTGGTATCTCAGTTCGGCTAGTTTCTCAGCGACGCGGCCCCTTTGGGGGCCGCTTTCTACTTGTCCGGGTCTGTTTGCGGGCCTGGCCGTGGAGCGTCCCATGATCGAGAAAAGGCGTATTTTCTTCACTTCCGAATCCGTGACCGAGGGGCATCCCGATAAGGTTGCTGATTGCGTTTCCGACACCATCCTGGATGCCATGTTGACCCGGGATCCCATGAGCCGCGTGGCCTGTGAAACCCTCGTGACTACCGGGCTTTGCGTCGTGGCCGGTGAAATCACCACCAAGGCCGACGTGGACATCGTCAAGCTTGTGCGCGGGGCCATCGCCGAGATCGGTTATGTCGGCGGCGACTCCGGTTTCAACGCCCACACCTGCTCCGTTCTGGTGACCCTTGACCGCCAGTCTCCCGACATCGCCCGGGGCGTTGACGGCAAGGATACGGGTGAACAGGGCGCCGGCGACCAGGGCATGATGTTCGGTTATGCCACCGACGAGACGCCCGAATTGATGCCCCTGCCCATTCACCTGGCGCACCAGATAGGCCTGGCCCTCTCCAAGGCCCGCAAATCGGGCGAACTCCCCTGGCTCCAGCCCGACGGAAAATCCCAGGTGACCGTGGAATACGTGGACGGTAAGCCCGCGCGTATCGATACCATCGTCGTTTCAAACCAGCACTCGCCGAACATTTCCAACGAGGAGATTCGGAAGGCCATTATCGAGAAGGTGGTGGAGCCCATTTTGCCGCGAGCGTACGTGAACGGCGATATTACGTACCATATCAATCCCACCGGCAAGTTCGTGGTGGGTGGACCGGAGGGCGATTGCGGCCTTACCGGTCGTAAGATCATCGTTGATACCTATGGCGGCATGGGCCGTCACGGCGGCGGCGCCTTCAGCGGCAAGGACGCCTCCAAGGTGGACCGCAGCGCGGCCTACATGGCGCGGTACATGGCGAAGAACGTGGTGGCCGCCGGTCTGGCCACCCAATGCGAGGTTCAACTGGCCTACGCCATTGGCGTGGCCGCGCCCGTCTCCATCAACGTGACCACCTTCGGCACCGGCAAAATCGATGACGAAAAGCTCGCGTCCCTTCTCGAAGGACACTTTGATTGCCGTCCCGCGGCGATTATTGAGACCCTTGACCTGCGCCGTCCCCAGTTTGCCGCCACCTCGGCCTACGGTCATTTCGGCCGCGAAGACCAGGGCTTCCGCTGGGAAGAAACCGACCAGGCCGACGCCCTCCGCCAAAAGGCGGGGATGTAGCCGTCTCACGGCTTCGTCCCTTGACCGCCTACCCTTTGATCCCGGTGAGGACGATGCCCTTGACGAAGTAGTGCTGGGCGCAGAAAAAGAGGATGATCACGGGGATAACGGCGACGAGGCAGGCGGCCATGACGTAGTGGGCAAACATGCTCTCCGTGGATTTGAACATGTACATGCCCATGGAGATGGGGTACTTGAGATAGTCGGAGAGATAGATCAGCGGCCCCTGAAAATCGTTCCAGAAGCCTACGAAACTAAGCACGCATATGGTGGCGATGGCGGGCTTGGCGAGGGGGAGCATGATGGTGAGGAAGAGGCGGTAGGTGGAACAGCCGTCGATCCGGGCGGCATCTTCCAGATCAACGGGGATGGTCTTGAAAAACTGGCGCATGAGGAAGATGTTGAAGACGCCGCCACCGAAGTAGGCGGGCACGATGAGGGGCAGCCAGGTGTTTACCCAGCCAATCTTGTTGAAAAGAATGAACACGGGGATGAGGGTCACCTGGGGCGGCAGCATGATGGTGCTCAGGAGCGCGACGAAGAAAAAATCGCGGAAGGGCCAGCGCATGCGGGCGAAGCTGTAGCCCACCATGCAGGCGCTGAGCACCTGGCCGAAAAGCGCCATTGCCGTGATGGCGACGGTGTTCAGGATGAAGCGGTGGAAGGGCAGCACCTGGAAAATGGCCAGGTAGTTTTGAAAACGGGGCGGGTGGGGGATCCAGACCCTCGGAACCTTGTAGATTTCAGCAAAGCTCTTCAGGCTGTCGCTGAGGGTAATGACCAGGGGGATCATGAAGAGGGCGGACAGGCCGATGAGCAGGATCAACCCCACGGCCCGTTCGACCCGCCGCGTGGTGGTCATGCTTCCCTTGAACGCCGTCTCCTTCATCGACCGGACCTTTCGTCGCCGTAATAGACCCATAGCGCACTGGACCGAATGATCAGGATCGTGAAGCACAGGATAATGGAAAAGAGAATCCAGGCGAGGGCGGAGGCATAGCCCATCTCGAAGTCCACGAAAGCCTTGTTATAGAGATGGAGCACGAAGAACAGGAGCGACTTGTCAATCCCCCCGCTTCCGTCGGTCATGACGTAGGCCTGCATGAAGACTTGCAGGGCTCCGATGATACCCATGATGAGGTTGAAGTAGATGGTGGGCGTGAGCATGGGGAGGGTCACGTTCCAGAATTGACGCAGGCGGCCGGCCCCGTCGATTCGCGCCGCTTCGTACAGTTGGTCCGGCACCCCCTGCAGGCCGGCGAGAAAAATGAGCATGCCCGCGCCGCCGGTGCCCCACAGGGCCATCATGATCATGGCGGGCTTGGACCACGCCGGGTCGCCCAGCCACATGGGTACGGGCAGGTTGATGAAGGAGAGCACCACCGTCCAGTCCAGGAATCGGTTCACCATGCGCAGGAAGGCGTTGAGCGGCCCCACGACGGGGTTGAAGATAAAGGTCCAGAGGATGACCGTGGCAACACCCGCCAGGATGCTGGGGATGTAGAAGGCCGTGCGGAAAATGGCAATGCCCCGGATCTTCTGGTTGAGAAGCAGGGCCAGCCCGAGGGAAAAGCAGAGACTCAGGGGCACCGCGAACACGGCATAGTAGAAGGTGTTGTATAGGGCTTTAAGGACCAGCGGATCCCCGGTCACCTTGTCGGTGGAGAAGGCCCGCTGAAAATTATCCAGCCCGACGAAGGTCATTTTCGAGATGGGGTCGTAGGGATCCCACTGGCAGAAACTCAAAACGATGCTGAACAGAATAGGAAAGGCGGTGAAGAGGCAGAGTCCCACGAGCCATGGCGAAGCGAAGAGCAGGCCCTCGAAGGTGTCCGTCCGCCCGCGGTGATTGTGAAAGGCCCGGCGCGCTGCCGCCCACTCCCGCGAGAAACTTCGGCGCACCGGGGGAATGAGCATCAGCCCGATCACGAAGAAGACAACGATGGCCAGGGCAAGTCCCAGCGCCTTGAACCCGGAGGCGGCCATCCCTTCCCGGGGCGGACCGCCCGCCAGCTTCTCGGCCCAATCCTCGGCATCCCGGACCAGCACCCGGTTGATTTCCATCCCAAGGCGCGGGAAAGACTCCTCCGGTGTGGCACCGGTCACCTCGGCGAGATTCAAGCGGCCGAACTCGACGCGGGTGACGTCCCGAAGCTGGAGAAAGCGCGGCGTGATGGGGGTGAGTTTCCCGTACTTCGTCGCTTCGAGCGCGATTTCCTCCTCGGCCGGGGTCTCCGGGTTGATGTAATTCGCGAGGGTCTGCGGGCGGCGGACGGGCATGCCGCGCTGAAGTTTGCCGATGGTGGCCTGGTTCTTCTTGCTGACGAAGAACTTGATGAACTCCCAGGCGATTTCCTTTTTTCTCGGGGTGGTGTGGGCGCTGATGGAGATGCCATCCCAGGTAATCCGGGTGTAGCGGTCGCCATGGGGACCGATGGGCATGGGGGCCACGCCCCATCGCATGGCATCCTTTACCCGGTTCAGCGTGGGGATCATGTAGGAGCCGGCCTGCACCATGGCCACGCGCCCGGTAAGCAGTTGCACCTCGGTGAGAAAGCCCACCTCGCCGGATCGTGCGACGGAATGATCCTTGTACATCATGTCAAAAGCGAAACGGGCGGCTTCAATCCCCCGCGGTCCCTGGATCGCGCTCCTGGTGCCGTCCGCGCTTAGCACGTCCCCGCCGAAACACCAGAGCAGCGGCTCAAAACCCATGAAATCGAACTCGAAGTTGGTCCCATACTGATCGGGATGCCCGTCTCCGTCCAGGTCCTTGGTCAGGCGCTTGGCATAATCACGAAAATCGTTCCACGTCCAGTCTCCGCCCGGATACGGGATTCCCGCATCATCGAAAAGATCCTTGTTGTAAAAGAAGAGAACCGCGTTGCCATCCCACGGCAGGGCACCCTGAAATCCCCGGTAATTGAAGCTCTCCATCGAGGTGGGCAGAAACTCCTCCAGCTGCAGTTCCGCCGCGTCCCGGTCAATATAGGGTTGCAGGTCTTCCAGGTAGCCCCGGATGGCATAGGCGGGAAACAACTCGTCATCCATGAGGATGATATCGGCCTCGGTGCCGCTGATGAGGACCAGTTGCAGCTTGTAACCGTAGTCGCCGACTAACCACTCCGGCTTGATATGGACCCCCGGATGTTCTTTCTCGAAGTCCTCGGCGACCCTTCGGAAGAAGTTGTTCTCCTCGAAATTCGCCCAATAGCAGAACCGAACGACGATATCGTCTGGAGCCTTCGCCTCTTCCGCCGTCGCCTGAAACGCGACCGGCCCCATCCCGGCCACCAGGAGTGCAACGGCCATCATGTAGTTTTCATACCGACTCATGTTCTCTGGATGCTAACAAGAGGCCACGAGCGGACGCAACAGGCCCATGAGGGTGTAATGCGGAAGCGGCAGGATGCCGCATCCACCCCCATGTTACATAGAGCCTGTCCCAAAAAGGTGAATTTCTATGTCTCCTTGCTTCCGCGGTTGCCTCGCGGTTAGTCTTCCTTCGTCCGGCAGCGGGTTTTGTTGGTTTTTCGCGGTATTTGATTTGGCGAGGCACAG
>JAJRTN010000119.1 GCA_024278275.1 Candidatus Hydrogenedentota bacterium
GAGAGTTTATGACTCTACAGGCGCAACCCAATTATAGGACACTTTTTTTGGGCATTGCAGCAAAAGCCGCGCCCCATAACAATCTCGAACCAACATCTCGCCTAAACAGGCATCAACAAAACGATTATGGGGCAGGCTCTAAATAGTGCCTGGCGGCCAACACTTTCCATTTCCCCCGCCCATGTGCCATGCTGTGGGCTGGTTTGAACCCAAAAGGAGATTATGACATGAAAAACGCAACGATCCCGGTCCTGGCATGCCTGCTGATGCTTGGCGTGGGCCTTGCCCCGGCCACGGGTGCCCCGGCGGAATGGAAATCCCTTTTCGACGGTGTCACCCTGAATGGCTGGACGCAACTGAATGGGGAAGCGGCCTATGTCGTGGGGGGAGGCGCCATCGTGGGCATTACCAATGAGGGAAGATACAACTCCTTCCTCTGTTCGGACGAGGAGTATGGAGATTTCGAGCTTACCTTCGAAGTGAAATGCGACGACGAGCTGAATTCGGGCGTGCAGATTCGCTCCCGGCAGGCGGAAGAAAAGAATATCCCCACCCGGTGTTCGGAACCGCAAGGACGGGTGAACGGACCCCAGGTCGAGATCGAGAACAGCCCGGGCCAGTCCGGGTACATTTACGGGGAGGCCACCGGCCACGGCTGGCTTTCACCGGAGCCCACGAGCGACGATAAGTCGGTCAGTGAACACAGCTATTTCAAAAACGGGGAATGGAACACGTACCGTGTCATTGCGAAAGGTCCCCGTATCCAAACCTTTATCAATGGTAATCCCGTGGCCGACCTGACACAGGAGGAAATATACAAAACCCATCCCAGGGGCTTTATCGGGCTCCAGGTGCATGCCATTCGCTCCGGTGAAGGGCCCTTCATGGTGGCCTGGCGGAACATCAGGATCCGGGAGCTGGACTGAGAGGGTCGCGGAAAACCGGCGCGTGCTTCCCGTGGGGACGATTCCTGATTCCGGCTCGGCCGGGTTAGGATAACGCCCCCAATAACAATACACCCAGAAAGGGCGGCGTCAGAGAAAAACGACTACAGACCGGTTGGGAGGACCGCTACATGCAGGAAATTTTACTGCCCCTATGACTTTTAGTGCGATTGCCCTGCGCGAAAGCTTCGTCCAACGTTTCGGGAGGTGGTATACTGGCTGGCATGAAGCAGAAGGTGTACATAGAAACGAGCATTGTCAGCTACTTGACCAGTCGCCGGAGCCGGGATATGGTTATCGCTGCGCACCAGGAACTGACCCTGCAATGGTGGGAGCAACGGGCCGGCGTGTTCGTCCTCGTGGTTTCGGAGCTCGTGCGAGAGGAAGCGGGTAGAGGAGATCCCGCTGCGTCCGCAGAGCGTCTTGCGGCCATCGAGGATTTACCTATCCTGGCGATCAGTGATGAGGCAATTTCACTCGCGGGGCAGCTGATTGGGTCCGGCCCTATTCCCGATTCGGCTGCGGCTGATGCGCTTCACATTGCCGTCGCGGCGACGAACGGGGTCGATTATCTTGTCACATGGAACTGTAAACACCTTGCAAATGCAGTGCATCGCTCCCAAATCGAAGCAATGGTCGAGAAGGGGGGCTACGCATGCCCCGTTATTTGCACCCCTGAGGAACTCATGGAGGACTAGCCATGCGTGACGACCCGATTGTTGAAGAAGTTCGGCGAATCCGTGAGGAATATGCCAAGCAATTTGGCTATGATTTGCACGCCATGGCGGCCTACCTGCGTAAGCGCGAGCAAGACCACCGTGACAGGCTTGTGACATTCCCTCCCAAACCGGCTCGACAGAGCGCCGGTATTACTTAAATTGTTACTTACGAATTGCAAAACATGGACAACAGAGGAAGGGTGCGGTCAGTGAGCGTATCTCACGGCTTCTGAGTAAGTTGTTGATTGCTTAGTCCCTCACCAATGAAGTTCTGTACAAATTGTCACGAAAACGGTTTTTTCGGAACCACGGTTTTCCGCGGAGACGATTCCTGGTTCCATCTTGGCCGGGTTAGGTTGACACGAAGTGGGAGAGGGCGTCGATACGTTCGTGTCGAGGGCGGTGCGGCGTGTCCTGGAACGTAGCGAATGGTAATCTCCCAGGGTGACGCCTGGTGGGCCGACCTTCCCGAACCCACCGGTTCGGGACCGGGAATGCAAAGGCCCGGGTCGTGGTGCGGGGAGATGCGCTGAATCGCAGCCGAATCGGGACGGTGGTCTGTGTTCTCCTCACGAGCAAGCTGAAATGGGCCGGCGCCCCCGGGAATGTGCTGCTTTCGTGTCGCGCCACCGGACTGGCGAAGAAATCGGTGGCGAACGTCTCGCAGGTTGTCGCCTTGGATAGGAAGTTGTTGAAGGAACGGACCGCCAAGATGTCGCGGGCGAAGCTGGAACTGGTGCTCTCTGGAATCGACCTTGTCCTGGGGCGATTAAGCCCACGCGCGGGCGAAAGTTGGAGGGCACGCCCCGCCGCCACCGGCCGGATGTCTTCACCCCATACCCTCCCCCTTGTCATTCCGAACGTTCGCGCCAGCTCCGGTCATGGGGGCCGAGCTTGTGCCTGCGGCGCGTTCTGCCCCATGGCCCTTGCCTCGAACATGCTCTGTTTTGGTACAATACGCTTAGGTGGAACGGAGGCGTGTTGCGATGCAGAGCACCGAGTCGGCGATTCGGGTGTTGGTGGCGTGCGCCGAGATAGACTATGGCGCGGCGTTGGCCGATTTCCTGGGCTATTCGGGGTACGAGGTCGAGCGATGCCATGACGCGCCGGGCGTGTTACGCCTGGTGAGTCAGCGTACCTTTGATATCCTGGTATTGGACCTCGAACTGGATGAAGCGGCGGACATTGACCTGGTGACTTTCGCGCGGGAGCAAAACTCGGCCACCCAGTTGATCCTGCTTTTTGACATGGACCGGATAGAGCGGGCCATCGAGGGAATCCGCCAGGGGGCGCACTTTTACCTGCCGCGCACCAGCGCGCCGTCGGACGTGGCCCTTGCGGTGGATAAGTCGGTCCACAGCCGACACTTGGCCGAACGGGTGGACGAGTACGAGGAGTCGGTTTTCGAGCAGTTGGTGGGGCGAACCGAGGCCATGGGCCGGGTGGTCGAGTTGATCCGCAAGGTGGCGCCCACGGACAGCACGGTTCTGCTTTTGGGGGAAAGCGGCACGGGCAAGGAGGTGCTGGCCCACGCGGTACACCGCCTCAGTCGCCGCGGCAAGCGGTCTTTCGTGGCGATCAACTGCGCGGCCCTGCCGGAGGCGCTGCTCGAAAGCGAGATGTTCGGTCATGTGAAGGGGGCTTTCACGGGCGCGGAACAGGACAAACGGGGACTATTCGAGGAAGCGGACGGGGGAACGCTCTTCCTGGATGAGATCGGAGACATGTCTCCCATCACGCAGGCGAAGCTGCTGCGCGTGCTTCAAAACGGGGAGATGCGTCCCGTGGGATCGTCGGTTTCCCTCAAGGTGGATGTCCGCGTCATCGCCGCGACCAATCGCGACCTGGAGGAGGCGGTGGCACGGAATGCGTTTCGAGAGGATTTGTACTTCCGCTTAAACATGGTCACCATTCGCATCCCGCCCCTGCGGGAACGCATGGACGCCTTACCGGCGCTCATCCCGCACTTCATCCACCGTGCGAACCAGCGCTATGGAAAAAAGGTGCGCGGCATGGATGATCATGCCACGAGCCTGATCATGCACTATGACTTTCCGGGAAACGTTCGCGAACTGGAGAGCATCGTGGGACATGCCGTGATCATGGCCGACGAAGATCTTATTCGTCCACGCGATCTTCCCGAGCAGGTATGCCGGGGCGGCGGAAAGCGGCTTCAACTGCCATACCATGCGGAAGCGGGGATACTCACCTTGTCGGAAGTGGAAGAACGTTATATCCGGGAAGTGCTGGCGCGTCTTTCGGGAAACCAGTCCCTGACAGCGAAGAAACTGGGCATTTCGCGGTCCACCCTGTGGCGGAAGATGAAGGAATATGGCATTGAACGTGCGTAACCGTTCACGAAACCGGCACCCGACGGTGGTCCTTCGGATGGTACACAGGGCGATCCCCCATTTCACCAGTGCATGGTGAAGTCCTGTGTTCTTCCCGCGTCGTCCTATGCTATACTTGGGCCTCGTCTCACCGGGGATCGCTGTGCCAATTGTTGTACCCTCGAACGTCACAGGGCCGGGGAGAGAACCGTGTTTCCTGGCGTGCAGACGGGTGGCGTATATCACCGAAAACCACAAACCACAACCAAGGGGAGTAGACCATGAGTTTCCCGATTGATGTGAGTCCGTACCAGTCCGTGGCCATCGACCCGGCCCAGGGCACGATAACCCCGGAGCAGAAGGAGCAACTGCTTAAGAACATCCAGATTGTGCGCGATACCATCGTGTTCTACACGGCCATCGCCGATGCGCGGGGCTATGGCGGGCACACGGGCGGGGCCTATGACATCACCCCCGAAGTGATCATCGCCGATGCCTTTATGAAGGGCAGTGACCGCTTCTACCCGGCTTTCTTCGACGAGGCGGGCCACCGCGTCGCGATCCAGTACGCCATGGCCGCTTTCAACGGCGACATGCCCTTCGAGAAGCTCCTCCACTACCGCGCGCCGGGCGAAGGGCTTTATGGCCACCCCGAGCTGGACGCCAGGCTGGGCATCAAGTTCGCCTCGGGCCGCCTGGGCCACATGTGGCCTTTTGTCAACGGTGTCGCCCTGGCCCACCCGGAGAAGGTGGTCTTCCTCTTTGGCTCGGACGGCGCCCAGCAGGAAGGCGACGATGCCGAAGCGGCGCGCCTGGCCGTGGCCCGCGATCTTAACGTGAAGCTCATCATTGACGACAACAACGTCACCATCGCCGGTCACCCCAGGGAATACCTCAAGGGCTATGACGTGGCCCGGACCCTCGCCGGTCACGGCCTGACGGTCACCGAGTGCGACGGCGAGGACTTCACCCGCCTTTTTGCGCAGATGGTGAACGCGGTGAACACGGACGGTCCCGTAGCGGTGGTAAACCGCCGCCCCATGATGCCCGGCATCGCCGGCATGGAAGGCCAGTGCGCGGGGCATGACGTGATCAAGGCGGCCGTCGCCATCGAGTATCTCGAAGCGCGGGGCCACCAGGAAGCGGCCGATTACATCAGGAATATCGAGAAGATCGGCAAGCCCGGCCCGTTGAAGGGCAGCACGGAAGAAACGTGCAGCAACCGCTCCGAGTTCGGCAACATCGTGAGCGACATTATCGACACGATCCCCGCCGAGGAACGGGCCGCCCGCGTGGCTGTTATCGATTCGGACCTCGAAGGCTCCACGGGGCTCAAGAACATCAGCAAGCGCCACCCGGATCTCTGCTTCAACGGCGGCATCCAGTAGCGGGGCAACTTCTCCGCCGCCGCGGGCTTCGGCTTCGCCAAGGGCAAGCAGGGCATCTTCAGCACCTTTGGCGCCTTCATTGAAATGATCCTTTCCGAGGCCACCATGGCGCGTCTGAACGACGCCAACGTGATTTGCCACTTCTCTCATTCCAGCATCGACCAGATGGCCGACAACACCTGCCATTACGGCGTGAACATGATGCTCGCCCACTCGGGCCTGCCCGAAGGCGACAAGACACGCCTCTATTTCCCCGCCGACGTCAACCAGCTTCGCGGCATCATGAAGGCCATCTGGAACGATGAAGGGCTTCGCTACGTGTTCACCACGCGCGGCGTGGTGCCCTTCGTCTGCACGGAAGACGGCGCCAAGGTCTACGGTGACGACTATGTCTTCACCCCCGGCAAAGACGAGATCATCCGCGAGGGTTCCGCCGGTTACGTTGTTTCCTACGGCGACATCCTTTGCCGCGCCCTCGACGCCGTGGAGCGCGCCCGCGCCGAGGGCATCGACGTGGGCCTCGTCAACAAGCCCACGTTGAATGTCATTGACGAGGACATGATGCAAAAGATAGGCCAGACCGGCTTCGTGCTGGTGGCCGAAAACCAGAACCTGAACACGGGGATCGGCAGCCGTTTCGGTACGTGGCTCCTCGAACGGGGCCTTACGCCCAGGTACGGCATCAGCGCGGTCGAGAAGGGCGGCGAAGGCGGTGTCCACGAGCACATCCCTTACCACCACCTCGATGGCGACAGCCTGCTCGCGAAGATCAAGTCCCTGGCATAGGGTGCGGAAGGACATCACGCAAGGGCGCGAAAACGCAAGGAAGAACAACGGGCGTTCCCCTGGAAACGGGGGAGCGCCCGTTGTGTTCGCGCTCTTGGTACATAAACATGGACTTCCAAATGGGGGTCAAGTGATGAATTGGTCAGTAATCATTGGTTGAAAGGGTTCCCGGGAGGCTGGTGCCCCGGTTGTCTGGAATGCACCTGATGGGGTTCTCCTTTGGCGAGTTCGCGACGCAAGGCGAGGTCCCTACACCCTGCCCGTCATTCCCGCGAACGCGGAAATCCATGAAAAAGGGCGAAGTCGTGCCGTTAATCCATGGGTCCTCGTGTTCGCGGGAATGACCGTTTTTTGGAGTACCACCAACGGCTGTAGGTGTTTTGTTTACGTTTGGGTTTGATTTGGGCCCTGGGCAGGGTGGTTGTCCCCGGTTACCACGTGCGACCGATTCCGGCGGCTCTCATGGCCCTGTTCCCCCTGTTTCAGAAGCGTATCTCGAAACCCACGCAGAGGTGGGGTTCCAGGGGATGACGGTCGATAATGTCGTACTTCGCCTTGACCAACGGCCATTCCTCGGGAAGACAGACCCCATAGACATATTCGACACCGACGCCGTCTTTCTCCAAAAGATCATTCACGGCCTCCGTCGCCTTGAAGCGAAAACGATAGTGCCGTCCGATTTCCGGCATTTTCAGACGGCGGTAGTAGCGTTGGGCCGTGCGATCCTGGGTCCAGTACTCCAACCGGTGAAAGCCCTTTGCCCGGGCGTCCTCCACCGTGGCGTCCATCAAGCGCTGACCGATGCCGTGGCCCGTGAATTCGGGGAGGCGCCCGAACTCCAGCACGTAGCCGCCCCGGGAATCCTTGAGGTAGCACAACTCGCCCGGCGCATGCTCGTACTGCGTATCCGTGAGTCCCACGATTCGGCCTTCCGCCACCGCCACCAGCCGCGTCGATTCGTATCCCTCGTAGGCGGGGCGTTCCTGGATGCAGTAGTTCCAGGCGTGGGATATGGTCATGATCACGGCGTGAACCCGAAGCCACTCGGCTTCGTCCTCGGTGCGGTAGGGGCGGATCTCGATATCCATGTTGCTTAGTCTCTACCCGTGAAGTTCTGTACCAATCGTCATGAAAACGTGTTTGCCTCTCCCTTCCGTCATTCCCGCGAAGGCGGGAATCCACGGGAAAGGTCAGGGTGTTGCCTCGTATCATGGAGCCCCGCTTTCGCGGGGATGACGGTAACGTGGAAGCGGCTTCCAGCCGCTTTGAATGCGGCAAGATGCCCCATCTGCTTTCCTTCTTCTCCACCGTGGTTCGTGATGACGACAACCTGGTTCCGGCCAGGCCGGCTCAGCCTTCCCCCTCGCCGAGGGCATCCCGCGCCGCCGTGTTCGCGGGGTTCAGCGTGAGAGCGCGCCGCAGAAAATCGACTGCGCGGGCACCCTCGCCGATGTCCTTGAGGAACAGTGCGTAGTCCACGTAGACCTGGTCGTCCGTGGGCGCCAGGGCTAGGGCGTCCCGGAAAAGACGAAGGGCGCCGGTTACGTCGCCCGCCGCGGCGGCTTCCCCGGCCCGGCGAATGAGCTGCCGCGCCTGCTGCATGGCGTCCACCCGTTCCTCGGGCCGGGCCTGCCACTTGGCCTCGAAAAGGCGCTGGTTGGTTTCGATCAGCGCATTCCACGCATCACCCACCAGGCCCATGCTCATGAAGGTGCGGCTGCCATAGTGAAAAACGAAACAATCTTCCGCCACGCACAGGCGGTATCCCGCCCGGATGGCGCGCAGGCAATAATCGTCGTCCTCGAAATTGCCCAAGCCATAGGCCTCGTCGAGAAGGCCGATCTTTTCAACCGCCTCCTGGCGAATCAACAGGCAGAAGCCCACCAGCCGCGCCACGTCACGAAGCTTCCCCGCGTTGCGCGCCGCCAGGTCATGGGCGTAAGCGGTGATCTCCCGGTGACTCGAAAACTCCAGCCCTTCGATAAGCTGGCTGCCCGACACGCAATTGCTCATGGGGCCCACCATGCCGATATCATCCGCGCCATGCAGGGCGGCGGACAGGCGCGTGAGCCAGCCATCCGGCACGATGGTGTCGCTGTTCAGCAGCAACACGTCCCCCGTGGCGCGGCGCATTCCCAGGTTGACGCCGCCGGCGAAGCCCAGGTTGCGCTCCGAATGGATCACCGTCGCCTCCGGGATGCTGTCGAAATACGCCGGCACGCCGTCCGTCGATCCGTTGTCCACGAGGATCAGTTGATAAGGCGCGGCGGTGCTGACCTGGATGGAACGAATGCACTGCTCGCAATAGGCAAGCTGGTTAAACGCCGGTATGATGATAGACGTGACCATGAATCACAGCATAGCAGGACAGGAACGTGTCGGGGAAGCCGGCACGGGGAAACCCGCGCCGGTTTGAGAGGTTGGAGTCCCCCAAGCCGGTCAAGGCGAAACCAGGCTTTATCTCCATGGCCCCCGTGGTTCCGGGAAAAAGCAGTCACCATGCCCGGTCATTCGGAGGGTCGCGCGCTCCGTGAACGACTACGAAACACAGATGCGGCATCCAGCCGTTTCTGTATTACCGTCATCCCGCGAACGCGGGGCTCCATGACCGGGGGCGACCCCTTGCCCTTTCCCGTGGCTCCCCGTGGCCCTTCGTTTGCAATAGCGAACGTCCCTATCGTGCAATGGCCCGTTACCCGTTACGTTTCTCCCAATGGCGAGCTTTTATTGATTTCTTGTTCCACGGGGATCATGCTGTCGCCGGGGCTGCGGGGCTGTGTCGTGTGTGTTGACAGTACAGGAAGCCTTTGCTACAGTGAAGGTGCTAACTAACTGTTGGGCGCGGGGTCCTATTCTCTGGAGAATGGGGAAGCGTGCCTGGGCTTCAAAAAGGGAGAAGTACAATGTATAGGAGACAACGAGGTTTCACCCTTATCGAGCTGTTGGTGGTAATCGCTATCATCGGTATCCTGGCCGCAATTCTGCTGCCCGCGCTTGCACGGGCCAGGGAGGCGGCACGGCGCGCATCGTGCGCCAACAACCTCAAGCAGTGGGGACTGATCTTCAAGATGTATTCCGGCGAGGACAAGGGAGAGAAGTTCCCGAATCTGCAGAACTGGAATATCAATGGAATCGGTTGGCAGATGGGTCCTGCCGCCGAAAATCTCTATCCCGAATACTGGACCGATCCCAATATCATGGTCTGTCCCTCGGACTCCCGTGCGGACAATTTCAAGATTTGGACGAACGCCACCGGGTTTGGCATCGAGGAGGACATTCCGGCGCAGTTGGACAAAATCATCCAGGACGATAGCTCCCAGACGGATGAACGGTGCCGTTGGGCGATATTATCCTATCCCGTCTCCTACATATATTGTCCCTATGCCGTGAAAACGACTTCGCAGTTGATGGATTGTTTCTCGGTGATTGGCATGTGGGGCGCCTATCCCGGCTTCACGCAAACCATTGTTGTGGGACAGCCTGATCTTCAGAATCATGGTTGCCCCGGCCCGGATAAGTGGGTACTTCTTGCCAACTGGTACCAGCGCGGCAACGTGGACATCACTTCGAGCATGTACAACTCAACCGGTTTTGCCTTTGGTCGTGCCGGCTGGGTGGATGATGACGGCAGCCCGCTTCCCGGTCAGTACTACCGCCTGAAGGATGGGATCGAGCGGTTTTTCATCACCGATATCAATAATCCCGCGGCAGGCGCGCAATCCCAGAGCGAGTTGTTCGTGATGTGGGACCATTTCAACGCCAATACCGATGCGCACGGTTGGATTTCCGACAGCATGGAAATGGTGTCGCGCTTCAACCATGTACCCGGCGGCTCGAACATTCTTTACATGGATGGGCATGTAGAATTCGCGAAGTACAATAGCGGCATAGCGCCCATTGAAGCGCCGCCGATAAATCCCAACTACAACAATGCTTCCGGCCTGATGGCCACTTGGGGCTTCCTTTTCGGTGGCTCCGGCTGACCTGTTCAGCGTTTTCACACACAACAGAAAGCCCGCCGCGAATCGCGGCGGGCCTTTCTGTTACTTCCCAAGCGCCGTTGTTGTTATTGGCCGGCTTGCCGCTTCAGCATATTCTGCTGAAGTTGCATCATTTGCTGTTGTGATTGTTGCTGAGTCTTGACCTCTTGGGGTGTCATTTCTTGGACTACCTCGTTCCCGCCCACTAATATGCGAACTATCACGGCAGCGGCGAGAGCCGCAACAATAAGAATGCCCACCCAAACACCTTTACTCATTTTTCCAACTCCTCGTAGTGACTAACCTGAAAAGCTCTTTTCTCCCGTAACTATGCTTGCACGCTTCCGGCTTTGAGATCAAACATCACCGCACGTAGTGTTTCCAGGCGATGGTAAAGGCGGGGCCTTCGAAATCGTAGCCCCGTTCGAGGAAGAAATTGTAACCGGCGTTCAGGGAAAGCAGGCCATGACGGGTCCAGGGGATGTCCAGGCCGGTGTCGAGGTTGACGCTGCGCACCCACCAGGCATCACTGAAATTGAGACCGAGATTCGGAATGGGGCCGAGTCCCACGCGGACCTTGGCGTCGTAGGTGGCATACGTGAGGGTAAACCGGGCGCCCAGGGAGGGGCGGGCGGCCTTCAGCCGTTCCATCACCCCATGGCAGTCCCCCCGCTTCACCATGCCGAGGGGGAAGTAATCCAATCCCACGCCGGCAAAGGCCGCACCGCGCTGAATTTCGAAATCGGTGTGGAGGGGGAGGAGGAACAGGCTCCGTTTGTCCTGGACCGTGCGCACCTTGCCCGCCGTGTAACCGAGCTGGAACTGCACCCCCCAATGTTCGGAGAGGTCATAGCCGAAGCCGACGTGGGGCGGCCACAAGAGATGGTCGTCCCGCAGGTCGCCCACCGTGCGCACGGGGTCCTGTCCCGGGGCCAGGGCACGCATCAATGGGTCGAAGAGGTTACGTATGGGCCGCTCGCTTTCGAGCTTGGGGTAGGCGTTCACCGCGGCAATGAAAACGTACCACCGGCGTTGTTCCGCGGTCTCCGTTTCCGCGTTCGGTAGGATGAATTCGGCGCCCCGAAGCGCGAGGAGACCATCACAACGGGAGTTGGGAGGGAGACGGTCTTCCGCCTTCACATCGCTTCGTGGTGCCCGGGGACGGGCACCCTCCCAATCGCGCCCGGCCTTGACGGGAATGGCAGGGGCAAGCTCCTGCTTGCCCGTTGGCGCGGCACAAATCGCAGCCATGGGAGAGCATGATCCTACCCGACAGTCGCCCCATGCGGCCGGCGCCAGGCAGAGCAACAGGCACCATGCCACCCGTGTCACCACCCGGCGTCATCCGGGTAGCAGTTGGTGTACTTCACACTCTCCCGGGGCCGCTCCATCATGTCCGCCACCGTGTTCCGCCACGTGGCGTAATGGACGGTTTCCTTGTGTTGCGCGGGGTCCTCCGCGGTGCGGTAGACCTCGACCAGGACAAAACGCGTGGGGTCGTCCTTCCGCTGAATTACATCGAAACGGGCGATGCCCGGCTCCTTCACGCTCTCCCGTGCGTTGGCCAGGGTAGCCTTCCGAAAGGCGTCCACCCATTCCGGCTTCACCGCGACATCAACATGAACAATGAGCATGACTATATCTCCCAAGGCCCTTTGCGCGCTTTTCGTTGTGGCCGGTTTTCATGGGGCTTTATCTATCCACGCGGGTACCGGTACGTTCCGGTGTACAGGTCGAAGAGGGTTCGATAGTACTTCATGAAACGTTCAGGTTCGGGATTGTACGGGATCTCCGCCAGGCAGTACCCCTTGTAGCCGATACCTTTCAACAGGCCAAACAACTCTCGCCAGGGGTACTGGCAGATGCCGATCTCGTTGATATGCACCAGTCCGATGGCGTGCTTGAGCAGGTCGAAGTTCGTCCGAACGCTCCCGTCCCGGTCTTGCTCACCGGGATTCGAGTTCCAGCAGACTTTGGCGTTCCCGTGGTTCGCGTGGTCCAGCATCTTCCGGATATTGGCGGGATTCGCGGAGCCGCCGCCCCCGTGTACCTCCATGCGGACTTCCACGCCGAGTTCGTCGGCGAAGGCCGCCACCTCGCCCCAGGCCTTGCCGATGCGTTCGCAGGTGATGTCGGGGTCCTCGTCGTCGAACAGACGGTTGGGCCGCACCTTGATGCCCGGGGCGCCCACGTCCGCGGCCAGGCGGGCGTAGGCCTTGGCGTCCTCCACGTTCCGCCGCACCACCGCCGGCTCCCTGGCATGAAATTCATAGGCCGAACCCAGGCCGGCAAGTTCGACGGGGGAGTCGGCAAACATCTTTCGGACCTCGGCGCGCTCTTTCTTCGAGAGATTCAACTCCACGCCGTGGGCGTGGGTGGCGCGCAACTCCACACCTTCGAGTCCCGTTTCCGTGCAGAAGCGAATCAACCCGGGGCAATCCATGTCCTTGCCCATGAGATAGGTGACCATGCCCAGTTTCATACCGGCGGATTCCTCCTTCCTCGGTGTTTTGGTGGCGGCGAAGGTCCGGCCCCGTGACAGGGCCGCGGCCCCAAGACCCACGGCACCCACGAATGCGCGGCGGCTCAACGGCGTATTTGACACCTTTCGCTCCTCCCTTTTCAGGCCAAGAGAATACCACCGGATATGGGGAGAGTGCATCCACGAGAGGCCGTTTGCCCGTCATCCCCAATGTGGCATAGTCTTTGGGATAAAACGGAAGGAGCATGGCATGGGTATGGAGATTGAACGGAAATTCCTGGTGGAAGGCGATGAATGGCGGGGAAAGGCCGCGGGGGTTCCCATGCGGCAGGGCTACCTCGTTACGGGTCCCCCTACGTCGGTACGCGTCCGCATCGCGGGGAAGGACGCCCGCCTGAACATCAAGAAGGCCCTTGGCGGGGTAACGGATATCGTGCGCCACGAGTTCGAGTATCCCGTGCCGCTGGCGGACGCCGAGGCCATGCTCGAATTGCTCACGGAGGGCCATTGTATCGAGAAGACCCGGTACCGGGTGGACCACGAAGGCGCGCTCTTCGAGGTGGACGTCTTTCACGGTGTCAATGAAGGGTTGATCGTCGCGGAGATCGAGTTGAAGGCGCCGGATCAGCCCTTCCCCCGCCCCCCGTGGCTGGGGCGGGAAGTATCCGGTGACCGGCGCTACCTCAACAGCGCCCTGTCCGTCTCGCCTTTTTCGTCCTGGTAGGTGGCGTTGCCGTGCAACATGGAGGGACCTGTGCGGCGAAGAGAGCCGCGACAGGCAGGAGTATGGGGCGGTCTCGCTGAAAATCCCCTTTTCGCAACCAGCAAAAAGGGGACGTGGTGACACATCCAGGAAACCCCAACCGGGCCAGGCCGGAACCAGGAACATCGCAGAGCCGTCCGTGCCACGACCAACGGTCATCTCCGCGAAAGCGGGGTTCCATGATACGGGGCGGCACGTTGACCTTTTTCGTGGATTCCCGTTTTCGCGGCAAAAAGCGCAAACATGTATTCGCGACCATTTATACAGAACCGCATAGGCCCGGGCCTGTGTCACCTCCTGCATGGTTGCGGCGTGGGTGCTTCGAGATCCCCTTCGACAAACAATACAGGATCATACACACTACCAATAGGTGTAGAAGTAGCATTCGGTGAACCAGCATTGGAAGGCCAGAAAGGACACGGTGGCCAGCAGGGGCGTGGGGGACTCGGACGTCGCGCCGAGGATGTCGAGGGCGTGGGCGGCGGGGACGACGAGGAAGGGGAAGACATAGAGCGCGGAGCGTTCGCCTTCACCGGCGCCGAGGTAGAGCAGGCTCTGGGACAACGCGGTGATTGCCAGTGTCCGGCAAAGGCCGCGCACGGCGGGCGGGGCCTTCCGCAGGCGCATGAGGAACAGTACGGACACGGGGATACCGGCGAAGTAGAACCAGCACAGGGGGTTGAGCAGACGCCAGGCCCAGAAGCCGTAGCGGGGCAGGTTGATGGCCTCGTAACCGCGGTCGCGGTCGACGAATTCCTTGGCCAGCGTCATGGACTGAAGCAGGTCGAAGCCGCAGGCCTCACGGAGCACGGCGTGGAACAGGACGGTCACGGTGCCCATGACCAGCGCCGTTTTGAAGACCACGGCCCGCCGTCCGGGTTGCATGAGCCACCACAGGCCCGTGATCCCGAAGTAGGCGCCCACGCCGAAGAGAGAGTATTTCATCATCCCCATAACCCCGTAGCCCAGCCCCGCCAGGGCGGCGGAACCCAGCGACCGACGCCGCAAGGCACGCTCGAAGAGCCACAGGGTGGCGAGGGTGACGGGCGGGAAGAGCGTGTCGGCGCTGGTGGCCTGGAAGAGGACCACGGAGGGCACGAGGGCGTAGACCAGGGCCGCCGTCAGGCCCACGCGCTGTCCCAGCATCTCCCGGGTCCACAGGTACATGGGGATGACGGCCAGGGCCCCGAAGGCCACGGTGCAAAGGGACAGCACGAGCGGGTCGTTACCCAGGCCTTTCGAGAAGAACCACAGCAGGAGAATGGGACCCGGCGGATGGCAGCGCCCATGCACCGACAGGAAGGGCTGGATTTCCACGTACCGGTTAAGCATGTCGAGGAAGGAGGAGGCCTTGCCGATGTCGCCCACCATCTCGGAAGTCTGCCGCGCGTAGGCTTGGGCAATGCCGGCCGTCCCGCCACGAATCATGGCCACGGCACAGGCAAAGGCGAAGCTGAACACCACGAGCGCGCCCAGAAAACGGCGCACGTCCCGGGGGGAAAGATCCCCCGCGAACCAGGCCTGTCGTTCCAGGAAGCGACGCAGGCCCGTCAACCCCGCGAGAAAGACGAGTAACACGGTCATCTGGCAAAGCATGAAGTAGAGGAAGAGGCCCGCCGCCTCCCCCCGCCCGGGAGCGCCCGCCAGGTGCGCCACCAAGGGCCAAAGCCCGACCACGATCCACGCGAGAAGCGAAAGAAACGTGCGCCCCCGGGAACGCGATACGTAGTGACGGCTCTGGTAAAGGTAGGCAAAACCGAGGAGCATGGCCATGCAGGCCGGTACCGCCAGGAGGTTGAAGGCGGGCATGAACATGGCATAAAAGGGCGTTACATGGGCATAGATGCTTTCCACGCCCAGCCACCACAAGAGCACCATTCCCAGGATATACCAGAGCATGGTGCGCGTGTAGATGCCGGTGAGCCGCCGCCCCAAACGGTCTTGCTCTCGCCGTGCGAATTCCGCCACATTCATGGCCGCCATTGTAATGGTGCCACGGCGGTGTTTCCACCGGCGCGGGTGTTACGGGCGAAGTAACGGGCAGTCGTCGCGTCAGCGCACCTCGTTCTGCACCACCTGTTCCAACGTCTGGCGGTGGCGGATGAGGTCCATGCCGCCGTCCCGGCGCAGGAGGACTTCGGGGCACTCGGGGTAGGCGTTGTAGTTCTTCGAGGCCATGGAGGCGCAGTAGGCGCCCGCGCCACCCACGATGAGGGCGTCTCCGATCCGGGCCTCGGGGAGGCTGCGCGGCAGGAGGCCTTCCGGGTTGCCCGGCTCGGGGGTGAGGATGTCGCCGCTTTCACAACAGTGCCCGGCGATGAGGTAATCGCGGCGTTCGCGGGGGGTGTCGTCCGCGGGCACGAGATGGATGGGGTGCTGGGCGCCGTAGATGCTGGGGCGCAGGATCTCCGTCATGCCGGCGTCCACCTTGATGAACCGGTAGCCCTCGGCGCCCGTATCGACCACGTCCATCACGGTGCAGACCAGGGCGCCCGCATTGGCCACGAGGAAGGTGCCGGGCTCGATCTCCAGGTGCAGCTTGCGGCCATGGGCTTGCGCGAAGGCATCAAACTCGGGAAGGAGCCGTGCGCCGATGGACTCGAGATCGGCGCTGACTTCATTGTCCATGCGGGCGACCTTGTAGCCGCCACCGAGGCTCAGGCGCGTCACCTCGGGCATATGCGCGGCAATGGCGAGGGACATGCGGGCGCAACGGACCCACACCTCGGGGTCGCCGCCGGAGCCGATGTGGGTGTGCATCCCGGTGATGCGCAGTCCGAATTCCGCCGCCACCGCGTAGACCTCGTCGAGGTGCTCGTGCCAGATGCCGAAGCTGGACGACGGCCCGCCCACGTTGGTCCGGTTGCTGTGGCCCGTGCCGAGGCCGGGGTTGATGCGCACCGAGACCGGTGTGTTGGGGAACAGGGCGCCGTAGGTCCGAAGCTGGTGCAGGGAACAGGCGGTGAAACGCACGCCCCGGCGCACCAGTTCGTCGAGGTCGTCGGGCAATTGCTGGGCCGTGATCTGGATATAGTCCGCGGGAATGCCCGCCATCATGGCGCGGCCCGCTTCGTACCCGCTGCTGGCGTCGATATGCAGCCCCCGGCGGTTAAAAAGGCGCAGGATGGCCGCGGTGGGCAGGGCCTTCATGGCATAGCGCACGGTGAGGCCGAAGGCATGGGGAAAAGCCAGGCAGGCGTCGGCCTGGTTCAGTAGGCGGGCTTCGTCGTAGATGAACACGGGCGAGCCGTGGGCCTCGCGGAGGGCCAGGGCCTGTTTGGGGGTGAGGAAGGGGGCTTCCGTCATGGCGTGCAAAATCCTTGTATACGCGGGCATGTCAGGGACGGCAATGGGGAAACGCTTGGGCGCAAAGATTATCATTCACCCTTCGTGGATTTCATCCCGGAGAGGATGGTAGGTCCCCCTCCTTGCGGAGCCTTCCGCCGGGGACGGCGGGGAATGGCGTTCCCATGGGGGACCATGGGAACGAGAAAATCAAGAGCCCGTCATTGCGAGGGAGCCTCCGGCGACCGTGGCAATCTGGTTCCGCCCGTTCCCACGGTCCTCCGTGGGAACGCCCTTGGCGGGCGTCTCGCCCGCATTCGTGTGGCCGCGCTACCTTTGTGAGCCACGGGGCCGCGCCCGGGGCGGTGCAGTTTGTTCCGCCGGGACGGCGGGGGACTGCATTCCCATGGGGGACCATGGGAACGAGAATATATGGGGGACCATGGGCGGGGGAAAAGGCCCTGCTTTTGCCTCCATTTGCCGGGCTGTGATAACCTTCGCAGCGGTTTTCAGCCACACTCCAGGGAACCCTTCATGGCCAAGGCAAAGGCGGTATTCGTGTGTCAGAGCTGCGGGGCGGTGTCGCCCCGCTGGCAGGGGAAATGCGCCGTGTGCCAGGAGTGGAACACTCTCGCGGAAGAGCAGCCCGTCGAGGAGGGCGCCCATGCTCGGCCAGGCATCGTGGAGGGGGCGAAGCCCGTTCCGGTGACCGACGGCACGAATGAAACGCCCCCGCGCCTGTCCACGGCGATCACCGAGTTCGACCGCGTGCTGGGGGGCGGCATCGTGCCCGGCTCCCTCACGCTGGTGGGCGGCGACCCCGGTATCGGCAAATCCACGCTCATGCTGCAAGTGTCGCACCATCTCGCGCGGCAGAACCGGAAGGTGCTCTACGTGTCGGGCGAGGAGTCCTTCGGGCAGGCCCGGCTGCGCGCGGAACGGCTGGGGGCCCTGCACGACGACCTCATGCTGCTCACCGAGACGAACGTGGCGGCCATCGGGAAACACCTGCGCGCGGGCGACTACGGATTTGCCGTCATCGATTCTATCCAGTCGGTTCACACCACCCAGCTCGCGGCCGTGCCCGGGAGCATCGGACAGGTGCGCGAGTGTGCCAATGAGTTTCTGCGCCTGGCCAAGGGCACGGGGCTGCCCATTTTTCTCGTGGGCCATGTAACCAAGGAGGGCAGCATCGCGGGCCCCCGGCTGCTGGAGCACCTGGTGGATACGGTGCTCTATTTCGAGGGCGAGGGGCGTCAGGCCCTCCGCATTCTCCGGGCCATCAAGAACCGCTTCGGTTCGACCAATGAGATCGGCGTGTTCGAGATGCGTGATTCCGGTCTGCACGAAATCGCCAATCCCAGCGCGCTCTTCCTGAATGAACGGCCCGAGGGGGTGCATGGTTCCATGGTCTATCCCAGCATCGAAGGCACGCGCCCCCTGCTGGTGGAGGTGCAGGCCCTGGTGGGCGACGCCCACGCGGGTTCGCCGCGACGGACGGTGACGGGCCTGAACCCGAACCGCATCAACCTGCTGCTGGCGGTACTGGAGAAGAAGGGGGGGCTCCACTTTTCCGACCGGGACGTGTTTGTCAACGTGGCCGGCGGCGTGCGGCTTGACGAGCCCGCCGCGGACCTGGCGGTGGCCCTGGCGCTCGTGTCCAGCTTTCGTGAAATCCCCGTGGTCGAGAACCTTTTCGCCTTTGGCGAGGTCGGGCTGGCCGGTGAGGTGCGGGCCGTGGACATGGCGCGCCAGCGGACGCTGGAAGCTGCCAAGTTTGGATTCAAACAGTGTATACTGCCCAGGAGTTGCGCACGGGACACCAGGGGTTCGGGTGTGGAATTACATGCCGTGAGTGATCTCGTTTCGGGCATCGAGGCTGCTTTGGAGGCATAAGACATGGGTAAAAAGAAACAGATTACTTCCGAGGAAGCCTACCGGGAAGCGCTCGTCATGCTGGCGCCGGGCACGCGCATTCGCGAGGCCATCTCGGCCATTCTCCAGAGCGGTACCGGGGCGCTTATCTGCCTGGGTGACACGAAACGCCTTTCCAAACTGTCGGAAGGCGGTGTCGAACTGAACGCCGAGGTCACGCCCCAGTTGCTCTATGAACTGTCGAAGATGGACGGGGCCATCATCCTCACGCCCGATGCCGGGCGTATCCTCTACGCCAACCGCTTTCTGAAACCCTCGGCCAGTTTTCCCTCTATCGAGACCGGCACCCGGCACCGCACCGCCCAGCGCCTGGCCGCGCAGGCCAAGTGCATGGTCATCGCCGTGTCGCAACGCCGGAGCAGCGTGACCCTCTATATTAATGAAATCCGCCATGTGCTGAACGACGTATCGACCCTGGTGAAAAAGGCGGAGCAGGCGGCGCAGACCTTAGAGAAATACATGTCGGTCCTGCAGACGGCGCTGACCGAGTTGACCACCCGCGAGTTCCAGGACGTGGTGACCATTTTCGATGTGTGCCGCGCCGTGCAGCGCGCCGAGATGGTGGAGCGCATCGCCCACGAAATAGAGCCCTATATCGTCGAGCTGGGTACGGAGGGACGGCTCATCGAATTGCAGGTGAAGGAGTTGCTTATTCCCATCCATGAAGCCCGGCTGGTCGTCAAGGACTATTTCCGCGAGAAGCCCGGGGTCACGGAGGAGAGTGTTCGCGTGGCGCTACGCAGTACGCCCCAGGACGATATCCTGAACCTGAGCTGTGTCAGTAACGCCCTGGGCTTCGGCCCCAACCTGCGCGATGTGGACACCTACCTGACCCCGCGGGGTTTCCGCGTCCTTTCCGCCACCCATCGTCTGCCCAAGCCCATCATCGACAATCTCGTGAGCCAGTTCGGGAACCTCCAGAAGATCATCCGCGCACCCAAGGACGAACTGGTCAAGGTGGAAGGCGTGGGCGACGTGCTGGCGGAACGGATTCGCGTGAGCATCAACCTGCTGCGTAACCAGCTCGCCCTGGACGACCGGAGATAGGCATGCCCCGTATCGAGGATTGTGAAGTTCACCTGAACCAGGAGGTGGCGGAAGACCATTATCGCATGGTCGTGCATGCCCCGGGCATCGCCGGGGAGGCCCGGGCGGGTCAGTTCTGCATGATCGAGGTGCAGGAAGGGCTCTATCCTTTCCTCCGCAGGCCCATGTCTTTCGAACGCATTTACCCGGACAGCCTGTCCATACTCTATAAGGTGGAAGGCAAGGGCACCCGCATGATGTCCCGTTTTTCCCCCGGCCAGACGATCAGCATACAAGGGCCCTTGGGCAAGCCCTTCCCGCTGGACCCACACCATGACCGCCATATCCTGGTGGCGGGCGGTATTGGCGTTGCGCCTTTTCCCGCCCTGGCCGAGGCCATTATCGGAACCCTGGGCCGCACGCCGGAAGTCATCCTCGCCGCGCGTTCCGAAAACCATCTTCTCTGCGAGGACGAGTTTCACGAAATGGGCTGCACCGTGCATCTCGCCACCGACGACGGATCCGCGGGCGACAAAGCCTTCGCCTCGGAGGTGTTGCGGCGGTTGAACCCCGGCCCGGGCGCCATGGTCTATTGCTGTGGTCCCATGGTCATGATGAAAGCCACACAGCGGGTATGTTCCGACTTGGGCTTGCCTTGCCTGGCTTCCCTAGAAGCCGAGATGGCCTGTGGCGATGGTGTCTGCCTGGGATGCGTGGTGCCCACCGTGACCGACCGGGAAGCGGGGAGTTCCGTGCGGGTCTGCCATGACGGCCCCGTGTTCGACGCCGGTCTTATCGACTGGGACGGCGTTTAGAACCCTACGAACGGGAATACGAGGATGACGGAAGATACCCGAACAAGCAAGCAGCCCACGCTGCAAATCAACCTGGGTGGCCTGGTAATGAAAAACCCCGTCACGGTGGGGTCGGGCACCTTCGCCTACGGGGAAGAGTACCACCAGTATTTCGACGTGTCCCGTCTCGGCGCGGTCACCGTGAAGAGCCTCTCCCTCGAGCCGAGGCCGGGCAACAAACCACCCCGCCTTGTCGAGACTCCCGCGGGTATGCTCAACGCCATCGGTCTCCAGAACGTGGGGCTTGACGCCTACCTGCGGGAGAAGATGCCTTTCCTGCGCGCCCACGGCTGCACCATTATCGGCAATATTTACGGTCACAACCCCGAAGAATACGCCGAGCTGGCCCGCCGCCTGGAAGCGGAAGGCGGCGCGGACGCCATCGAAGCCAACCTCTCCTGCCCCAACGTACACGACGCGAAGAATGCACGGGGCTGTCAACTCGTGGCACAGGATCCCGCATTGGTGCGCCGCTACACCGAAACCATTCGCAACGCCACGGGCTTGCCCCTCTTCGTGAAGCTCTCGCCCAACGTCATCGACATCGCCGAATCGGCCCTGGCCGCCGAGGCCGGGGGCGCCAATGCCGTGTCCCTCGTCAACACCCTGACGGGCATGGGGATCGACCCCGAAACACGCCGCCCCATGCTCAGCAATATCGTGGGCGGACTCAGCGGCCCCGCCATACGGCCCGTGGCCGTGAAGCTCGTGTGGGACGCCGCCCGCGCCATCCAAATCCCCATCATCGGCATGGGCGGGATCTGCAACGCCTCGGATGCCATGCAGTTCATCCTGGCGGGCGCCACGGCGGTTGCCGTCGGCTCCTACACCTTCCGTCAGCCCGATGCGGCCATCCGGGTGATCGACGGGTTGGAAGACTATTGCGCCCGCCATCACGTGGAGCGAATCACCCAATTGGTGGGGGGCATGCAGCTCTGATCAAGTTCCCGGCATGATCCCATGCCGCCCATTATTCCTCCCCGGACCCATTCCAGACCCGTCTTGATGCCGTCGTCCAGCTCATGGAGGCGTCAAGCGATGAAACCAGGCATTTCAAATGCCGAACTTGATCCCGCCGCAGGGGTTGCTCTATGTATTACGATTGCAACAGGTATCAACCCGCGAGATAGGTATGCCATGGACGCCATTGTCACCCGGGGCCTGGGCAAGGTCTTCAAGGAGATAGGGAAGCCCAAGGTGCGTTCCCTGGATTCGCTCGATCTCACCATTCGGAAACATGAGGTCTTCGGCTTTCTCGGCCGGAACGGCGCGGGAAAGACGACCACCATCAAGATCCTGTGCAGCCTGTTGAAACCCACGGCGGGGGAAGCCTTCGCCTTTGGTGAAAACGTCCGGACGCGGCGGGCGCGGCGGCTCATCGGCTACCTACCGGAGCAGCCCTATTTCTACGAGTATCTCACCCCCCGGGAGACCCTGGATTTCTATGGACAGCTCCAGGGCCTGGGTCCGGCCGAACGTGCGCGGGAGTGGGACAAACTCTCGGAGATGCTTGACCTGCGCGATATTGCCGCGCAGCGGATCAAGGGGTTTTCGAAGGGCATGCGCCAGCGCGTGGGCTTCGCGGTGGCCCTGGTGGGGGATCCGCCATTGCTCATCCTGGACGAACCCATGAGCGGCTTGGATCCCATCGGGCGCCGCAACATCCGCGAGTTGATCCTGCGCATGCGCGACGAGAATAAGACGCTCTTCTTCAGTTCCCACGTGCTGGCGGACGTGGAGCAGGTATGCGACCGCGTCGGCATTCTCGTGAAGGGGCGGCTGGTGCGGCAGGGCCGCATTGATGAATTGCTGGGAAAGAAAACCGCCGGGGTGGAAGTGGTGGCCACCGGACTGGACACCAGCGCGGTGGCGGCCCTGAAGGCCACCTGCGAAAGCCACCGCGCCCTGGACGAGTTGGAGCGCTTCACCTTCGCCGATCCTGAAGCCGGCAATCGCGCGGCCAGGATGGTGCTTGAGCAGGGCGGAAAACTCGTTGAACTCAACCCCTTGCGTGAAACACTGGAGGACTATTTCATGCGGGAGCAAAGGCCGGACGAGCGTACCGGGGTGATGTCATGAACCGGATCCTCGCGGTGGCGAAAAACACCTTTCGGGAAGCCGTGCGCGACAAAGTATTGTATGTGCTGCTCTTTCTCGCGGCGGTGAGCATCTTCGGTTCGAAGGCGCTGGGGTGGATCAGCATCGGCCAGGACATCAAGATCGTCAAGGACATTTCCCTGGCCTCCACGTCCATCTTCGGCGTGCTCGTGGCGATCTTCATCGGCACGAGCTTGGTCTACAAGGAGATCGACAAGCGGACCCTGTACACCATCATCTCCCAGCCCATGCACCGTTGGGAGTTCCTGCTGGGCAAGTACCTTGGGCTGATGGGGATCCTCGCGGTGGTCACCGTGGTGATGACCGGCGTGTCGGCGGCCTACGTGCTGCTCCTCGGCGGTTCCCTCGAGCCCATCTACTTTCTCGCCGTGTTGCTCATCTTCTGGAAGCTGCTGCTCATCACGGCCTTCTCCCTGCTCCTTTCTTCCCTCACGTCGCCCATTCTCGGGGCGATCATCGTGTTCTTTGTTTATCTCTTCGGCCATGCCACGGGCGTGTTCCTGGACCTGCCGCCCCAATTCCACGGTACCTTCGCGGAGAAGGTGCTCAAAGTGGCCTATTACGCCATTCCCAACCTGGGCAACTTCGACCTCCGCGCCGAAGCCGCCAACGGTGTTGCCGTGTCGGGCGTGTACGTGGCCTGGGTGCTGGCCTACGGACTGGCCTACACCGCCGTGCTGCTCCTCCTTGCCGCGCTGGCCTTCGAGGAGAAAGACGTATGACCCGCCGAAGACGCCTGGCCGGCCTGGCCTGCGCGGCGCTGATCTTCGGCCTCGCCGTGGCGGCCCAGCACGGCGCCGACCGCGCCCGCCCCGCCGACCGGGGCGGCGACCTGCTCTACCTGCCCAACGAAAAACTGCTCAACCACTTCACCGGCGGCATGAGCAGCATCATCGCCGATTTCCTCTGGGTGGAATGCGTGCAATACGTGGCCACCGAGGCGAAGGGGGAGCGGAGTTTCACCTGGCTGAACCAGATGGTGAATACCGTGGTGAAGCTGGACCCCTATTTCGTGGATGCCTACCGTTTCGGCGGCATGTTTCTCGCCGCGCTCAAGGCCGACGACGACGCGGGGATCGACCTGATCGACCGAGGTATCGTGGCGAACCCCGACGCCTGGGTATTGCCCTACGAGGGGGCCATGATCTACCTGCTCAACCGTCGCGACGATCCCGGGTCCAAGATCGCCGCGGCCCGCTACCTCGGCATGGCCGCCGCCCACGAGGCCGCGCCGCCCCTCATGCGGGAGCTGGCCGAGAAGCTGCAGGGACAGTTTAACCTGGACGACGTGGAACGGGACATGTGGACCAACCTGCTGGACAGCAGTGACAAGCTGCTCCGGGAGGTGGCGGAAAGGAAGCTGCGGGAGTTGGCCATCCGCGAGACCTGCGGAACCCTGAACGAACGGGCCGGGCAATACCGGCAGGCAACCGGAAAGGAGCCTTCCTCCCTGGCCGACCTGGGGCTGAAATCGGAAGACGACGGGCTGGGAGGGCGCTTCTTCATCGACCCCGGCGGCACGGTCCGGAACACCACTTTGCTTGACGAGGAAACGGAAAGCCTGGAGAACCGGCTGCAGAAGAGTCTCGACCAATACCAGGAAAAGACTGGCGCCTACCCCGCGGCGCTGGACGTACTGGTCCGCGAGGGATACCTCGATTTCCTGCCGGGCCATCCCTACCCCGGCGGGCGGTGGGCCTATGACCCGGTGGAGGGCACGGTGTCGAGCGTCATGCCCAAGCCCCCGTCACAACGGGGGCCATGACGTCCCCGCGCGTTGGGGCTTTGATCCTCATCCATCAGAACCGTTCGTGCGCCCCCGGCAAGCCGTCGTGGGCGTTGATGGACACTAACGTGATGACTACCAGGGCGGTCACGAAGACCCCGGCCAGGAGGACCCATCGTCCCCAACCTTCGGCGGGGCACTCCGTGAAAGCAACCTTCCGTTTGCGCCACAGGAGCCAAATCCCGAGGGCCGACAGCAGCAGGGGTGTGTAGGCCGTCTCCGATACGGTCCAGTCCAGGGGTTGGAAAAAGAGGCCCACGTCGAGGTAGGAAAAAACCGTGTACAGCACGGTATAGAGGAGCAATCCCCACGACGCGAGCCTTCGGCTCCGGCATCGCGGCCAGACCGCCACGGCGACGGCGGTCAGGAGGATGGTCAGCGTCCACGCCATGGCGATCTGGCTCCGGGCGAAGGCGGCTCCGTCGCTCATGCCCAGCCTTTCCGCCAGCCGCACGTAGCTTTCGGTGTCGAAGGCGTTGATAATGTTCGCGGCCGGAATGGCGAAGACCAGGAAGAGCAGGGCGATCCCATTGCTTCCCCGCGAGGCCGTGGCGCCGGGCGGCCATTCCCGGGAGGTTACGGCGTAGGCCATGCCCAGGCCGCCGCAGAAGCCAAGGGTGAATTCCATCACGTTCCACCAATTGTAGCCGATGCCGGCCGCGCTGCCGAGGGTCTGGAGGAAGTTTCCGAAGGCGAAGCCGAAGCCCGCGCCCAGGGCGCTGTAGGCCGCCACCCGCAGGGCGCGGTGGAAGCCCTCCCGTTGGAGGAACCAGCCCAGCGTCAGCACGGCCCCCAGGCAACCGGCCCACATTTCGGACCGGGGCGGCGTCATGAACCACTCGAACTGGTAGATGAGGACGCCCCAGGTCAGGTATGCCGCCGCGATCATCTGGGTGAAAAGGGTGGCCCAGCAGGGC
Source organism: Candidatus Hydrogenedentota bacterium (assembly GCA_024278275.1). GTDB lineage: Bacteria > Hydrogenedentota > Hydrogenedentia > Hydrogenedentales > JAJRTN01 > JAJRTN01. The sequence continues at coordinate 25,314 of JAJRTN010000119.1, forward strand.
TTCCGTTCGTCTTGTGATTCGAGGCCCAACCCGAGGAGTCCGCCGCCGAGAAAGCCCTGTAGCCCCCCGATGACGGCGAGCATGGCGTAGCCGTAGGCCACGTTGGCGAAACCGGTTCCCCGGCAGTACCCGATGACGATGCCATAGCTCATGCAGCCGCCCGCGCCCCAACCGAGGGCGCCGAGGGCCGCCAGGACGGGCATGCGCCGGAGCCAGTCCTCCCGCTTGCAGAATACAAGGAGCGCCATCACGCCGATGGCGCCTGCCCAGGCCGCGCCCCACTCGTGGCCGAAGTGTCCGCGCACCGCCCAGGCCACCCCCAGCAGGAGGGCGGTGAATAGCATGGCGCACGTTTTGAACATGGCCTTACTCCTTGTCGGTTTCCGTCTCCTCGTGGAAGAAGAAGAGCAGCGCCAGGCCCACCACGAAGGCGGCCGTTCCCGATACGAGCCAGAACTTTCCGAAGTCGATGAGGGATTCACCGGCGGCCGAGGTGGTCAGGAAAAGGGCGGCCGTTCCGCCTGCGAGCAGTTTGCCGCCAAGATCACCCAGGCCCATGATGAGGATATTGAAGAGTTGCTGCGCGCCGCTGCGCGTTTCGGCCGTGCTGTGGGTCTCCACGTAAATGTACGCCACGATGAAGAAAAAGGCGTAACAGATGCCGTGGGTGGGAATGACGGGGAAAACCAGGGGTTTCCACCCGATGGCGAAGACCACGGCGCGGAAGGTCTGGGCGAAGGCCCCCATGACCAGCAGCTTCTTCACGCCGAAGCGGCGCATGAAAAAGCCCAACGAGCCGAGCGCCACCACCTCGCCCATCTGGCCCAGGGTGAACACGGGCATGATGTAGGTGTCGGATACACCGATTTGGTGGAGATAAGGACTCATCCCCCAGTAATAGAATTGGTGCACCATTGCGTTGACCAGGGCCGCGCCGCACAGCAGCAGCAGGCTGGGGCGAAGAAAGATCCGGAACGTTTTGCCTGACAGGACGGCGGGCACCTCGTCCTTCTTCACGCCGGACCGGGGCAGGGTGAAAGCGTAGACCGCGAGAATCAGGGAGAACACCGCGCAAACCACCAGCGCATCGCCCAGTTTGCCGCTGCTCGCCGTCGAAGGACTCGCGCCGCCCAGCCAGAGGAGACTGAAAGCCCAGGCCCCGATGACCCAACTGATGGGCCCCCACATGCGAATCCCGCCGAAATCCCGCTTGGCGTCGGTCACGTGGTGAAAAGCCACCGCGTTCGTCAGGGCGAAGGTGGGCATCAGCATGAGGCCGTAGAGAAAGTAGAGCCCGAGGATGGGATAAAACGTGGTTTGGCGCGCGATGACCAGCATGAGCAGCCCCGCCGCCAGGTGAAACAGCCCCAGGAGCCGTTCCGCGCTGACCACCCGGTCGGCCACGTGGGCCACGAAAAAGGGCATCACCATGGCGGAGATCCCCGTCATGGCCGTGATAACGCCCACGCGGAAGGGGTCGATGCCCAGCGTGTTCTTCAGGTAATGGCTCAGGATGGGAAAGACAAAGGCCGGCACCATGTACTGGAGGAACATCATGATGGACAGGCGAGTTTTCATGGCGCGTGACACGAGGGAAATCCTCAAATGGTGTGAAGGTGAGCCGGCCGGATGACCGGTTTTCGCCGATGGTAGCAGATCGCGGGGACAAAATTCCCTCGACGCCGGGAACCGTCTTTTTGCGAAATCCAGGCCTGGGCGGGGGAAACTCGGGCTGGTTTGTTTAGGGAGGCATGTGCTAGACTCCGCGGCTGGAACAGAGGCGAGGATGTATCCGTGGCCATGGGAATGCCGGGTGTAGAGTGCGCTGTTTCCGTGGTGCCTGGCGGAACTGTGTATTGGGCAGGCCGTCTTTTCCCGGATACCCCCATGAATCGTACAACCCCTTCAAGGAGCGGGATCTATGTGGCGTGCAGTGTGTCTTACAGGATTGTTGCTGGTCTTGGCCGGATGCGGCGCGGAGAGTGACCGGCAGGAAATTACGGTGACCCGTTCCAGTTCCGACGAATTGGCCGCCCCGGCCGCGTCCATGGATACGGCGGAGCGCTTCGGGATGAAGCCCCGGACCGGTATGGGCAACATGGGCGCACATGCGACTGCGGTGCAGATGTTTGCTTTCGAGACGCCGGAAGGCTGGTCGAAAGCCTCGCCAACTTCGTTACGACAGGTGAATTTCACGATAGGTGACACGGGCCAGTGTTACCTGACCGTGCTCGGGGGTACGGGGGGCGGTTTGACTGCGAACATCAACCGCTGGCGTAAGCAGATGGGCCTTGAACCGGCCAGCGAGGACGATGTCATGGCGCTGCCCAAGACAACCCTGCTGGGCCACGAGGGTGTGGCCGTGGATCTCAAGGGGACCTTCGCCGGCATGGGGGGGAACGCCCAGGAGGGCTACCGCCTGCTGGGCCGGCTCGCCATCGCCAACGGGAAAGCGTATTTTGTCAAAATGACCGGTCCGGCGGACCTGGTAGGCAAAGAGGAAGGGCGGTTTAATCAGTTCTGTGATTCTCTGAAGGAAGACCCCCAGGCAATGATTGCGGCGGCCCATGCCTCGGCCGGGGTTTCCGGCACGGCGCCGGGGCTTCCTCCGGTGGGCGGATTCAACTCGATGGACTTGAAGTGGGACGCGCCCGAAGGTTGGGAGCAAGCCCCGGATCGTCCCATGCGGCTGGTCACCTACAAGGTGGGCGACGCGGAATGCTATATCGCCCTCCTTTCGGGCGGCGCCGGTGGCGTGGACGCCAACATCAACCGGTGGCGCCGGCAGATGGGGCAGCCCGCCCTGTCGAAGGTCGAATTGGCGGCCCTGCCGAAGCTGACCGTGCTGGGCCGGGAAGCGCCCATGGTTGAAATCACGGGCGAGTACATCGGTATGGGTGAAACACGAAATGCCAATGCCGGCATGTTGGGCCTGGTGTGTCCCCTGGAGGGGCAAACCCTTTTCGTGAAGATGGTGGGGCCCGCTGAAGTTCTCGCCGGGCAAACGGAACAGTTCAAGGCCTTTTGCACCTCGCTTCGCTAGTTCTTTTACGTGTCATCCCCGGGATCACGTATTTCGTTCACCCATGCTAAAGTATCGCGGCTTTTGAAGCCGCGATACGCAAGGCGATGGAGCCGCCCCACGGGAAGCCGTTTTGCCGAGAATAGCACTCAACACGGAGTAACGCTACGTTGGCCATCAAGAACGTTATCCGGTCCGTATTCCTGTTCCTGTCATCCTACGGGGTGTCCATGGTACTGCTGTTTCTGTTGTTGGTGCTCACCCTTTTCGGCACCCTGGAGCAGGCGCACATCGGGCTTTACGAGGCGCAGAAGAAATACTTTGAATCGTTTTTCCTGGTCCATGACCTTTGGGGGGTTCCCATTCCGCTTCCGGGCGGTTACCTGCTGATGGCGCTTCTCTTTGTCAATCTCCTCTTCGGCGGTATCGTGCGGGCACGCAAGGAGTGGCGACGACCGGGCATGCTTATCGCCCATGCGGGCATGCTTCTCATGCTGCTTGCGGGCGCGGTGACCTACCATGTGGCCGACAGCGGTTACCTTACCCTCTATGAAGGCGAGCGGTCGAATGAATTTCAAAGCTACCACGAGTGGGAAATCAGTATCGCCCAAAGTGGTGGGGGCACCCAGCTTATCATTCCCGGTGAGCGTTTCGTATCAATGAAGCAGGGGGAGTCACGAAGTTTTTTTGCGCCGGAACTTCCTTTCGAGTTGCGTCTCTCGGGCTTTGAGCCCAATTCCAGGCCCGCATCCGCCCCTAACAGTCCGGACGCGGTTGATGGTATTGCGCTGGTGCCGCGCCCCCTGGCCACGGGAAACGAGAGCAATGCCGCAGGTGCCTATGCCGAAGTTATCGAAAAGGATACGGGCAAGACACAGCGGGGGCTTCTGTGGGCTTTCGCCCAGGCGCCCTGGTCTGTCGAGGTGGGCGGTGCAACGTGGATGATTGACCTGCGGCGCAAGCGTTGGCAGCTTCCATTCACCGTGGTGTTGGACAAGTTTCACCGGGACCTGCACCCGGGCACCATGATGGCCGCCAATTACTCCAGTGATGTCACCGAAATAAAGGATGGTGTTTCCCGGCAGGTCGAGATAAAAATGAACGAACCGCTGCGGCGTGAAGGGTATACGCTCTTTCAATCGGGTTGGGGGCCGCAGAACGCGGGTCCCGATGCGCGGCTTTTCTCCACCTTCTCCGTTGTGCGCAATCCCGCGGACCAATGGCCCCTGTATTCGTGCTATATCGTCACCCTGGGACTGCTCATCCATTTCCTGCAAAAGCTTGTTGCGTATATTCGGCTTCAAAACCGGAGGTCTTCCTGATGCGTTTGAACCTGCGATGGCTCTGTTTGGCGGTGTTGGTGGTGTCGGCCCCGGTGATGGCCGCCGCCGGGGAAGGGGTGACGCTTCCGCGGTGGGACCAGGACACGGTTGAGCTTTTTGCGTCCCTGCCGGTACAGGCGGGCGGCCGCATCAAGCCGCTGGACACCTATGCCCAGTTTGCCATGTTGAAGATCAATGGAAAGCGAACCTTCCGCACCGAGGGAGGGCTGAAGATCGGCCCCACGGAATGGATCATGTACTGTCTTTTCTTTCCCGAGGTGACCGATACCTGGAAGCAATTCATCGTGGATCGCGCGGAGGTGGTGTCGGCCATCGGGCTGACCACCCATGACAAGCGGCGCGACCGTTACGCCTATTCCGAGTTGAAACCCGGCCGCCAAAAGCTCATGGAGCTGGCCACGCAGTACCAGCGGAAAGAGGCGCGGCAGCGGGCTCCCATGGAGCAGCAGGTTATCAATCTGGCGTATAACCTTCGCGAATATGAATCGATTTCCCAGTTCATGTACTTTTCCACGGTCCATTTCCACCCCGATCCCGAAGGACGGATTGGCAAGGCGCTGGGCGTTCAGGAGGAGGGACACGCGACCCTGAGCCTGATGCTCCAGCGCGTGCCCGCCCTGCTGAGCCGCATGTCCACCGACAAGAGTCTCAGCGACACCGAACGCCGGGAATTAAGCGACATTCTGCACAAGATGGAGAAATCCGTGGCCACGGCGGGCACGCTGAGCCTGTTTCCCCCGACGGATCCGGAAAAGAAGGAATGGTACTCTCCGGCGGACCTTTTGGTGGCGGCCTTCGAGCCGGGGCATGATTTGGACACCCAGTTCAAGCTCCTGGGACACCTCGAACGGTTGAAGGCGCTCCGTGATGATCCCATCGCTTTTCACCAGGAAGTCCTGGCCCTTCATGGTGGTCTCAAAGCGCTTGCCGAGGCGCGGGGTGAATACGCCAAGATTGGCGTGGAACGCGCGTTCTATCGGGGCAAATACCTGTTTTTCAGTCAGTGGCTCTATGTGCTGAGCTTCGTACTCGTTGCCCTCTCCTGGCTCGTGCCGCAAAGCAAATGGCTGCAGCGGCTTATTCCTCCGGCGGTGCTCGCACCAACGATCCTGCTCATAATTGCCATCGCGTTCCGTTGCATTATTCGGGGACGCCCGCCCGTGACGACCCTCTATGAGACGCTCCTTTTCATTACGGCCTCGTCCGCGCTGGTGGCGGTTATCATCGAATACATAAATCGTCAGCGCATCGCCGTGGCCCTGGGTTCCATCATGGGCACTTTGGGCATGTTTCTCGCCTACCGCTACGAGTTGAAAGAGGGCGTCGACACCATGCCGAGTCTCGTGGCGGTGCTCGATACGAATTTCTGGCTCGCCAGTCACGTGACCACGGTGACCCTGGGCTATGCCGCCGGTCTTCTTGCCGCGGCGTTGGCGCATGTATACATCTTGGGCAAGCTCTTCGGATTGAAACGGGGCGACGAGGCCTATTACGCCAGCGTGGACCGCATGATTTATGGCGTGGTGTGTTTCAGTCTCCTCTTTTCGCTGGTGGGCACGGTGCTTGGCGGTATTTGGGCCAACGACAGTTGGGGGCGTTTCTGGGGCTGGGATCCCAAGGAAAACGGCGCGCTCATGATTTGCCTTTGGGCGCTCGTCATGCTGCACGCGCGGCTCGGGCATTACATCAAGGACCTGGGCACGGCGATCACCTCGGTGGTCCTCGGTATGATAGTGACCTTTTCGTGGTGGGGCGTGAACCTTCTCGGCGTTGGCCTTCACAGCTACGGATTCACCAGTGGCATCCTGCGTTTGCTCGTGGCCTTCTGGTCCGTCGAAACCGTGGTGATTATCCTTGGCTTCGTGGTGGGGCAAATGGACCGCATGTCCGCCTCCTCTTCACCGGGAGATCAAAAGACGGCCTAATCGCCTTTTGCAAAGGACACACGGAAACGTGGACACACGGAAACGTTGACTTGCTTTTCCGTGGTGTGTCATACTCCCCGTGATTAAGAAGTGAGAAGTGCATGGGCGGAAGTTCCGGCCTGGTATGGCCGGGACGCGGGGGGAAACCCCTGAGGTGTCCCCGCTCATTGAAAACAAGGCCCCGGATCAAGCCCTCCGCGTATTCGGCCGAATCCCGGCCGGGTTCCGGACGATCCTCTCTCACTACCTAATCCAATGCTCCTTTGTTATCTCCCAGTGGCGCATGGTGTATCTGAACCAGCTTTCAGCGGCGCTTTGGCACACGGGTGGATCGGTCACACATCAAGGGTCCGTGGCCTTTGGCGGGCGTCACGGGCTTACAGTCCAACGTTGAAAGGAATGGAGAACAATGGCTACAAAGATTGGTATTAACGGTTTTGGCCGCATCGGGCGGAACGTGTTCAAGCTGCTCATGGGTTCGGATGAATTCGAGGTGGCGGCGATCAATGACCTGACCGACGCGAAGACCCTGGCCCACTTGCTCAAGTATGACAGCGTCAGCGGCGTCTACGCCGGCACGGTCGAAGCCAAGGACGACGCCATGGTCGTCGATGGCAAGGAAATCAAGATTACGGCGATTAAGAACCCGGCCGAGCTGCCCTGGAAAGAACTGGGCGTGGATATGGTCTTGGAGAGCACGGGCGTGTTTCGGACGAAGGAAAAGTGCATGCTGCACATCGAAGCGGGTGCCAGGAAGGTGCTCCTCAGCGTTCCTCCGAAGGATGCCATCGACGCCATCATCGTGGCGGGCGTGAATGACGGCGAGTTGAAGGACAGCGACCAGATCGTCTCGAACGCCAGTTGCACCACCAACTGCCTGGCTCCTTTCGCCAAGGTGGTCCATGAGCAGTTCGGCATCAAGCGCGGTCTCATGACCACGATTCATGCCTACACGAATGATCAGCCCGCGCAGGACATGCCCCACAGCGACCTGCGCCGCGCCCGCGCCGCCGCGAACGCCATCATCCCCACGACCACGGGCGCGGCCCGCGCGGTGGGCAAGGTGATTCCCGAGCTTAACGGCAAGCTTGACGGCATGGCCATGCGTGTTCCCGTGATCGACGGCTCGGTGGTCGACCTCGTGGTGGAGCTTGAAAAGGAAGCCACGGTGGAGGCCATCAACGGCGCCATCAAGGCGGCCGCCGAGGGTCCGCTCAAAGGCATCCTGCAGTATTGTGAAGACCCCATCGTCTCCTGTGACGTCATCGGCAACTCACACTCGAGCATCTTCGACGCGCTGAGCACGAGCGTGATGGACGGCAATTTCGCCAAGCTCATCTCCTGGTACGACAATGAGTGGGGCTATAGCTGCCGCTGCCTCGATCTTTTCAAGAAGATGGCTTAAGGAACGGGCTTATGAAGAAGCTCAGTATCACGGACCTGGACCTGGCCGGCAAGCGGGTTCTCATGCGGGTTGATTTCAACGTTCCGCAACATGAAGATGGCACGGTGCGCGATGACACGCGCATCCGCGCCGCGTTGCAGTCGATCCGCTACGTTCTGGATCATGGCGGCAAGCTCATCCTCATGTCGCACCTGGGCCGGCCGAAGAAGGTGAAGGACGATCCGGCGAAGTTGGCGCTGCTGAAGATGGATCCCGTGGCGAAGCATCTCGCGGGTTTGCTTGACGGTGTCAAGGTCACCAAGATGGACCAGGTGGTCGGCGACGCGGTCACGGCCGCGGTCGAGGCCATGGCGCCGGGCGAGATTGTGCTTCTGGAAAACACCCGTTTCGAGCAGGGCGAGGAGAAAAACGATCCCGCCCTGGCCGAGGCGCTGGCCAAGCTGGCGGATGTATATGTGAGCGACGCTTTCGGTACGGTTCACCGTGCCCACGCCTCCACGGAAGGGGTGACCAGGTTCGTCGCGCAAAGCGCGGCGGGCTTCCTCGTGGCCAGGGAAATGGAATACTTCGGCCAGGTGTTGGGCAATCCCAAACGTCCGCTGGTCGCCATCCTGGGCGGCGCCAAGGTCTCCGACAAGATCACGGTCATCGAGAATCTCTTGAACCTCGTGGACACGCTGGTTGTTGGGGGGGGCATGGCGTATACCTTCATGAAGGCGCAGGGTCACGAAATCGGCAATTCCCTGCTGGATGAAGCCGGTATTGAAGTGGCCGGGAAAGTCATGGGCCTGGCCAGGGAGAAGGGTGTCGAGCTCTTGCTCCCCGTCGATAACATCGTGGCGGATGCCTTCTCGAACGATGCCAACACGAAAACGGTGGAGGTGGGCGGTATCGAGGCGGGCTGGGAAGGCCTGGACATCGGTCCCAAGACACTGGCCCTTTTCACCGAAACCATCAGGAAGGCGGCCACCGTGGTCTGGAACGGCCCCGTGGGCGTTTTCGAGATGGAAAAATTCGCCAAGGGCACCCTTGGAATCGCCCAGTGCCTGGCGGAGAGCGATGTAATCAGTATTATTGGCGGCGGCGATACGGCGGCGGCGGTGAAGCAGTTTGGCCTGGCCGACAAGATGTCGCATGTATCGACCGGTGGCGGCGCTTCCCTCGAAATGCTTGAGGGAAAGACGCTTCCCGGATTGGCCGCGTTGAACGACAAATAGCCATGTTGCCGGGCTCCCGCATGGGGCGGGGACCCGCGGCATGCGATTGCCCACCACTCGGTCGCCCGAGGTCACCGGCGGCGTACTGGGGGTAGGGTGAAGCAGAAAGGAACGGTGAGTCATGGCTTTGGCAAAAGAGCGCAAGCAGGAGCTTGTCGAAAAGTTCGGCAAGGACGACAAGGACACGGGTTCGACGGAAGTGCAGATCGCCCTCCTCACGGAGCGGATCAACCATCTGACCGAACACTTCAAGATTCACAAGAAAGACTTCGGCGGCCGGCGTGGTCTGCTGAAGTTGGTGGGTCGGCGGCGCAACCTGCTTTCCTACCTGCGCAAGCGAAACCTGGAAGGGTATCGCGCGCTTATCAAGGAACTGGGCCTGCGTAAGTAAGCCAATCGGGGCGGCGGTAACGCCGCCCCGATTTCGCATGAAGCCCCTTTGGGCGCCGCGAAATATGCCTTTTTCGGCAAACTTCGGCGCCGTGAAATGAACGAAGAAGAGAAGAGAAAAAACGAAAGTGGTTTGGATGGCACGTTGTGGGAGACGTTCCCTCGGCCACGGAGCAAGAAAGAAATGGTAGAACGTCTCTCCGTAATGCTGGACGATGTGGAGCTCCAGTTTGAAACTGGCCGCATCGCCAAACAGGCGCATGGCGCCGTTATTTGCCGCAGTGGCGACACGATGGTGTTGTCGGCCACCTGCGTGGCCCCCGAAGCGAAGCCCGGTCAGGATTTTTTCCCCATGACCGTGGATTACCGCGAAAAATTCTACGCTGTGGGCCAGGTTCCCGGGAACTTTTTCCGTCGTGAGGCCCGGCCGTCGGAACGCGAAATACTCGTGTGCCGCATGACCGACCGGCCTTTGCGGCCCCTTTTCCCCAAGAACTTTACCAACGAATTGCAGGTCTGCCAGACCGTGCTTTCCGCGGACAACGTGAACGACCCGGACGTGTTGTCCATCAACGCCGCCTCGGCCGCGTTGCACATTTCCAAGATCCCCCTCCTGGAGCCCATTGGCGCGGTCCGCGTGGGACGCCTCGACGGCAGGCTGGTGGTCAATCCGGCCGTTGATGACCGGGACGTGATTGACATCAACATTGTCATCGCCGGTACGCGCGACGCCATCACCATGGTGGAAGGCAGCGCCCGGGAAGTTTCCGAAGAGGACATGCTCGACGCGCTTGAGTTCGGGCACAAGCACATTCAGACCATCATCGGCACCATCGAGGAACTTCGCAACCGCGTAGGCGTCGAGAAGATGCCCGTGGAAGAAAAGGAACTGGACGCAACGGTCGTGGCCGACGTGGACGCGTTGGCCACCGACCGCGTAAAGGCCGCCTTGGCCATCAGCGACAAGCAGGAGCGGTACGACACCCTGGACGCGCTGAAGGAGGAAGTGAAGGCGGCACTCGCCGAAAAATACGGCGAGGAACGCTATGAAGAGGTTGCCGGCGACATCAGCGAGGCCTATCGCGAATTGAAGAAGCGCACCATGCGCCAGGCCGTTATCGACACCAACATTCGCATGGATGGCCGCCAGCTCGACGAAATACGGAAGATCACCGTCGAGGTGGGTGTGTTGCCCCGGGCGCATGGCTCGGCCCTCTTCACGCGCGGCGAGACCCAGGCCCTGGTGACCACCACCCTGGGGACCTCGCGGGATGAAATGCGTATCGATGAACTGACGGGCGACGAGTTCCGGCGCTTTTTCCTGCACTACAATTTCCCGCCGTGGTCGGTGGGTGAAGTGCGGCGAATCATGGGCCCGGGCCGGCGTGAGATCGGCCACGGGAAGCTGGCCGAGCGTGCCCTTGCCGAATCGATTCCCTTCGCCGATATGGATGATCCGGAAGAGGCCGAGGAATCGGATTTCCCTTACACCGTGCGCATCGTGTCGGAGATCACCGAGAGCAACGGTTCCAGTTCCATGGCGACCGTTTGCGGTGGTTCCCTCAGCATGATGGACGCCGGCGTGCCGGTCAAGGCGCCCGTGGCCGGTATCGCCATGGGTATGATCAAGGAAGGCGACGAGATCCGCATCCTCTCCGATATCCTGGGCGACGAGGATCACCTGGGCGACCTGGACTTCAAGGTCTGTGGCACGGCCAACGGCATCACCGCGTTCCAGATGGACACGAAGGTCAAGGGCCTGGCCCGCGAGGTTATGGCGAAGGCCCTGGCCCAGGCCAAGGCGGGCCGCGAGCACATCCTCGGCAAAATGGCCGAGGTGCTTCCCGCGCCGCGCGAGGAGATCTCCGAATACGCACCGCGTATCTACACCATCAAAATCGATCCCGAGAAGATCCGCGACGTCATCGGGCCGGGCGGCAAGGTTATCCGCGCCATCCAGAAGGACACGGAGGCCGAGATCGGCATCGAGGATGACGGCACCGTCAAGGTGGCGGCCCTCGACGCCGAGCACGCCAACGCGGCCATCGAGATGATCAAGGAGATCACGGCCGACGTTGAGGTCGGTGCCATCTACCAGGGCACGGTCGTGCGCATCATGAACTTCGGCGCCTTTTGCAGCCTCGTGGGCAACCGCGACGGCCTGGTCCATATCTCCGAGCTGGCCGTGGGACGTGTTGGCGAAGTGACCGACGTGGTTGATATCGGCGACGTGATCGATGTGAAAGTGATCGAGATAGACAGCCAGGGCCGGGTGAACCTGTCCAAGGTGCAGGCCGACATCGAACTGGGCCGCATCGACCCGGAAGACGTGCGCAAACACCAGGAAAACAGGGATCGTGGTCGAAATGATCGCGGCGGACGTGGTGGCGACCGCGGTGGGCGCAATGATCGCGGCGGCCGGGGCCGCGGGGGTGATCGGGGCGGCCGCAGCGGTGGTCGTGGCGGCGGACGCCGTTAACCGCCGGGGTGCTGAGAACCAATGCAATCCATGGCGCCCCCTTCGCGGGGGCGCCCTTCCATTTCAGGGAATCGTTCCGTTCCTGTAATGCAGAAGAGGCTTCCGGTCTCTTGCAAAGCGGCTGGAAGCTGCTTCCGCATCAGCTATGGTGTGCTGAAACACGCCCTGCGATACCGCCGTACACGATTAGCATTCTAAAAGACGGAGCACACCAACGTGAGTACTTCGGAATCTTCAAATAGCGCGCGCGTGCATGTTCTGGACAACGGCCTTACGGTGAGCATGGAGTGCCTGCCCTATCTTCGCTCGGCTTCCGTGGGCGTCTGGGTTCACACGGGATCGGCCGATGAACGGAACGGGGAAAGCGGGTTGGCCCACTTCCTTGAACATCTCTTCTTCAAAGGCACCAAGACCCGAAACGTTCATGAACTCATGGCGGCTGTTGAGTCGCGCGGCGGTCACCTCAATGCCTTCACGTCCCGTGAATACACCTGTCTTTACGTGAAGACCCTGGACGAGCATGTGCCCGTGGCCATTGAAATCCTGGCCGACATCGTCAAGAACTCCCTCTTTTGCGATCTCGAAAAGGAGCGCAATGTCATCCTCGAAGAAATCGCCTCGGTGGAGGACACGCCCGACGAATATGTCTTCGATCTTCTCGCCGAGTACCATTGGCCGAACCATCCCCTCGGTCGCTCCGTATCGGGTTCCACCGAATCCATGCTCAAGCTGGGGCTGGATGAGGTGAAGCGTTTCTATGACGCGTGGTACCGGCCCAACAACCTGTTCTTTTCCATCGTGGGTAACCTGGACGAGACACGGGTCCTGGACCAGGTTGTCTCCGAGTTCGGCGAGCTGGCGCCGCGCGAACTGCCGCCCCGGCACCAGCCCCCTGTTTTCCGGGCCGGCGTCCACACGGTGGACCGTGATGTCGCCCAGGCCCACGTCTGCCTCTCCTTCCCCGGCCCCACGCTCCACGACGCCGACCGTTACGTATGCGACATGGTGAGCAGTATTCTGGGAGGCGGGTCCACGTCCCGCCTTTTCTAGAAAATACGTGAAGAAGAGGGCCTGGCCTACAGTATCTACACCTTCGATTCCTTTTACCGCACCACGGGTGCCATCGGCATCGCGGCCACGGTGGCCCCGCAGAATTACGCCAGGACCCTTGACCTCACCTTCTCCGAGATTCTCAGGTTTTGTGAGGAAGGCGTCGGCGAGGAGGAACTGCAAATGAACCGCGAGCAAATCAAGGGGGGCATGCTCATGGCGCTGGAGAGTACCTTTTCCCGCATGTCGCGCATCGCCCGCTCCCTCATGTACCACGGCCGCATCGTCGGCGTGGACGAGGTGATCGCCAAGGTGGATGCCGTGACCGCCGAGGAAGTCCGGGACTTCGCGCGCCGCACCTTCACCCCCGGGAATTGCGCCCTCACCGTGCTCGGCCCCACGGGCGGCCACGTGCTGGAAAGGATTCCCCTGTGAACGAAAACCCGCTAACGATTCGCATCGCCCGGGAACCCGGCTGCGAGGATCTTCCCCTGCCCTCTTACGCCACTCTCCACGCCGCCGGCATGGACCTTTCCGCCGCCGTGACCGACCCCCTCACCGTCGCGCCCGGCGCGCGTTGTCTCGTGCCCACCGGCCTGCGCATCGCCCTGCCCCCCGGCGTGGAAGCCCAGGTCCGGCCGCGCAGCGGCCTCGCCATCAAACACGGCATCTCCATGGTCAACAGTCCCGGCACCATCGACGCCGACTACCGCGGCGAGATCAAGGTGATCCTCATCAACCACGGCGAAGAACCCTTCACCATCCACCGCGGCGACCGCATCGCCCAGATGATCATCGCTCCCGTCCTGCACCCCACGTGGAACCTCGTCCGGGAACTCGACGATACCCGGCGCGGCGAAGGCGGCTTTGGTCACACGGGTGTCCGACCCTGCTCAAAAGGCTTCGATAACAAGCGATAGGCAGGGGGACGGTCAGCGCCTCCGGAGCCCCGCCTGTCACCCCTGGTATTCGCGGCGCATGGTGGTGGCGGGAATCCCCATACCCTCGCGGTACTTGGTAACCGTGCGCCGGGCGATGTTGGTGCCCTGTGCCTTGAGGAGGTTGGCGATTTTCTGGTCACTCAGGGGTTTGCGTTTGTCTTCCCCTTCAATGATTTTCTTGATCTGCGCCTGAATACTTTTCGAGGATTGGTCCTCTCCCGAGTCGGTGTGAAGACCGGGGGAAAAGAAAAACTTCAGTTCAAAGAGGCCTTGGGGCGTCTGCATGTATTTCCCCCGTGTCGTGCGTGCCACGGTGGATTCATGCATGCCGATCATACTGGCTATGTCCTGTAGTTTCAGGGGACGGATGTATTCGATACCCCGAAGCAGAAACTCATGCTGCACGTCCACGATGGCCTGGGCCACCTTGAGGATCGTCTGTTGACGCTGGGTAATGTTTCGGGCGAGCCACCGGGCCGATTCGATCTTCTCCCGGATATACTCCCGTTCCTCCTTGGACATGTCGGCCTGGCGTGCCTGCTGGATGAAAGTCTCGTTGATTTCCAGGTGCGAGAGCGTTTCCGAAACCAGCCGTACCACGAACTTGTCGTCCACCATGTCCACCACCAGCTCCGGCTGGATGTACTGGGGCGGGCCGCTGGAATAGGCCCGGCCCGGCCATGGGTCGAGGGTGGCCAGCAGGGCCTTCAGTTCCTCCACGCGCTCCGGCGTGATATTCATGGCCCGGGCGATCTTCGGGATCTGGCGCTGTTTAAGCGCTTCCAGGTGATCCCGTACCAGGATGCGCAGCTCGGGCTCATAGGGGTATTCGGCGTCAATCTGAAGAATCAAACACTCCACCACGTCGTGGGCGCCCACGCCGGTGGGTTCGCAACGCTGCAGGATGGCAAGGGCCTCCCAAACCTTCTGCTCCGGGACGCCCATTTCCAGCGCTATCTCGCGCTCGTCGCCGGTGAAATAGCCCCGCTCATCAATATCGCCGATGATGATCCGTTCCCCAATGGCATACAGCGTGTCATCCATCGTGGCAATGCGCACTTGCGTCATCAGTTTGGCCCGCAGCGAATCCTCCTGCGTGATGGAATCCTCGTAGTATTGACGCCGGGCAAAGTTGTCGGGATTCTGACTGAGATCGCGCCCCTCACGGTGCCGGATGCCCCAGTTGTCGCGGAACATGTCCAGGTCGAAGGACTCGTCGAAAGCGGTATCCTCTTCCTTTGGGGAGTTGGCCTCCGGCTTGGGATCGGGCTCCTCCTTCTTTCGCTTCTGTTCAAGGAAAGGATTGGTTTCCATTTCCTGCTGAACATACTGCTCCAGTTCCATCCCGTTGAATTGCAGGATTTGAAGTGCCTGCTGCATCTTCTGGGTCAGAACCAACTGCTGGCTCTGGGTCTGAACCAGCCTATGTTCCATGTTCATCATGGGTGAAACCGCACCTTGAAATCCATGTGATACCGCTGCCCGTGGATGGGCCGTTTACACCCCTTGGGCGGTTGGGGCAAGTCAAGAGCAAATCCCGTGCCATTCTACCACCGAAGCGGGGAACTGTCAATTGAAAGCGCCGTTTTGGGCCTGCGTCACCAAAGTGAGTTTTTCGATTTTTCTTTTGTTTTTGGGCAGTAGCATGTAGTATATATACTACATGGTCGTTGATTACAACCACAGGAGGATTGAGTATGACCCGGCTCCAACAATTGGAAGCACAA
>JAJRTN010000120.1 GCA_024278275.1 Candidatus Hydrogenedentota bacterium
AAGATCCGCGTCGTCGACTTGGCGCAGTTTTACATCCGGGAATGCAAAAATTCGGGCTGGAAACTCGACAGCGTCTTGCAGGCCGAAGGCGCCAACCTGCTGTTTCGCAAAGCGGGCAAACGCCTGGACGTAATGGCGCGGTCCCAGGGCGTGGGCCGATCAACCCTCCTGGTGGTCAGTCTTACCCCGGAAGAGTAGTTTCCGGTGAATTGCTTTTCGTGACGGGACCTTGAACGGGTTCCACCTCACGCTGAATACTGGCGGTTGCCACGGCGGGCCGTGGCGTCTACAACGGAGTTAATTCCAAGGGCATGGCGGAGAAAAAGCGCAAAAGAAGGAGTTCCCGGCTCCCCATCGAGGAGATGCACGAGGAACGGAAAAACGATTTTGAACGGCTGCTTGATCATGCCAGGGAGAACCCGCTTCTCTACACGGCCGCGGGCATTTTCATCGTGTTCTGCATTCTGGCCGGTATTTTCTTTCGGCTTGAGAAGATGCATGCCGACGTGAATGAGACCACGGCTTATGTCGAGGCACTGGACACCGAAAACGCCGCGCTTCGCGTGGCGGCCCTGGAAAAGGTGGCGGCGGACAATTCACGTTGGTCCGCGGAGGCGCTCTACATGGCGGGGGAAGCCGCCATTGAAGCCATGGACTACGACAAAGCCAAGGCCTGTTTCGAGAAAGTATGTGACCAATACGCGGACAGCGATTATGTCCCGAATGCCTTGGACGGATTGGCCTTTCTGGCCGAGAACGCGGGTGACCTTGAAGCCGCCCTCGCGGGCTATCGCAAGGTGTACACCGAGTTCCCCACGTCTTTCATCGCCCAACGGGAGCCCCTGAATATAGGCCGCGTCCTTGAAAAGCAGGAAAAGTGGGCGGAAGCCAAAGCCTCTTACGAAGAACAGGGCGAGGTATTCCCCGATTCACGTGCCGCCGCCCGTGCCGAACAAGCCTTGACTAAGCTGCGTCGGAATCACCCCGACCTGTTTCCCGACGAAGAGGAGCCATCCGCTCAGACCGAAGAGGCGAACGGGGAAGGCACGGCTCCGGCGGAAAAAACCGGGGAAGACACACCGTAATCTATTCCACAAAGCTACCTGTCTTACACGCGCCCGCCGGGTCCTGGGATCCCGCCGGGCGTGTGCTGCTTCTCATGGGGCACACAGACTGTCTCAAACCGGGCGTTCACCATAAAGCGTGAATGACGGTTATTGAGCGGGTGTTCCTTATGGAAGAACCCTTCTACTCCCTGAATCGCCCCCAAAGCGGGTGCGGAATGTGGTACAGGCTTACAGCGCTTCGTGCAAACGCCGCATCTGGGCGATGGATTCGCCGGGAAAGTGTCCCCGTTGGTCGATGGGCAGGTTCAGGGTAACGCCGCCCCTGACAGCCTTGCAGTCCTTCACGAACTTGAAGAGCATCCCGTCGGAGTAGTGCATGGTGGGCACGGCGGGGTTGAAGGTGGAATCCACCGGCACCAGCGCGTGCCACTGCACGCCGTCAATAAACTGGCTGTCGGGCATGTAGAAGCGCGGTTCCTGGCCCCGTTTGCGCAGTTTGCCGTCGGGGGTGGTGTAGACATCTCCACTGAGGAAGTCCAACCGGATGCGTCCGTCTTCCAGCAGGTGTACTTCGCCACCGTGATAATCCTGTAAGGGGGTGACGGGCGGCAGCGTGCCGATGCAGAAGGCGGCGTTACTGATGGCAACGGCGGAATGGGGGTTGCCCGCGCGGGCCGCCTCACACCAGGGTGCCGGATCCCATTTGCCCCGCGTGACGGACGGGTACCAGCCGTCGAACCACCAGCCATCGCAAAGCGCGCCCATGCGCAGGGAGTAGACACGAATAAAGGCCAGGTAGCGCCGGAAGAATTCTGTCTGGTCGGCGGGATTCCAGGCAAAGGCCTCCCGCACCTCGGCGGGTGGCGTGGTGGTCTCCACGGGAAGGTAGAGGATGAACCGTTTTCCCGCCTCGTGGAGCCGCCGCCCCATCTCCAGCACGAGATCCCGTCGCGGCGTGTGCCCCGGCAACCGCGCGTCCAGGACCTCGTTCGGGCTGTTGTAGTATCCCGTGTTCTGCCCGATGGTGAAGATGAACCAGTCGGCGCCCGTGGCGAGAAACTGCGCCATGAACCCATCCAGGTCGAAGCCGTTGATGATCCGGTTCAGATCCGCCGTTTTCTCTTCCGGAGAATCGCCCCGCGGCGTGACCAGGTAATGGGCCATAATCCCGTAGGATCCCTCCGCCATCCACTGCGCACGATTCTCGGAACCGGTCACCTTGCTCTCCCCGGCCATGGCACCCGCCAGGAGGAAGGCGGCGACGGACGTCGCCCATAGGGCATGACCTCCGGGGCCGATCCGTTGTCCTGCCGGTCCGCACATGGGATTTCCTTGTCCTGGGGCTTCCTTGAACAGGAGCATGGCCGCCGAAGCACTATTCCCCGGCGCTTTTTTCCGCCGTCGTGCCACCACCTTCCTGCTCGGCCACGGTATCTTCCCGCTCCTCGGGGATGGCACGTGCGACGGCGCTTACCTTGGCGTCCGCCTGGGGGGTCATCACTTTCACGCCTTGCGTGTTTCGCCCGATGGTCCGAATGTCCTTGACCGAGGTGCGAATCACGATCCCGTCGGTGGCCACGAGAACGATCTCGTCATGGTCGTCCACGGTGAACATGCCGACCACGTTGCCGTTCCGATCCGAAGTCTTGATATTGATGATGCCCACGCCCCCGCGATGTTGGAGGCGGTATTCACCCACCCTGGTGCGTTTGCCGAAGCCGTTTTCGGTGACGCTGAGCACGGTGCGCTCGTCTTCCGCGAGGGACACGCCCACCACGTAGTCTTTGTCGCCCAATCGGATACCGTTAACGCCGCGGGCCGTGCGTCCCATGGCACGCACGTCTTTCTCGGGGAAACGGATCGCCATGCCTTTGTAGGTGGCGATGAGGATGTTGTCCTCGCCGGAGGTAATCTGTACGTCGATAAGTTCGTCGCCCTTGGCCAGGTCCAAGGCGATGATGCCGTTGGACCGGGGATTACTGAAGGCCTTCAGGGCGGTTTTCTTCACCGTGCCCAGGCGGGTAACCATGAAGACGAACTGGCCCTCTTCCTCCAGGTCACGCACCGGCAGAAAAGCGGTCACCCTTTCATCCTTGTCGAGATTGAGGAAGTTCACCATGGCGCGGCCGCGGGACGTGCGCGAAGCCTTGGGAAGCTCATGCACTTTCCGCCAGTAAACGCGGCCCTTGCTGGTGAAAAACAGCATATACTGATGCGCGGAGGCGATAAAGATATCCTGGACAAAGTCCTCTTCCTTCGTACCCATGCCCGACACGCCCCGGCCGCCGCGACGCTGTTTGCGGTAGGTGGACACGGGGAGGCGCTTCACGTAGCCCTGGTTGGAAACGGTGACCACCATGGTCTCGTCGGCGATAAGGTCTTCCACCTGGAACTCGCCCAAGGCGTCGAGAATATCGGTACGCCGCGCATCGCCATACTTTTCCTGTACCAGGAGAATCTCTTTGCGGACCTCCGCGAGAATGGTTCGTTCACTGGCCAGGATGGACCGAAGCCGCTCAATCTCCTTGAGCAGGTCGGCATACTCCTGTTCCAGTTCTTCCCGCTCCAATCCGGTCAAACGACGCAGCCGCATGGCCAGAATGGCGTTGGCCTGCACCTCCGAAAAGGCGAACCGCTCCATGAGGTTGGCGCGGGCCACATCCGTGTCGGAGGAAGCGCGGATAATCCGGATCACTTCGTCGATATGGTCGATGGCCTTGAGCAGGCCCTCGACGATGTGGGCGCGTGCTTCGGCTTTTTCGAGCAGGTAGCGCGTGCGCCGCTCGACGACTTCAGCCCGGTGGCGAACATAGTAGTGAATCAGCTCACGGAGGTTCAGCACGCGGGGCTGGTTGTTCACCAGCGCCAGCATGATGATGCTCGCCGTGGCCTGGAGTTGCGTGTGCTTGTAAAGCTGGTTCAGGATGACTTCGGGCTCGTCGCCCTTACGGATCTCGATAACAAGGCGCATACCGTCCTTATCGGACTCATCCCGCAGGTCGGTGATACCCTCGATGGTCTTATTCCGCACCAGGTCCGCGATATTTTCGATAAGCCGCGTCTTGTTGACCTGGTAGGGGATCTCCTGGACGATAAGGCTTTCCTTGCCCCCGTTCTTTTTCTGTTCCACGGCCACCCGCGCCCGGACCTTTACACGGCCGCGGCCGGTCCGGTAGGCCGACTGAATGCCGTCGGTCCCGCAGATAATGCCGCCCGTGGGAAAATCGGGACCCTTGACGTACTTCATCAGGTCATCGGAGGTACACTCGGGATTGTCGATGTAGGCCACGACGGCGTTGCAAACTTCGGTCAGGTTATGGGGCGGGCAACTGGTGGCCATGCCCACGGCGATACCGTAGGAACCGTTCACCAGGAGATTCGGGATGGCGCTCGGCAGTACGCTCGGTTCCTGGTGCTGGCCATCGAAATTGTCCTGCATATCGACGGTGTTCTTGTCGATATCGGCCAGCATCTCCGCCGCGATAGCCTCCATGCGCGCCTCGGTGTACCGGTAGGCCGCCGCGCTGTCGCCGTCCACGGAACCGAAATTGCCCTGGCCGTCCACCATGGGGTAGCGCATGTTCCATTCCTGGGCCATGCGAACCAGGGCGTCATAGACCGCCGAATCGCCGTGGGGGTGATACCGCCCGAGGGCGGAGCCCACGATGGTGGCGCATTTCTTGTGCGCCCGGTTATGCTGGAGACCTTCCTCCAGCATGACATACAGGATGCGCCGGTGTACGGGCTTGAGGCCGTCGCGCACATCGGGCAACGCACGGCTGATGATGACGCTCATGGAATACTCCATGAACGAATTCTTCATTTCGATTTCAATTGCAGCCGGTTTAATGCGGTCTTCTGGTGTCATGGTATCCTGCTATCCGTTCCCGGACGGTTTCCCCCTAAATATCCAGATTCGTCACTTCCAGGGCGTGCTTTTCAATGAAGGCCTTCCGCGGCGCCACCATTTCACCCATGAGCGTTACAAACATGTCATCGGCCCCAACCTCGTCCTCCGCCGTGACCTTGAGCAACACGCGATTCGCCGGGTCCATGGTCGTCTCGTTGAGTTGCTCCGCATTCATCTCGCCAAGCCCCTTGTAGCGCTGGATGCGAAGCCCCTTGCGCCCCTCCTCCATGATGAAGTCGTACAATTCGACCAAATCGTTCGTTTCAAACAACACGGCATTCTCGGAGGGCTTGCGGGAGCGCACGGTATAAGGCGCCGGACCAATGGAGGCAAGGGGATCCATGTGGGTGAGGAGGGCGCCAAACTCGTGGCTCTTCAGGAAGGCCAGGTCGATTTCGCCGGCCCGCCGCACGCGCTTCGCATGACCGTTCCCGTTCCCGTTGCCATTCGATTCCGTGCCTTCCAGTTCTCCCTGCACCTCGCTCGTGTTGATAATGTTGGCCTCGAGCCCGAAGAGCTCCTGAAGTTCCCGGGCATCCAGGCTGCCGGGGTTCAAATACTTCTCCCGCGGCAGGCCCAGGCATCGCGTCACGGCCTCGGAAGGTACGCCATAGACGCGCTGGAGCCGGGACAGCATCCGGTGGCGATCCTGCGCGGCCCGTATGGCCCGAATGAGGGTCTTCATCTGGATGGCCCGGTTGCTCTCGCCATTGCTCGCGCTGACCTTCAGCGTATCCAACACGGACTCGAAAATGAACTGCTCGAACTCGGCGTCCGAGTTAATGTAGCGTTTTTTCTTGTTCTTGGTCACCTGGTAGAGCGGCGGCTGGGCGATGTAGAGGTAGCCACGCCGGATAAGTTCGGGCATCTGGCGGAAAAAGAACGTAAGCAACAGGGTGCGAATGTGCGCCCCGTCCACGTCGGCATCCGTCATGATGATAATCTTGTGATACCGCAGCTTGGCGAGATCAAGATCCTCTTCCCCGAAGCCGGCGCCCAGCGCGGTAATCAGGGAGCGAATCTCGTTGTTGTTCAGCATCTTGTCGATACGCGCTTTCTCCACATTGAGCACCTTGCCCCGCAGCGGGAGAATCGCCTGGAAACGACGGTCGCGGCCCTGCTTGGCCGAACCACCGGCGCTGTCACCCTCGACAATGAAAAGCTCGCAGGACGCCGGGTCCCGTTCGGAACAGTCCGCCAGTTTCGCGGCCTGACCGATGGAATCTATGGCGCTCTTACGACGCGTCAGGTCACGCGCCTTGCGCGCCGCTTCGCGCGCGCGGGCCGCTTCAAGCGACTTGTTGATGATACGGTTGGCGACCGTGGGGTTCTCTGCAAAATAGGTTTGCAGTCCCTCGTAAACCAAGGAATTGACAATCCCCTGAACCTCGCTGTTGCCCAGCTTCATCTTGGTCTGCCCCTCGAACTGGGGCTCCCGGACCCGCACCGACACGATGGCCGTCAGCCCTTCCCGCGCGTCGTCGCCGGAAACGCTCATGCTCTCCTTCTTGAACATCTTGTTCTTGCGGGCATAGTCGTTCAGGCTCTTGGTGAGGGCCGCGCGGAAACCGCTCAAATGCGTCCCGCCTTCGTGGGTGTTAATGTTGTTGGCGAAGCTGGATATGGTCTCGTTATAGGCCCCCGTGTACTGCATGGAAACCTCCACCTCCACGTCCTCGCGGGCGGCCTCCAGGTAGATGGGTTTCCGATGAAGGGGATCCTTGTTCCGGTTCAGGTACGTCACGTACTCGATGATGCCGCCCTTGTACTGCATGACCTCGGCTTCATCATCATTCCGCTCGTCCTCGAAGATGATCTTGACCCCCTTGTTCAGGAAAGCCAGCTCCCGCAGACGGGTCAACAGGATATCGGATTTGTACGTGGTGTCCTCGAAAATGTCCGCGTCGGGCAGGAAAGTAATCCGCGTCCCGGTAGACCCGGTGGGGCTGCGTTTCTCGATGGGCCCCGTGGGTATGCCCCGTTCAAAGCTCATGAAATGAACGTATCCGTCGCGCTTGACCTCCACCTCCAGCCACTTGGACAAGGCATTCACGCAGGAGACACCCACCCCGTGCAGACCGCCCGACACTTTGTACGCCGAATTGTCGAACTTGCCCCCCGCGTGAAGCATCGTCAACACCACTTCCAGGGCGGACTTGTTCTTGTACTTGGGATGATTCCCCACGGGAATCCCGATGCCGTTGTCCTCGACGCTGATGCTGTTGTCAATATGGACGGTGACCTTGATGCGGTCGCAACGGCCCGCGAGAGCCTCGTCGATACTGTTGTCCACCACCTCGTAGACCAGGTGATGGAGTCCGCGCGTACTCGTATCACCGATGTACATGGCGGGACGTTTCCGAACGGCCTCCAGGCCCTCCAGAATCTGAATGGATCCGGCATCGTAAGTACTGTTTGTCATTAGACTTACCTCGGGTCGTAAGAGCCCTGATGAGGGCCTTCCTTGGGAGTGATCTTATTATAGCAAAATGGACGCCCCGGAACAAGGAAAAACAGGGGAAAAACGCAGCATTTGGCGGTAGAAAAGGCCACGTGCCACGATATGTTGTGGAGCGGAAAGGTCCAAGTGCCGCTGGAGGCGTTCATGCCCGGGCCGTGGCCCCGGAAGAAAGCGGTCACCCGCTGTTTAGAATATCATAAGTCGTGTCATATAAATGACTTATGAGGCACTTGAAGGTGGCGTGGTTATTCAGGGGGGAACAATGCCGTGTGCAACCCGGTGTTTCACCGTATCGTAGCCCAGCAAGAAACAATAGAGGCTGGCCGGTACAAACTTCATCGTGACGCAATCAACCGTTTTCTCGCCGCGCTCGGTGCGGGTTGTGACACCGGCCCGCGTGAGGTTTTGGGCATGGCAAAACTGAATGAGCGACTTGAGTTGGGCAGGATTATGGTAAAACCGGTCGGACCACTTGACCTCCAGGGCCCACTGGGCTTTCTGCCGGTGGTGCATAAGAGTTTTACACACCATCGGTTGCATCAAGTATATTCTGGTGCATCCAGAAAAGGATTCATACCCGCTGACGCCCTTGGTATGGCTTAGATTCCTCCGTCGAATACTAAGTCTACTCTCAGGTTACATAAAGTTCCTACCTTGGTCGGGACTGCGATACCGAACAGACCCACCACCATTGGCCGAGA
The DNA here is from genome assembly GCA_024278275.1 of Candidatus Hydrogenedentota bacterium. GTDB lineage: Bacteria > Hydrogenedentota > Hydrogenedentia > Hydrogenedentales > JAJRTN01 > JAJRTN01. The sequence goes on from JAJRTN010000120.1 coordinate 8,140, forward strand.
AGGTTTTCCAGGTGCCTTGGCGCGCATTCGGTGGAATGTACTCGTGGTGAGATTCTCTCTTGCCGGCTTTAGGGGTGACGTCCCCCTCCCCCCCCGCTCGTTCCCACGGTCCTCCGTGGGAACGCCCCTCCGGGCGTCCCGTCCGCATAGCCCCAACGGGCCTGAAACGCGTCGAACGAAAAACCCGGCGACAGGAGAGGTACGGGGGACACGGGGCTGGTCATGCAACGTTGGGTAAGTGTTCACGGCCCCTGTAAAATGTGTTTCCATACACTATTTCTTGTGTGGCACAGCCGCCCTCGGCTGGGGGGCCGATGGCCCCAATTGGACTTAAACGCTCTTACGTGAGCTTAAGGTTTGTTGGTCGGTGAAGGCACAATAGCCGCAAGAGCGGAGATGGAACCGCGGGTTCCACAGCCGGGGGCGGCTGTGCCACATAAGAAATGGTCCATCAAAACGCACCTCGAAGATGCCCGTGAACGGTTACAACGTTGGGGGCGAATGGTCTACCGTCATCAACTGACTTGTCAAGTTGAGGCTGAATCCGGGAGGAAACTTCGTAACCAGATTTACTCCTCCTCCCGGATCGTTTCCCCGTCCTGGAGCAGCTCGAAGAAGATATCCGACACCAGCTCCCGGCGGGCAAGGCGGTTGATCTTTCGGATCACCTCCCACTTCCGGTAGCTGAGCCGGTGCATCCAGACGGCGCTGTCGGCCACCACCTTGAGGGTGCCGTCTTTCACGTGATCGGGCCGGGCGTGGAGACTGGTTTTCTCCCCCACGATGGCGGGCCATTGCTCCCAGACCTTGGCCTGTTCGAGGTGTTCGCCCAGTTGTGTGGACTTGCGCAGGTGTTCGAGGATGCTGCCTACCTCGGTGGGCTTACCCGATTTTCTCAAGACGACCTCCCTCGATGAGAAAGTTCATGGCGTCCGCTCCGAAGCGCCCGCCCTCGGGGGATGTTTCGGTGGTGGTGACCATACATTGCACCGCCCCGGGAATGGCCTCGAAGAGACGGCGCGCCCGAGCCCGGTCCAATTCGGCGAGCACTTCGTCAAGCATGAGGATAGGGTACTCCCCGATGCGCGCCTTGACCAACTCGAGTTCGGCCAGTTTGAGGGCCAGGGCCGCGGTTTTCTGCTGACCCTGGGAAGCATGGGTACGGGCGGGCCGGTCCGCGATGAGCAGCTCCAGGTCATCCCGATGGGGCCCGTACTGGGTGGCACGGCGCCGGATATCGTTGGGGCGCTCACGGCGCAACACATCGTGTAAATCCGCGTCCTTGGGCACGCTCGGCCGGTACGCGAGGGTCAGTGTTTCCGCGTCGGCGACCCGGTGGTAGGCCTCGGTGGTCAGCCCGGAAAGCTGGTGGACAAAGCCCGCGCGCCCCCGGATGAGGGTGCGGCCATGCTGCGCAAGTTGCTCGTCCCATACGGCGATGAGGTCGATGTCGGGGTTGGGCCTTCGCAGCAGTTCATTGCGCTGGCGAAGCACCTGCCGGTATTGCTGCAGGGCGTTCAGGTAGCCGGGATGGATCTGGCTCAACTCCATGTCGAGGAAACGCCGCCGTTGCGATGCGCCGCCTTTCACCAGGTTGACATCCTCGGGCGAAAAGAGGACGACATGGATGCGGCCGAGAATCTCGCTCACGCGCAGTTGGGCCACGCCGTTCACCTTGAATCGCTTCGCGCCCTGGTACCAGTTGGCCTCGACGGCCACGTCCCGGTCGCTCCGTTGGACCAGGGCGCAGAGGCGGAAAGAAGCGGCGTCCTGGGCGAGCAGGTCGCTTTCCACGTTGGTGCGATGGCTCTTCGAGGTGGCCGCAAAGAGGATGGCCTCCAGCAGGGTGGTTTTGCCCTGGGCGTTGTCTCCCCGGATGATGTTGCGTCCGGGTCCCGGCTCAAAGACGACGTCATTCAGCCCCCGGAATCCTTCACACTCGAACTTCAGAAGACGCATCGCGCCGCACCACCTCGGTTTGGAACCGGTACATGGAACACATTTTATCCGCAAACCTATGGAAAGACAGGGCATTCTAGCAGAGGGAGCAGGGAAGCAGGGAAAAGGCAAGACATGGCCCGCGCCAGGAAAAGACAGCCCCCCGGCAAACGCGGGCACCCGAAAGCCATGGCATCCGCCATGCACGGTGTCACCCTCCCAGGTGCATCAACTCGTCCACCTGCGGATAGGCGTCAAAGAAACGATTGACGGCGGCCACCAGGGCAGGGCCGGTCAACTCCGCGGCTTCCCACGTGGCCTCGGGAATCGGGCAGCGCCGTCCTTCGTAGGGCTGAAGACCGCATAAGGACACCAGGTCGTCCGCGATGCACAGGGTTGCCGCCAGCGGGCGGAAAGACGCATCGCAAAGCGTGAGATCATGATGGCCCCGGATGGCCTCGATGATGGGGCGGGAAAGGCGCCAGTTCTCCGCCAGGCGCGCACCCAGCGCCGCATGGTCAACACCGATTACTTTTAGCTCCGCGTCACGGTACGGCAGCCCCTCTTCCCGCGCAAGACATTCCACCGTTTCAAGCTCGTCGGGCATGTACTCTTCCAGAAAAACCTTGCCAATATCGTGGATCAGACCATAGATGAAGGCCTCATCCGGTGATGCCAGCTCCTCGGCCAGGGGGCCTTGCATCGAAAACGTCTTCATGGCCACGCCACACGCCACGCAATGGCGAAGAAACTGCTCGGCGCCGTTACCGATGGTTTCGAATACGGTAGCGCTCAGTACCAGGTTCTTGATGACCTTGGCGCCCAAAAGGACAACGGCGTGATCCACGCTTGTGACTTCCTGCTGCATGCCGTAATACGCCGAGTTGACCAGGCGAAGCATTTTGAAGGCCAACGAGGGATCGGAGGCAACGACTTTTCCCACTTCGGACAGGGAGCAATCGGGTTCGTTGATCATCTCGGTGATCCGTGCCACGGCGTCGGGCATGCTGGGAAGCGTAACAACCTCATCAACGAGGGTGTCGATATCATAGAGGCCCGAACTCATGGGGCGAACTCCTCGGGCACGGGGAGCCCCAGCGATCCGAAACAACGTTCCTGCATGCACAGGATTTCCACGAGGTCGGCGGGCGCAATCTGATCATGGGCCTCGCTGAGCAACAGGGTCTTGGGTTGGCCCCCTCCGGGCTGGGGAATTACGAGGACAGCCGACCGCTCCGCCTCCCGACCAGCGACGAGCACCACATTGGCCTTTCCGCCCGACGCCAGTGTAAACCGGCCGGTAACCGCTCTATCCTGTCTACGCCATCGTACCAAGGATTCATTCACCTGTGTGGAAAGGGAGCCCAACACATACCATATAAGGAAAACTTTCAGCGAGGCCACCCATGCTTCCCTAAGCGGTTGCCCCCGACCAATAACTCAACTGTATGAGATCGTAACGAGAAGAGGCCAAAACGACAAATGCCTCGACAAAAACCGGGAGCACGGGCCGGGGAACTCATTGAACCCCGTCACCGTACTCCCGAAACGTCATCACCATAACCGGCTAGAAAATATACTCGGGTTCAAGAACGGCTTCATAATTGACGTCCTTGTCCGTGAAGGGGAAGGTCACCACCTCGAAGACACCACTCCCCGTCCGCATCAGGGCACGGGCCGCGCCCAAAACCGGGGCCACGCCGACCAGATAGGCCAAAGGCTTACCTTCATTCAGCTTACGGTCGAAGGTCACGGGGATCTCCGCCCAACCGAAGACAATGTTTGAAATGCCACGGCCAAGCTTGGTGAGCGACTTTTCAATGCCCGTTGGCTTCGGAAGGTCCCGTTCCGGGTCATACATTTGAGCGCCCACGGGGGTTACCTGAACCAGCAAGGCCACCACCAAGATCACGGCAACGGCACACATCGCGTACTTTGTAAACGTAGTCAAGACCCATCTCCCCTGAAAGAAGTTTCGCTCCGTTGTTCCATTACGTTTTGAGTCTAACACAGCCATGCGGCGCTGTCAACAGTTATCATCGGGCCATGGGACCCTGTTTTCAGCCCGCCACGAGCATGTATATTCTGACACACCGTGCCACTGGAATGAAAACCCTTACCCGCGCCCTGGCCGGGCAGGAAACCTGCCGCCCGAAAGACGAGAAGTGTGCTATTATCCGCTTGTGCATAGAGATGGCCTGGTGAATGTGTGACCGCGAGGGAAATCACCAAAATGCTGACAGCGGATGGCTGGTTTCTCGTGGCTACCCGCGGTAGCCATCGCCAGTTCAAGCACGCGAAACGATCCGGAAGGGCCACGGTTCCCCATGGCACACAAAGCGGATGTTGCGCCGCCCCCTTAGTTCCCCTGGTGGAAAGCACTGGTGTACCATGGGGACCATGAAATCCGGTTTGTTGGAAATATCGAGGGCCCCATGAGATTGTTGTTCGTGCTTTGCCTGTTTTTGTGCGCCCCCCCGGTTCATGCCGCCACGCTCTCCGGCGAGGTGAACGTGGAGGGCGATTTTCTGCGGCTGGGCCTTACGGCGGGAGAAGGCGGTACGGTGCGCGAGTTCGGGCTTCTCGCCACCGTGGGCAATTTCGCGGGCGGTGAAGGCATTCTACAGGAAGGCTTCGGCGTGGGCAGCTACTACGTGCCCAACCGACGGCTCAACGAGCGCCTTGAGGCTCTCGAAAATCATGCCGACCGGCCCGTGCTCCGTTACACCTACGATTGCGACGGTCCGAATATCCGGGGGCTCCATGTGACCCGCGTCATGGAGTTGTTGCCCCATGGCGCATCGCTGCGCGTAACATGGTCCGTCGAAAACCGCGGAGACGAGACCCAGTGGGTAGCGCCCTGGGTGCGCCACGACCTCACGCCCGGTGGAAGCCTGACGGACGCCGACCGTCTCGACGTGCCCACGGTGGACGGCATGCTGAACGCGCGAAGCACGGCCTACCACCCGGCGGCGCGCAACTGGTTCGCCGCCACCGATCCCATCGAGCAGGAAAGTTTCTGCGCCATTTTCGACGCCGACAACACGCACGCTTTCATGACCCTGTGGGAACCGGACGACGGCATCTGCGGGGCGAAGACCGCCTTTGTCCCCTTCGCCCTCGCGCCGGAAGAAACCTGGAAGACCGTGTATCGCCTGAATGCCGTGCGCGGTCTCCGGCGCGTGGATTTTGCCACGGACGAATTGGCCTGTCAGATCGATCAGAAGGACGGCACACTCACGGTGCTGCTCTCGGCGGCGCAACCCATGGCAGGGGTCACCTTGGAAGCCCGCGTCCTGGCGGCAAACGGGCGGGTGTGGAAGCTCCCTCCCAAGCGCTTCAGCATTGCCCCAGACCGGCTCGCCCGTTGTACTTATGATTGGCTGCCGCCGGGCGACGGTCACTACGATTTCCTCGGGCGGCTTTCCATGAACGGTGCCACCGTGTTGCTGGGCCGGGATACGGCTTCGCCCCATGGGGGCATTGACGCCCGGTTTACTGTCGGAAAAACGTCCCAAGCACCCTATGCCCCCTGGACGGACGCGCCGTATGCGCTGGACCGCGGTCCCCGGCGCGTCAAAGCAAGCTACGCCGCGCGGGGCGACCTCGACATCTGGTTCGCCTCGTCCCTCGAAAAGGTTTTTCCCCTGGACCAACCCGAGGAAGACAGCCCCGTAGACCCGAAGGTCCGTATCGCCCTGGCCCGTAACGAGCGGGAATCGTTTCAAATCGTAATCCGCGCGCAAGACCGGAAGATGTCGCCGGAAATGTCGGTGCAAATCGGCGCGTTGCGCCAGGCCACGGGGAACGCCCGTATCCCGTCCAACCACATCACGGCCTATCGCGTCCGCTACGAGGAGGTGCGCGTGCCTTCCGATTATGAAGGGCCGACGGGGCCCTGCCCCGACCTCCTCGAACCCTTGAAACCTTTTTCGCCGGAAGCGGGACAGGCCACGCCGTTATGGTTCACCGTACATACCGATGCCGACACGCCGCCAGGCGTCTACACCGGGCTGATCGATGTGCGGGCCGCGGGGCAAGCGCCTATCGAGCTGTGGCTCGAAGTGGAGGTTTTCGATTTCACTTTGCCCCCCACGCCCGCGTTCAAGACCGACTTCGGCTTCTGGCCCGAAGCAGCGGAAGCCCGGGCCCCCGGGCTTTCCAAAGAACAGGTGTTCGAACGTTACATGAAGAACGCGCTGGAACACCGCGTTACCCTCCGTCCGTCAACCCAGTTACCCCCCGAACAGGCCGACTACGGCGCGGCGCTCCGGGCGTGGCTTCCCCGCTTCCAGGAACGCCTGGCACAGGGCGCCACGACGGCGGCGGTGCCCGCGAGCCTCCTCGACTTTCCCGAGTTGCTGCGCTTGGCCGACGAGGTGATAGCGGACAAGCACCTGGAAGACCGCGTATTCGTTCAACTCGCCCACGAGCCCGCGGAGCCCTCGTGGCCACGCCTCCTGGAAGCCATGCAGCAATGGAAAGATGCCGCACCCCACATTCCCATCATGGTCACTTCCTCCGGGCTGAACCCTTTCATCCCCGACGCGCTGGACCGCTGGACGGTGCATTCGCAGGTCTTCGACACCCCCCACAACAAGACCTTGCTGAAAGCGCTGAGCGAAGGGCGCGAGGTGTGGTGGTACGTGGATCACGCGCCGCCCCGGCCCTATGGCAACCTGCTCCTCGATTTTCAGGCCATCGAGCACCGCATCCTCTTTTGGCAGGCGTGGGCCCTCGGCGTCCGGGGCATGTACTACTGGAACGTTAACTACCTGCCGCCCGGCATGGATACAGCAACGGCCCTGCTCGACCTCACCCCCGTCAATGGTGATGGTATTCTCGTTTACCCCGGGCCGGAAGGGCCGATCAATTCCATGCGGTGGGAGATTATCCGGGATGGTATCGAAGACTACGACTACCTGGATCTTTTCATCCAGCGCCGGAACCGCCTTGTCGACGCGGGAGGACACGAGGCCCTGCTCCGACGTGCAGCGGAGGTATACAACCTGGGGCGGATCGTTCCGGACCTTGTCACCTTCCCCCGCGACCCGCGACTGCTGCTGGAAAAGCGAAAGCGCATCGCCCGGATGATCGAGGAAATGGATTCGGCCCTCCCTTAACCCGGACATTTCGCCGGCTTCGTCGTGAGCCCGGGCAGACGGGGCCAGGTCAAGAGCCTGGCGAAGCAAGGCGGGCGACAGCGTGTAGCTAGAGCCTGCCCCATAATCGTTTTGTTGATGCCTGTTTAGGCGAGATGTTGGTTCGAGATTGTTATGGGGCGCGGCTTTTGCTGCAATGCCCAAAAAAAGTGTCCTATAATTGGGTTGCGCCTGCAGAGTCATAAACTCT
>JAJRTN010000121.1 GCA_024278275.1 Candidatus Hydrogenedentota bacterium
CGCATTAAGTATAGCATATGTTATATACGCTATACTTAAAAGTCAAGAAGAAAGCCCGGCAAAGCCGGGCAGATGAAAGGGGTGGCAGTCTCTTGCGGCAGAGGGTTAGCCTAAACTACACTTTGCAAACACCCTCTAAGTTTCTTGGCTTGTTGAACAAATTTCTGGTAGATGGGCGATGCGCCACGGCCAGAGCCGCCATCACTCAAGTGGTATGGCGGGTTACCGATAATGACATCGAATTTCATCTTGAATATCTCCTTGGACTTATCCGTGTGGATGAACTGGTACGCATGGGTCTCCAGCTCTTCACCACGATCTAGGTTGGTCTGGCTGGCCCCGCAATAGATGCAACGCCCTTTCTTCCATGTATGTTCGATCCGCTTGAAGCGAATATTGCCCTGCGGATCGTCGAAGGCGTCGCAGACGGAGTATTTTCCGTTGGCGGTCTTGGAGCAATAGACCGAGCGGCGGGACAACAGGGCCGTTAGTTCCGTGATGGCCAGGCCGTAAAGCTGCTTGGTGAAAATGTGATTGATGCGGTCCTGCTTGTCCGGGATGGCCTTTTCCAATCCGGCGTCAAGGCGCTTGGCGATCTCGCGCAGAAACACCCCCGACTTGCAGACCGGATCGAGAAAGGTGGCGTTCGAGGTTTGCCAAAGTTCAGGTGGAAGCATATCAAGAATGTCATTGGCCAACTGTGGGGGTGTAAAGACCTCATCGCTGCTCAGATTGGCCAGGCACGACAGCACGTCGGGGTTGTAGTTATCTTCTGCGGATTATTCTTCATCGGCGATCCTCAGAAAGTGAATGGGCGGATAATCTTTAACCGGGGAAGGAATAAAGGCCTCCTCGCCCAAATCGGAAATAAGTAGTTGTTCGGGTTCGGAAAAAAGGGTCAGTTGATAACGCTCCTCTTTCTTGTACGGGAGCAAAGCGTGAAAAGCGAAATCCTGCCGTTTGAACATTCTGCTGTTGATAGGTGACCATTGAGGAAAAACAATCGGCTGGGAATTCTCGCCCACGGTCTTGAGCGTGAGGGCATCGCCCCAGATGATGTTACGCGACAGAATGTAACGAACCGAATTGCGACATTCCTCCTTGACTCCAGCCTTGAACAAACCAGTGTATCGCTGGTTGAACAGGTCAAAAAGCCGTCGGCGGCACTCCACAACGTTGTCTTCCAGAATATCGATCCCGTAGAGAGTCGATACCGCGAAAATTGCATTCAGTTCATATTCAAACTGACTCTTGCGATACCGTTCTTTTACGACACGCAGTTTTCGTTCAAGAATCTCGGCAAGAAAGTTGCCCGTGCCACACGCAGGTTCCAGAAACCGAGAATCAATCCGTTCGGTTTCCTGCTTCACCAAATCAAGCATGGCGTTGACCTCGCGCGGGCCAGTAAAGACCTCGCCATGCTTTGCAACACGCGTTTTTGAAACAATTTGGTTTTCCACTATTCTCGCATCCATTCCGCGAACCGGAGGAAGAATTACCCGGCACAGTCCGCCATCAGCCTCATTCGTCCCATTGAACTTGAATGGAACGTCTACAGCAACACCAGGTTATCCCGGTGGATTACCTCGTCGAAGTCCTTGCGGCCCAGGATTGTCTCGATCTCACCGCTTTTGCGGCCGAGGATGCGGCGGACCGCCGTGCCGGAATAGTTCACCAACCCCCGGGCAATGGCCTGGCCGTCCGTGCCGTGAATCTCGACCGCGTCCCCCGCGTCGAAATCCCCGTGGGCGGCGGTGATGCCCGCGGCCAGGAGACTGGTGCCCTGGTGGAGCAGTGCGTTGCGGGCCCCGTCATCAATCACCAGGGTTCCATTGCTGGTTCGGCCAAAGGCGATCCAGCGTTTGCGGTGGGAGAGGGCTCCTTTACCCGGCGTGAAGATGGTGCAGGGCGCGGTGCCCTCAAGAATCCCATGAATGATGCCGGGCCGGCGCCCGTTGGCAATGACCGTGGTGACGCCGGCGGCGTGGGCGATCCGGGCCGCTTCTATCTTGGTGCGCATTCCGCCCGTCGAAGCCACGGTGCCCGCGCCGCCCGCCATGCGGGCGATGTCGGGCGTAATCTGATCCACCACGCCCAGGAGTTCCGCCTTCGGGTGGGTGGCCGGGTTCTGTTTATAAAGTCCATCCACGTCGCTCAGGATGATGAAGAGATCCGCGCTTTTCTTGGCGGCGATCTTCGCGGCCAGCGTGTCGTTGTCGCCAAAGCACAATTCCTGTACGGCCGTCGAGTCGTTTTCGTTGATGATGGGAACGACGGTTTTCATGTCGAAGAGGCTTCGCAGGGTGTTTCGCACGTTGAGATAGCTCTGCCGTTCGTCGAGATCGGCGAGGTTAAGGAGTACTTGCGCCGCGTGCAGGCCCTCACCATGGGTGCGGAAAAGGGCTTGATAGTAATGCATGAGGATGGCCTGCCCCACGGCGGCCACGGCTTGTTTTTCCGGCAGCGCGACAGGCCGCCTGGTCATGCCCAGGGCATTCATGCCGCAACCCACGGCCCCCGAACTCACCAGCAGGATGTTGAGGTCGTGCCCGTGTTTCAGGCGGCACACTTCCCGGACCACCGATTCCATGACGTGGCCGTCGAAAGCCTGCCCGCCGCCCAGGAGGGCCGTGCCAATCTTGATGACCAGGGTGTGAAGCTGTGTGGGATTGAATTGCATGGGATGGTTTTTACCGGTGGTAACGCCGTAGCGGGCCCCGCCCCGCGTCAGGATGCATTATTCCACATTCCGAGGGGCGGGTGAAAACGCGGGTCCCCTGTCCATACGGGTTATACATGCTTGAAACAGGTGGAGGACTGCCCCCCTCTGCCGCCTTATTTCGGGGAATCACCCGGGCCACCCTGCTGTTTAGTCCCAAGGATAACCCCATGGGAGAGCCCGGCGATGCTGGAACAACGAGATATTGATTTCTTTAACAGGGAAGGTTACTTGCATGTTCCCGCCCTCTTTAACGAAGAAGAGATGGATTCTCTCGACCGTGATCTGGCTGCCATTGTTGAGCACTGGGCCACCGTCGACCCCGGTTGGTCGGGACCCTGGCGCAAGGCCTATATGGACGAGGAAACCGAACGGCAGTCGAAACTCATGTCCATGCACGACCTTCATTTCTACTCCGCCCAATGGCTTCATGCCGTAACCCACCCGCGCTTGGTCGAGGTTCTCGGGGGGTTGCTGGGCGATAATGTGGAGTTGCACCATACCACCCTCCACGCCAAACCTCCCCAGACGGGTCATCCCTTTCCCCTGCATCAGGACAACGCTTTCTACGAGCATACCAACGACCGCTACGTGGACGTGCTGGTGCATCTGGACGACACCTGCCACGAGAACGGTGAGATCCGTTTCATGGCCCGATCACACCACCTCGGTTACCTGCCTCACATTACCGAAACCCAAGAAGGCCCCTGCACACCTCACCTGCCGGTCGACCAATACCCTCTCGCGGATACTGTCCCCGTGCCCGCACGGCGCGGCGACGTGGTCTGCTTCAACATTCTTACCCTTCACGGGAGCCATATCAACCGCACCGACCGTATTCGCCGCATGGTTCGGTGCGGCTACCGTGACCCCTCGAACACGCAGGTCAGCGGACAAAGCCTGGGGCGTCCCGGAATCATGGTGCGCGGTACCCGCGCCCGGATTTAACGGGGTATGCCCTATTGTACGGGGATGATTCGAAGTTTTGATCGCCGCGCGTTTATTGCCCCCCGGAGTAATGCCTCTCCCGTCGAACTTTCTTGTGGCCAGGCCATCCTCATCTGTCCCCCGCAGAAACACATGTTGTAATCCGTGCTCGACCGTTCCATCGGTGGTTCACCGGTTTCCGGGGATTCCAAGACTCGCATCCGCTTTTCGTATTCTGTATACTCACCGCCGGTACCTTGAAGAGGGGAGGGAGGTCGGGCGGACCAATCCCGGGGACCAGGTTCTTTGAGCAGAGGCCGTCGGCGCCTCTTGAGAAAACAATTGTTCAATCCAATGGAAGGAGTAAACCATGACCCAGAAAACCCTTCGCGTGGCCGTCACCGGCGCCGCCGGACAAATTGGTTATGCCCTGCTGTTCCGCATGGCTTCGGGCGACATGTTCGGTCCCGATACGGCCGTCCACCTCAACCTGCTGGAGCTTGAACAGGCCCTTCCCGCTCTTGAAGGGGTGAAGATGGAGCTCGACGACTGCGCCTTCCCCCTGCTTCAGTCCATCACGACCACCGCGGATCCCAACGAGGCCTTCCAGGATATCGATTGGGCTTTCCTCGTGGGTTCCGTGCCGCGCAAGGCGGGCATGGAGCGCAAAGACCTGCTCTCCATCAATGGCGGCGTCTTCACCACCCAGGGCAAGGCCCTGAACGAATCCGCCAAGCCTTCCTGCAAGGTGCTCGTGGTGGGCAACCCCTGCAATACGAACGCCCTCATCGCCAAGAGTCATGCCCCGAACCTGGCCCCCAATAACTTCTTTGCCATGACCATGCTGGACCAGAACCGGGCGGTCTCCCAATTGGCCCAAAAGGCGGGATGCCATTTGACCGAGGTCTCTCACGTGGCCATCTGGGGCAATCACTCCGCCACGCAATACCCGGACTTCTATCACGCCCGAATCGGCGGCAAGCCGGCTACCGAGGTGATTACGGATATCGACTGGCTTCAGAACAACTTCATCACCACCGTGCAGAAACGCGGGGCGGCCATCATCCAGGCTCGTGGCGCCTCCTCCGCGGCCTCCGCGGCCAACGCCGTCATCGACACGGTCCACAACCTCACCCGGCCCACGCCGGAAGGGCGCTTCTTTTCCGTGGCCGTTAACTCCGACGGAAGCTATGGAACGCCGGAAGGGCTCATGGTCAGTTTCCCCGTCCGTTCCGACGGCACCACCTGGGAGATTGTCCAGGGCGTGGAACACAACGATTTCGGCCGGGAGAAGCTTCAGGCCACCATCGACGAGCTCAAGGAAGAGCGTGAGGCGGTCGGCGACCTCATGGGCTGAAAGCGGTCGTGCCTGTTCACGGTCCGGCGCACGTGTACCTATCCCCCGGCAATGCCGGGGGATAGGTGTTTTGAAGGGAACGCCTAACCCTCGCTCCAGGTGACCGTGAAGGTCTTTTCGATGATCTTTGTGGGTACCCGGAAGGGGTTGTAGAACGCCACCGTGATCTCGGCGTGCCCCGAACCCGCCGGGGCCGTCCCCGAAAACGCCAGAACCCGCCGGTCACCCGGCGCAACGGCCTCTCCCGTAAGCACGAAACGGGCGGGCAGACCCAGTGCCTCGCCTTTCCCGGAGAACGTTACCGCTTGTCCCGCCCGCTCGACCCACGGACAGATGCCCGTGTTGTGGAGCGCCACGCGCACCGTGAAAGGTTGTCCGGTGACCGCTTTCACATCCTCCACGTCCATCGTTCCCCGGAACTGGGGACGTTCCAGCCATGGGTCAAGCCAGCCGTCGTAGCCCGCCATCCACTCCTTGTAGGGCAGGGTCAGGTTGCGTGTCTGGGTCGGCATGTCGCCCGGCACCTTGCGCAGGGCGGTCCCGTACCGTTCGGCCCAGTCGTAGATCTCGGCGTACTTCGACAGCACGGTGGCGCGAACATTCGCGGGTAACGTTCCGCCCGTGTCGATGGTTTTCCCGTGGGCCGCCACGAGATCATGGATCTCGGCGAAGCGTCCCATGCGCCGCAGGTGGTACTCGAAGAAGGTGGGCCACAGCCCCAGGTGTTCCAGCCACGTGGCGTGTGCCTCCGTATCCACGGCATTCTTCAACGCGGCGAAACGCTGTCCGAAGGTTTCCAATTCCGCCATGCCCTCCCGCGTCACACGGTGGCGCTCATCGGGTGTCATCGCCATCCACGCGTTGGGCACCATGAATCGCGCGTTCATGTCCCAAAGCGCCTCGTAGGCATCGCTGAGGGCGGCAAACTTCAACGCCGCCTCCGGCCCGAAGGTCCGCTCGCCCCAGTGGTAACGCAGGGAATTGGCCGTGGCCGTCGGCTCCCAGCCGAAGTAACCGATACCCTCCCAGGGCAGTTCCGTGCCGCAATAGGCCCCGCCGATCCAGAAAATGCCCCGGTCCGCCAGCAATCGACGTACCCTCGACGTGGACGGCAGGCGGAAGTTCGTGTAGAGATTGTCGAGCCAGGTCTCCGGCATGTGGCCCACGCGTTCGTAGCGCCGCGCCAGCGCCGCGAGCGACGCGCCATGGCCCGCCACGATCAGGTCCTTTGGCAGCAGGGGATCGAGCGCCGGGGTATACCCGTCCTGGTAGGGATAGACCCCGATGACGCCCTTGAAACCCAACTTGCGCAGCGCATCATGGATTTGAAGGTACTGCTCCCACACCGCGCTTTTCGTGCGGGACTTCGCCACGTAGGCCTGGCAGCGCTCACAGTCGCACACCCCGCCGTTGTCATCACGTACCAGCACCACCCCGTCCAGATCGTAGGTCTCCACCAATTCCCGAAGGAAGGCGTCGATGTAGCGTTTGTAGGCGGGGTGCGTGAAGCACGGCGTGCCCTTGGGGCGGCCCCAGAACTCCGCCACGGAACCGGGCTTCAACGCCTCGGGGTGGCGTTCCAGGAACGTCGTGGGCACGCAGCCGATAGGCAGCCACAGGTAGACCGGCGCGCCGCGTTCATGAAGGTACTTCAGGAGCCGCAGGGCATGTTCCCGTTGCGCGTCCATCTCGGAAAAAAGGACTCCCGACGATTCATCGTAGGCGTCGGGCGCGTTGGATTGCAGTTCCGGCATGTACTTGTAGGTCACGGGAAACTTCCAGTTGCTCCACATGCCGAGGCACCAGAAGACGTTCATCCCCGAATCGAGCAGCCCGTCGAAGACCTTCTCCCAGTTCTCGTCCGATCCATAGGGGAAATCCACCTCGAAACCACCCCCGCCGAAACCGCCCCCCCGGAGCGGCACCACCGGGTTGCGGGCCACCAGGGGGAGTCCCGTCGACAGCCCCTGTTGTTGCGCTTGCGTGGCGATGGCCCGGACCGCCTGGTACAACCCGAGCAGGTTGGTCGAGCGCAGGGTGATATCGTCACCCGACGCCCGAATGTCGAATCCGTCCGTGTCAATGGCGTCTACCGTGTTTGTTATCGCCAGCGTGATGCGCTTCGAGGCCTCCTCGGCGACCGTCACGCCTCCCGTGTTCAACACTTCGGTCAACAGGCCCGCCACCGTCCCGGCCTCCGGCGGATAGCGGAGTCTGACACTTTCCATGGGGCCGGAAGAGACGGGAACGGGTTTTACCACGAGTCCTTCGTTCATCATCTCGACCGCGTCCGCGGGGGGCCCCTCTCTCCATGTGAAAAGGCGGCGCAGCCAACGGCGGCCATTGACCGTCTCTTCCCCGAGGACAAGCCACTGGGTTTCGCCCAGGGTACGATGCTCCGCCGTCTGGTCAAAGGCCGCGTTGTAATCCTTGAAGCCGTAAAAAGGCATGCGTTCTTCGAGGTAGGGGAGGGAGGTCGCGTCCCCCGCCAGGGGCAGGGTAAAACGCGCCGCGGAACGGAGCCAGGGACTCGTGCCCCGCCAGGGCCGTTCGTCCGCGACCATCTCCACCAGGCCCGCGGCATGAATGCGATAGGTCAGGGCCATGGCCGGGCCACCGTCAGGCTCCAGCACGAAGCTGATCTCGGTCATGGCGGGGGTGGAAGCAGCGCTGACACACCGGGCTTTGACCGGCAGCGGGGCGCCCCGCTCAACCGTCGCGCTGAAAGGCATGTAGCCCGCCCCGATGGGACCGTCGATGCGGAAGCTGTCCTCGGCCACGCGATTGAATGCGGCCTTCATGGGAGCGGCCAGCAGGTCCGTGCCGTAGGCTCGAAGACGGGTCAGCATTCCCGTTTTGGGGTCTATCGTCGCGTGGAGATTCGCGTAGTCGATGTCGATGGCCGTGCCGGTTTGGGTGACCGCCGGGGCGGCGGCGGCCCCACCAGGCATCACATCGACACGCACCCATTTCCCCGGCGGCACGGAACACCAGAACACGAGCAGGTCCTCGGCACGGGGCGGCGTGGCGGGCGGGGTCAGCCGGGCGCGCCAGTGGGCGCGGCCCTCACGCAGGAAGAAGGGGATTTCCTTTCCCTCCACGACCAGCCGGACTTTCGCCCAGTCGATCAGGCCCGGCGCGGCGATGCGGCCCGTAGGCACCTCCACCAGGGCGGAACCCCGCCATTCCGTGGGATTAAAGAGCGCAATACCGCCAAGTGGCGCGGGTACGGCACACAGATGCGCCGTGAGGGCCAGCGTGGGAAGCAGCAGGTTCATGGCATCTCTCCTGGCAGGAAGAAACCAGTGCAATCAACCGGCCAATGCTACCCGCAACAGCGTAATGATTGCCACCTCGCGGAGCTGCGCCCGGCAAGAACAGGCTACCCCCCTGCTGTTATCCGCTCCAGGCCGCCCATGTAGCCGCGCAGTGCCTCGGGGACGATGACGCTGCCATCGGCCTGCTGGTAATTATCCAGGATGGCGACCACGGTGCGTCCCACGGCAAGCCCGGAACCGTTCAGCGTATGCACGAATTCGGGCTTTTTCCCGCGTTTGAAACGCAGGTTGGCTCGTCGCGCCTGGAAGTCGGTGAAATTCGAGCAGGAGCTTATCTCGCGGTAGCGGTTCTGCCCGGGGAGCCATACTTCGATATCATAGGTCTTGGCGGCGGAGAAACCCAGGTCTCCCGTGCTGAGGGTCACCACCTGGTAAGGCAGTTCAAGCCGCTGGAGAATATCCTCGGCGTGGCCCGTGAGCACTTCCAGGGCCTCCCAGGATTCCTCCGGGCGAACCAGCTTCACCATCTCCACCTTGTTGAACTGGTGCTGGCGGATCATGCCCCGCGTGTCCTTGCCGTGGGAGCCCGCCTCGCTTCGGAAGCAGGGCGTGTAGGCCGTGTAACTCACGGGGAGTTCCCGGTCCGCGAGGATTTCATCGCGCCGAATGTTGGTCACCGGCACCTCCGCCGTGGGAATCAGCCAGAAATCCGTTCCCTCGATCTTGAAGAGGTCCTCGGCGAACTTGGGAAGCTGCCCCGTGCCCTGCATGCTGTCGGAGTTCACCAGGAAGGGCGGCAACACCTCGACATACCCGTGCTCGCGGGTGTGCGTGTCGATCATGAAGCTGATGAGCGCCCGCTCCAGCGCCGCCCCCGCGCCCAGGGACACGCAAAAGCGCGCCCCCGTGAGCTTGGCCGCCCGGTCAAAGTCGAGAATACCCAGCGCCTGGCCGAGGTCCACGTGATCCTTCGGCTCGAAATCAAAGACACGCGGTTCCCCCCAGGTACGTTCAAGCCGATTGTCGGCTTCATCCTTGCCGTCGGGCACGGTCTCGTCCGGAAGGTTCGGCAGGGACAGCAGGTGCCCCCGGAGTTCCTGGTCCAACCGGCGCACCTCTTCCTCGTGGGCCTTGATCCGGTCGCCCACGGCCCGCATGGCGGCAACGGCCTCCGTGGCGTCCTCACCGGCTTTCTTGGCCTTGCCGATGGCCCGGGAAGCGGTATTCAGATCGGCCCGAAGCTGCTCCATGGCATGGACTTTCGTCCTGCGCTGTTCATCCAGGGCCAACACGGTGTCAAGGTTGTAGTGGCCTCCGCGCCGCGCCAGCGCGGCGGCCACGGTGGCGGCGTCCTCACGGATCTGCTTAATATCGAGCATGGAATTCCATTCCTGTTTTATTTTCGTCGATGATGATGGACAGGGGCCCGGGCGAACGGCGCAAGGCAGTTCATGAGACATGGAACGCGTCCGGCGGGTTCACCGGCTCACGCGCAGCACATCCAGAATCCGCTCCAATTCATCCAGGTTGAAATACTCGATCTCGATGCGGCCCCGGCCATTGTTCTGTGTCTTGAGCGACACCTTGGCGCCCAGGCGTTGGCGGAGCGAGTCCTCCAACTGGCGTATGTTCGGGTCTTTTTCAGCTTTCTTCTTGGGCGGCGTTTTCCTTTCGGCGGCCATTTTCTCGGCCTGCCGGACGCTCAGCCCTCCCGCGATGATCTTCCGGGCGCCGGCGATTTGGGCACCCGGGCTTTCCAGGGTCAACAAGGCCTTCGCATGCCCCATGGTCAGCGAACCATCGGCTATCTGTTCCTGTACCACCTCGGGCAGATTGAGTAAGCGCAGCGTGTTGGTCACCGTGACACGCTTCTTGCCGACCTCGGCGGCCAGTTGCTCCTGGGTCCACTTAAACTCCCGGATCAGCTCCTCGTAGGCCTGGGCCGTCTCCACGGGGTTCAGGTCTTCCCGCTGGATATTCTCGATCAGCCCCAGGCGCAGCATGTCGCGGTCGGAAACCTCGCGCACCACGGCGGGAATGACCTTCATGTCGGCCATGACACTGGCACGCACGCGGCGTTCGCCGCTCACCAGCTCGTATTTTTCGCCCACCTTGCGCACCAACACCGGCTCCTGCACACCGTCGCGTCGAATGGAGTCGGCCAGTTCCTGCAGGGCGGTCTCCTCAAAAACACGGCGCGGTTGCCTGGGGTTGGGTTCGATAGCCGAGGGGTCCAGTTCAACCAGCCGGCTGCCGTCAGCCAGGGCCGTCGCCGGACCGGCTTCAGGGGATATGGCCGGAACGGACGGGGACGCGTCAAGAGAAGCGCCGCTGATAAGGGCGTTCAGGCCCTTGCCCAGGCCCTTTCGTTTTGCGTTAGCCACGTGAAATCACCTCCCGGGCCAGGGCCAGGTACGCTTGGGCGCCGGCGCATTTAAGATCATAGTAGATGACCGGCTTGCCGAAGCTGGGCGCTTCGCTGAGGGTTACATTGCGCGGAATAACCGTCCGGAAGACCTTGTCTCCCAGGTGCGTCCGCACATCCTCGATAACCTGCTTCGACAGATTGGTGTGCTGGTACATGGTCAGAAGCACGCCCTGGATCTGAAGCCCCCGGTTGAGCTTGTCCCGCACCAGGATAATGGTTTGAAGCAATTCACTCAATCCTTCCAGGGCATAGTATTCGCATTGCAGGGTGATGAGCACCGCGTCGGCGGCCACCAGGCCGTTCAGTGTAAGCAGGCTCAGCGAAGGAGGACAGTCGATGAAAATGTAGTCATAGACATCGATCAAGAGACGCATACGCTCGCGGAGGCGAAACTCCCGGCGATCCACATCCACCAGTTCCACTTCCGCTCCCACCAGGTCGCGGTTCGAGGGGATCGCCTGGAAGTTCTCCATGCCCGTATCAACGACGGCCTCCGCCGCTTCAACCCCATTCAGCAGGACATCATAAAGCCCGGTTTCGATGGCGTTTTTGTCAATACCGATACCTTGGGTGGCATTGCCCTGAGGATCAAGATCAACAAGCAGCGTCTTACGTCCGGCCGCCGCCATGCAGGCCGCGAGATTGATTGCCGTCGTTGTTTTTCCCACGCCACCCTTCTGGTTGGCAATGGCAATGACCCGTCCCATGCATCCGCCTCAATCGTGAATGGAGAAACCCCAAGGGAAGGCGCTATGATACGGCCCATTCCAGGGGCAAGTCAATCGGTCCGCGATAACCCGTTTGTGAGAAATCTCCATGGAGATCCCTCACGGACCGGTCTCGAAGCAGGCCGGTTCGTGCCGTTCCCCCGCTGGGGATACACCAAGAGTATGGCCAACCCGGAAGCACCCATAATCCAGATGAACCAGGCCTGTCTCCCGTTTCTTGCGGGGCGCATCCAAGAGCACCACGGGTTATTACGAAGACATACCGTGTTCACGCCTAAAAAAAGACGCAACCCCCTGACTGTCAGGAAGTTGCGTTGATGGGAAAATGGTCGGGGTGAGAGGATTCGAACCTCCGACCTCCTCGTCCCGAACGAGGCGCGCTAAACCGGACTGCGCTACACCCCGGATTGTGATGCCGTAGTGTAGCGTATCCGTCGCGGACCGGTCAAATGTTCCGCCAATACGTGTGTTTCGGGCGGTGTTCCGGACACATGTTTGCCATGGCCTCTTTGAAAGTGGATAATCCCCATGTTTGCCGGTAGCAACGTTTTCGAAAAACGGGGAGAGTGACCATGGCCAAGATCGTATTCATCGGCGCGGGAAGCCTGGGATTCACACGCGGGCTGGTTCGCGATGTTCTTACCTTCGACCTTCTGAGGGATGCCACCATTTCCCTGGTGGACATCGACAAGGAGCGGCTTGACTTCGCTTATCGTGCCGTGAAGTCCATCATCGATCGGGGCGGCTATCCCGCCAGGGTGGAGGCGCATACGGATCGGACCAAGGCCCTGAAAGGGGCCGATGCCGTGTGCTGTACCATTCTTGCCGGTGGCGTGCAGACCTGGCGTCATGATATCGAGATCCCCAAGAAGTTCGGGGTGGATACGAACATCGGTGACACGCGCAGCGTGAGCGGTATTTTCCGCGCCCTTCGCACCATTCCCGTCATGGTGGACATCGCCCGGGACATCGAGCGTCTGTGTCCGAAGGCCATTTTCCTCAACTACACCAACCCCATGGCCATGCTCTGCCGCGCCATGCAGCGCGAAACGAGCGTGCAGGTCACCGGTCTCTGCCACAGCGTGCAAGGCACCGCCCACATGCTGGCGAACTGGATCGGCGCGCCCATGGAGGAGGTGACCTACGTTTGCGCCGGTATCAACCACCAGGCCTGGTACGTGGATTTCAAGTGGAACGGCGAGGATGCTTATCCCCTCATCCGCCAGGCCATGCGCAAGAAAAAGATTCGTCAGGCCGAACTCGTGCGGAACGAAATGTTCATGCAGCTCGGCCTGTATGTCACCGAGTCGAGCGGACACAACAGCGAATACAACTGGTGGTTCCGAAAACGCCCCGATCTCATCGAGAAGTACTGCAAGGACGGTACCAACTGGAATCCCGGCGAGTACGCTTTCATTCTCAAGGAATACCTTCGCCGGGAGAAAGAGTGGAAGAAGGACATCAAGGAGTGGTTTGCCAAGGGGGCACCCTTTGATCTGGACCGGGGCATGGAATACGCCTCCTTTATTATCAATGCTTACGTGGGTGGTGAATCCTTCGAGTTCAACGGGAACGTGCCCAACAGGGGCCTCATCACCAACCTGCCCCAGGACGCCTGCGTCGAGGTGCCCGTGGTGGCCAACAAACGCGGTTTTAATTCGATCCACGTGGGCGCGTTGCCGCCCCAGTGCGCGGCGCTTAACAACATCAGCGTGGCCGTGGAAGAGATGGCCGTTGAGGCCGCACTCACCGGCGACCCCGAGTTGGTCTTCCATGCCTGTGCCTATGATCCGCTTTGCGCAGCCGTCCTTTCTCTCGCCGAAATCCGCAAGATGGTCAAGAAGATGCTTAAAAAGAACGAGGCCTACTTGCCCCAGTTCAAGACCGTGAACATCTGAGCGGTCGCGACCATGCACCGCGATGCGGGGAACCCCATCCGCTTTGTCAAAACTGGTTTCGGTAGCGCCGGATGTCCTCGGGCTGTTCCTCCGGTTCTTCCCAGTAGGTCTCCGCACCGGGCAGCCAGGCCCGTTTGAGCGGGTCGTCGGCAACGATCTTGACGATGAGGCGCACCGGGGTGATGATCAGGTAGAAGGCCGCCCCCAGGAAAAGGCGGGTCATCACCCAATTCAGCACCGTGGCAAGTTTCATCCACGCCACGAAGAGCGGTTTCAAAACCCGGGGCGCAAGAAGACCAAGGATCGCGAAAACCACCCCGATGGCGAGGAAGACCGCAGGGAAGTCTTCCAGGCCGTGGACCGCCCAACGGAGCAGCCCGATCACGCCGAAGGCGGCGCCCATGACCAGGCCGAAGTTACGTTGTTCCCTTCGGCTTGAGGTGTCAATGTTCAGCATGACGTTCAACAGGCTCCCGCGAATCGGATTGCTGCGCCAGTAAATCGTCCAGTTTTTCTCCCGCGCGCTCCTGTCCGGCGGCGAGCTTGCGCAGGGCCTTCACGACATAGACGCAAAACGCCACGAGCGCCGCCAGGACGATCACGAGATAGAGACCGCCGGCCACCACGAGTATCGCCATGATATCCATCAGTCCAGCTCGAACTCCTCGCGCCAATCGTGGGACTCTTCCCACGGTGCCTGTGCTTTCTTGTCGAGCAGGCAGGCGCCGAGGCACAGGTAGTCCATCCGTGTGCGCATGAAGCAGGTGTAGGCCTCCTCGGGCGTGCAGACGATAGGTTCCCCCCGCACGTTGAACGAGGTGTTGATGATCACGGGGCACCCCGTTTTCTCGTAGAAAGCGTGGATCATATCGTAGTAGGGGGGATTGTCCTCCCGCGCCACCGTCTGGATGCGGGCCGAGTTGTCCACGTGGGTAACGGCGGGCAAGTCCGACCGGATGACTTTCAGCTTATCGAAGCCCTCTGCCGCCTCTTCTTCGGCGCTGAGTTTCCGCAGCCGCTCTTTCACCACCTTCGCCACGAGCAGCATGTACGGGCTCTCGTGTCCCTGAAGCTCAAAGCATTCGTCCGCGTGTTCCACCAGCACGGTCGGGGCGAAAGGCCGGAAACTCTCGCGGAACTTGATCTTGAGGTTCAACGTGGTCTGCATGTCGCGTGACCGGGGATCGGCGATGATGCTCCGCGCGCCCAAAGCACGGGGACCGAACTCCATGCGTCCCTGGAACCAGCCCACGACCTTTTCCGACGCGATGAGATCGGCTACCTTGCCGGGAATCTCCCCGGGCGCGTGGCGCACATGGGGGATGCCGCGCGCCTTGAGGAAGGCCTCGATTTCGTCGTCCGTGAAGGCGGGACCGAGGTAGGTGGCCTTCTGCCGCCGCCCGTCGGCCACGCGGGGCTTGTGGAGTAACTGGTGCCACGCGAAGAGGGCCGCGCCCAGGGCGTTGCCCCCGTCCCCCGCGCAGGGTTGAATCCAGCAATCGTCGAAAGGGCCTTCCGCCAGCAGCCGGCCATTGGCCACGCAGTTGAGTCCCACGCCGCCGGCAAGAACGAGATTCTTCATGCCCGTTTCGACTCTCACGTGTCGGGCCATTTTCAGCAGTACCTCTTCGGTAACCACCTGCACCGACCGGGCCAGGTCCATTTCCCGCCGGGTGATTTTGCTTTCCGGCTTGCGCGCCGGCCCCCCGAAGAGACCGGCGAAGGCGCGGTTGGTCATGCGTCGTCCGGCGCAGTAATCGAAGTACTTCATGTTCAGCCGGAACGAACCGTCCTCCTTGATGTCGATCAACTCCCGCCGGATGGTATCCACGTATTTCGGTTCCCCGTAGGGTGCCAGCCCCATGAGCTTGTATTCGCCGCTGTTCACCTTGAAACCGGTGAAATAGGTAAAGGCCGAATACAGGAGCCCCAGGGAGTGGGGGAAGTTGATCTCTTTCAGGATCTCTATCCGGTTGCCCCGCCCCACGCCGTAGGTAGTCGTCGCCCATTCGCCCACGCCGTCCACCGTGATAAAGGCCGCCTCCTCGAAGGGACTCGGAAAGAAGGCCGCCGCCGCGTGAGACAGGTGGTGGGTCGAGAAGAGCATACGGCCCGTGTACGCCAGCTCCCGGCGCACCGTCTTGCGCATGAAGAGCTTTTCCTTGAGCCACGGAGGCATCTGGTCGTAAAAGGCGAGAAGTCCTCGGGGCGCCGTGCTCAGAAAGGTCATGAGGAGGCGTTCGAACTTGATCAGCGGCTTGTCGTAGAACACTACCAGGTCAACATCATTGATGCCGATTCCCGCCTCCTCCAGGCAGTACGCCACGGCCTTCGACGGGAAACGGGGGTCGTGTTTCCTGCGGCTGAAGCGCTCCTCCTGGGCCGCGGCCAGGATCTCGCCCCCCCGCAGGAGGGCGGCCGCGCTGTCATGATAGAAGGCTGAAATGCCCAGGATGTGCATGATAGGGTCCCCATGAATGGCGCGATGATACGTGGCCCCACAAAAGCGGTTCAAGTGGAGGCATGGCCAATGTTTCGACAGGACCGCCTTGGGTATGATACAACCAAGGGCGTCGGGAGGGGGCCTCTGTGGCCTCGTGCCGTGAAACGAGGGGTGTGCCGCGTGGCGGAACGGAATGACATGGCGCCGGAAGATGGACTCCGGCAGACCTTCGAGGAATCTTCTCGCCACCGGCTTACCGCTTTTGCACTTATCGTTCTGTTCTGTCTGGCGTGGGGTACCGATCTGATCCTTTTTTCACTGGGTCACGCGTCCGTGTTGACCGGCGAATCCGTCGATTTCATGAGCCTCGTCGTGTTCGTGGCCGTGGGGGGAGCCGTCTGCTACACCTTCTATCAATTGCGTAGCGCGGCTTGGATTCGCCGGCTCATGCTCGTCGGGCTTACGATGGGTATTGCGTCACAGTGCGGCGATTACTTGGACAATTTCGACTTTTCCAGGGCCTATCCTCTCCTCGAAAAAAACAACCCGCTTCACGAAACGCTCGAACAGGGCCTTCTGATCGGTGGTATTCTTGCCTTTGTCTGCGGCGTTCTCCTGGCCATCCTCAAAGGAGAAGTGACTACCCTGCGCCTGGAAGGGGATCGCCATTCGGAGCTTGGCCGCGAACCGGCCCTTGGTGGGCATGGTTTTCGGAAACCACGGGATGAACAGGATCCCATGGCCGAAAACCACGCCATGAAGCGTTCCGAAAGTGACACCTCACGTCCTTCCAAAGTCGCCAATTGCGAGCAAGACAAGGTGGCCCTGGAGGCGCGTTTGCGCCTGGAAAAAGGGCTGGCCACCTGTTCCCGCGCCCTTCTTTCGGAGTCGGTGCCTTTGGGGGGCGGCGTGGGGAAGGCACTGGCCGTGTGCCGCGAAGTCTGGGGTTGCGACCGGGTTGTGCTGTGCGAAAACCGTGAAATGGATGACGGCACCCTTGTGCTCGGGATGGTATTTTCCATTTATGATGATGTGCCCGATCACTGGTCGATTGCGTACCCCCAAGTCGTGGAACCCTATTCAGGGGGCTTGGAGCGCTGGCGGACCGAGTTCGAGGCGGGCCGGCCCATCTCGGGCCCCGTGAAGGACCTGCCCGAGGAGGAACAGGCGCGTCTCACCTCCTATGGGGTCGTTTCGTTGCTCGCCGTGCCCCTCCGATGGCATGACGCCTGGCAAGGCTGCCTGATCCTGACCGATTGTCACGCACCACGCCCTTGGCCCGAGGAAGATATCGTGCCCCTCTTCACCCTGGCCGGAATGCTGGGCGCGCATTACGAATTAACCAGCGTGGAAGAAACGCTTCGAAAGGCCTACGATGCTTTGGAATTGCGCGTTGCCGAGCGAACCCGCTCCCTCACCGAGGCCAACCGGAAACTGACCGAGGAGATCGCCTTTCGAAAGCGTGCCGAGGAAGACAATGCCCGGCTTGAAGAACGCTTGCGAAGTGTCCAGAAGTTCCAAGCCATCGCAACCCTTGCCGCCGGTATTTCCCACGACTTCAACAATATCCTTGCCGCCATCACTGGATTCAGTGAAATGGGGGTTAAGCGCTCCGAAGACTACCCCCGGTTACACCGGTATTTTAAGGAGATCCTCGCATCAGGACAACGCGCCACCGAACTGGTTCGGCGGCTCCTGGTTTTCAGCCGTCAGGCCGAACACCAGTTGGTGCCCATCTCGATCACCGACCTCGTCCGGGATGTGGCCGCCCATTTGAGAGGTGGACTGCCCCCCGGTGTAACACTCACGGATTACACCAAGCCCGGACTTCCCATGGTCTTGGCCGACCCCGAACGGATGCGCGAAGCGCTGATGATGCTCGGTCAAAACGCCATCGAAGCCGTCAAGAAGAAGGGGGGAAGCATCGAGATAAGGGCCGATGAGTCCGAACTTCACCGCGACCTGCAAACCTCCCACGGGGTATTGGGGGCTGGACACTACGTGCGCGTTACCGTGCAGGACGACGGTCCCGGCATGGACCCCGAGACCCGGGAACGTGTTTTTGAACCCTTCTTCACCACCAAGGGCGTGGGGGAGGGCTCCGGCATGGGACTCGCCACCGTGTACGGGACCATCACCCGGCACAACGGAGCCATCCGCGTAGAGAGCAACCCGGGACGGGGGGCCGCCTTTCAGGTGTTTCTGCCCGTCCACGATCCGAAGCATGGGAATAGTGGCGCCCCGGGGCTGCGTACCGGGGACAGCCGGGAGCATATCCTACTTGTGGACGATGAGGCCCACCTGGTGGACCTCTGGGAGGAAGCATTACAGCGCTATGGGTACCGCACCAGCGCCTTCAGCAGCAGCCTGGAAGCAAAAGCGGCTTTCGCCGCCAACCCGGATGCTTTCGATCTTGTCCTCACGGACAACGTTATGCCGGCCCTGTCCGGCATGGACTTTGCCCGATGGGTGCTGGAAGTCCGCCCCGGTATCCCGATCATCATGGCCACGGGCTTCAGCGAATCCGTCTCCGAAGAAGAAGTGAAGGCCGCGGGCATTTACGCCCTCATCCTTAAACCCATCGTGGGAAGCGAGCTGACCGTCGCGGTGCGCAAAGCTCTCGACGAGGCAAAGGCCGGCATCACGGACCCGGCGTAGTGCTTCTCACCAGCCGTGCATGGGAAAGACGGCCCCATGGCGTGTGCGGCGCCCGGCGCACGATGCGGCCATACAGATACAGCGCCGCCTGTCGCTCTTCCATGTTTTCCCGGAGGATCTCCGCAAGCCGGAAAACAACCTGTGCCCAAAGCCGATCCCGGTCACGAACCTGGCGAAGCACGTCACGCAACAAGTCCGTGGCCTCCTCGTGGCGGCCACGGGCGCAGAGGAGGTTGGCCGCGTCAATCATGGGCTCCACCTTGTTCGGAAACTCCTCGAAATAGCGCCAATACTGTCTGATGGCGCCGTCAATGTCCCCGTCACCCGCCAGCGCCCGGGCCTTGCTGAAATCCGATTCCACCCGGCGCCCGCTGCTCAGACCGAAGATGAACTGTGAACTGCCCGCGCTGAAGGAGTCGAGCAGCAGATGTATCAATATGATCCCCGTGGGCAGAAAAGTGCCAACAAGCACGCCTACGATGAGGGTGGATGCGCTGGTGCCCGGGAAAAAACCTTCCTCGCCCACCTCGGACATGTGCCGCGCGTAAGGAAGCCAGAAAAAAACGTGGATCGTTGCCGTTACCACGAATATGGCCAGGGCTAGGAAGATGGACTGAATCCCGTGCGAACGCAGCATGGAACTGAGCATCCAAACCGTGAGAAAGAGCAAGACGGTGATCGCCGTAAGTGGCAATAGGGGCAGCACCAGGTTCATGGACGCGAAACATCCTTATCGCAACGGGAGCGCACGAAACGTCCCATGTCTCTTGCTCCCTGCTCCTTGTGACATCTCGAAGGGGTCTTACATCAGCCGCCTCGCGGCCCACGGACCCTCAAGCGGCACTTCACCCTTCCAGCATAGCGAACCGGTCCACCGGTCGCAAACGAAGCCGTTTGGACACAAAACGGGCGGGAACCGGATTGGCCCCCGCCCGTGGCAGCATAAACGGTTTCAGATTCTCAGCTATTGACGCTCTGCGCCCACTCCATAAGAATTTTTGCCACTTCCGGACGGGTAAACTCCTCGGGGGGCATTTCGCCCCTCTTAAGCATTTCACGCACCTTCGTGCC
This sequence comes from Candidatus Hydrogenedentota bacterium, assembly GCA_024278275.1. Taxonomy (GTDB): domain Bacteria; phylum Hydrogenedentota; class Hydrogenedentia; order Hydrogenedentales; family JAJRTN01; genus JAJRTN01. Next base: position 19,508 of record JAJRTN010000121.1, read on the forward strand.
GCTCAGGAAAATATGATCCTCGTTGCCGCCCGGACAGGTCTTCTTGCTCGCCATGCTGTTGGTGACCTTGGACCAGAACGAGTGATCAAAGAACAGCGGTGTGATACCCATTTCGGCGGCATAAAAGTTGTCGAAAATCTCATGGGCGTCGTAGGTGCCGTAGAAGTTGCCCACGCCCGCATGGTCCCGGCCCACGATGAAGTGAGTGCAGCCATAGTTCCGGCGGATGATGGCGTGCATGATGGCTTCCTTCGGCCCGGCATAACGCATGTTCACCGGCATGATGGAAAGCATTACGTGCTCATGGGGGTAATACTTCTCCATGAGCGCCTCGTAGCATTTCATTCGCACGTCGCCCGGAATGTCGTCAGACTTCGTCGTGCCCATGAGCGGGTGAATCAGTAGACCGTCGCACATCTCCAGGGCGCATTTCGTTAAGTACTCGTGAGCACGGTGGATGGGGTTGCGTGTCTGGAAAGCCACGATCCGCTTCCAGCCCCGTTCCTTAAAAGCCGCCCGCGTCTGCGCCGGTGTCAGGTTGTAATCCTGGTACTCCACGGTCCGCGCCTTCAACACATCCAGGTCGCCCGCCAGGAACACCGGCCCCAGGGAGCGTGTATACGCCACCCCCGGATGGGACGCATCCGTGGTCAGATAGACCTTTTCCGCGATCTCCTCGTGATCCATCCGGAACATCTCGCTCAGGTGGAGGATCGCCACAAGATCCCCCTCGTCATCCTCAAGGGCCACCTCCTCGCCCGTCGCCAGTTTCGAGGCCTCTTCTTCGCTCACCGCCAAAAGGATCGGAATTGTCCAGGGGACGCCATCGGACAAATGCATCTTGTCCAGCACGTTCCGTGTCTGTTCTTCCGTCATGAAGCCCGTGAGCGGGCTGAATATGCCCTTCGCGATGCCGTCGATATCAAACGACGTGTAGGTGTTCACGACAATCCTCGGCAGACTCGCGGCGCGCTCTTGCGCGGCCTTCAGCGCGTCGCCCGTCAGGATGCGGTCAATCAATTCGCCGCCATGGGGAGTAATCGGCATGGTAAACGTTCCTCATCAAGTTGGGACTGGCATCGCGCCGCGACATCGCGGCAAAACCGAATGGGACACCAGAAAGAAGCGGCATTTTAGCATTTTACCCCCCGGCGGGACAAACGCCGCCCGCCATATCCGTTGCGAAAAGACGATTTTCCGTGACCGCCATAGGATTTTTCGGTATGCAGCGGTTTTCTCAGCCGCCCATACCGGACGGCACATTCGATATAAGAAAAACCCGGTCGCACTTCGCATTGTTTTCCCCCTTATTTTTTTGAGCACGGGGAATAATTCAAGTCCTGATGCCGTTTCCTCCAGTATCTACGGCAACGGTCATTCCCCCTGGCCAGCCCGTAGAGATCAGTCAGCAATGACTGGTTCCCGCCACCGGCGAGTGCAGATCACGCAGTTTCCCCCGCTGCCTGCACTCGCCTCTTTATTTTCCCCTCCGCCTCCCTCTTGCTTTCACCCGGTCCAGGCAGGTGAATGCCATCAGGCGACTGAACCTATTGACAATGAAGGAGTTATTGATTACAATATGCATCATGCTCAAGCGATGCTTTTCACGCTTGACCATCTTCCTTTACGACCGGTAAATCCATGTGGTCTGGGGTGACTGCGGGGCGATTGGGTGTCGTTATACCGCGCAAAATGCTTAAAGGGCGATATTTGCCGCGCGCGTTCAGTAACTTTCGTAGCGTGATAGGAGAATGTTCATGACCATTAAGTTTTCGACCGGCATCTGGGTGTTCAGCACCGTTCAAGACCAGTATTGCGCGGACGGCTATCGGGATATGCCCCGTTTCCAGGAAGCCCTGGCCGCCGCGGCCGCGATCAAGGGCATTGATGCCGTGGAGATTCGGCAATCCGATATCACGACGGAGACTCCGCTGAAAGACGTGAAGCGCACCATGAAAGACCTGGGGCTTGCCTGTTCCGGGATCTGTGCAAGCATGTCTCATTCCCGCCGTTTTTCTCTGGCCGCCTTTGGACACCAGCACCAGAAGACCCGGAATGCCGCCATCGACGAGGGGCGCAAGGCGGTGGACATGGCCCGCACCCTCGGTGCTTCCGAGGTCACCCTGCGTCTTTTCACGGACGGTTTCGATTACCCCTTCCACCTGGATTATACGGCGCATTGGAATACGGTCATTTCGTCGATCAAAACGATTGCGAAGTATGCATCCCCTGATATTAATGTGGCGATTGCCTACAAACCCCGTGAGCCGCGGAAACACTTGACCGTGGCCACCGTGGGGAAATCCCTGTCCATGTGCCAGGAAATCGCCATGAAAAACGTGGGCGTGGCCCTCAACTTCAGCCATGCCCTGATGGCCGGTGAAAATCCGGCGGAATCGATTGCTTTCCTGACCCGGTCAAGCAAGCTGTTCCAGATGTATTTCAGCGATTCTCATGGTCTTTGGGACGACATGCTCATGCCGGCGAGTATTCACCTTTGGGAATCCATGGAGGCCCTTTTCTACCTGAAGACCTCGCGCTACAAAGGGTACATGACCATCGATGTGGTTCCTCAACGGCTGGAACCCTCCCACGCCTTGCAGATTGCCGTGGGCAACCTGTCGATCCTCTGGAAAAAACTTGAAAAACTGGACACCTCGGAGTTGCGTAAGGCGCAGAAAACGCTTGACGCCACGGAGAGTCAGCGTATTATCCGGCGTGTTCTGCTGCAGGGATAACGCTTTGACATCATACCCGTACCATACCGTCGGACAGCTTCCACCGGAGGCCTGTCCGGCGCTTTTGTATTTCAAGAAGGAGCCAAAAAGCTGTTAACCGGAAACACGGCGGGGCTGCGGCCCTCGCAACTCAAGCGTTTGGAAAAACTCACCAAACGGCGCAGTGCCTCGGAGGCGATTATTACGCCCGAGTTGGCACGGGTAATCACGGAACTTTCCTTTGATTTTCAGCGGCAGATCGGCCTGCTCATGGATCGGCGCGGGCGTATCAGCGCGGTGGTGGTGGGGGATGCCCACGGCCTTTTCCTGCCCGATATTCAGCGTAAGGGGCGAGACCGTCTCTGCGGGTTGCGCCTGGTCCACACGCATCTGGCGGGGGAACCCCTGACCGATGACGATCTGACGGACCTGGCCCTGCTGCGGCTGGACTGGATCGCCGCGATCCAGGTGGATGGGGAGGGCCTTCCGGGCAGGGTCCATATGGCCCACCTCATGCCCGCCAACGACGAAGATCTGCCGTGGGAAATCCTGCCCCCCACCACGGTCCATGATCTGCCGGAAGATTTCCCGGAGGCCATTGCCGCTCTCGAAGAGGAATTCGGCCGCCTCCGCAAACCCCGGCGTGCCGGAGACCACCGGGACCGCGCCATCCTGGTGCATGTATCGACCCTGCCGCCGAGTATTGCCCGCGATTCCGTCGATGAACTTCGGGAGCTGGCCCGCAGCGCCGGTATCGAGATCGCTTCGGAGATCATCCAGCGCCGTCCCCCCGACCGCAAGTATGTTACCGGCCAAGGCAAGCTCAAGGGGGCCATCGTCAAGGCCATGCAACTTGGCGCCGAGGTGCTGGTATTCGACCTCGACCTGACGCCCTCTCAATTGAAGGCCCTGGCCGAGTTTACCGATCTCAAGATTCTCGACCGTACCCAGGTCATCCTGGACATTTTCGCCCAACATGCCGTGACCCGGGAGGGCAAGATCCAGGTGGAACTGGCCCAGTTGCGCTACATGCTTCCTTTCATGGGAATGCGCAGCTCGGCCTTCTCGCGGTTGACGGGGGGCATCGGCGGACGCGGCCCCGGTGAGACCAAGCTCGAAGTGGACCGCCGCCGCGCGCGCGACCGTGTGGCCCGGCTGGAACGGGAAGTGAACAAGCTCGGTCAGCGCCGCAAAGTACGGCGGGGCGTGCGCTCGCGCAAGGGCGTGCCCACCTGTGCCGTCCTCGGCTATACCAACGCGGGCAAATCCACGCTGCTGAACCACCTCACCAACAGCGAGGTCGTGGCGGAGAATGCCCTCTTCGCCACCCTTAACCCCGTGTCCCGGCGATTGCGCTTCCCCCGGGAGCGGGAAATCATCATCACGGACACGGTGGGTTTTATCCGCAACCTGCCCAAGGACCTCATGGCCGCTTTCCGAACCACCTTCGAGGAACTCCACGACGCGGACCTGCTCCTCCACGTGGTGGATGCTTCCGCCCATGACATTGAAGAGAAATACCGAACGGTGCAACAGCTCATCACGGACTTGGAGCTGGACGAGAAACCCGTGGTTACCGTGATGAACAAGATAGATAAAGCCGACCCCGACGTGGTATCGGGGTTGTGTGAACAGTACCATGCCATTCCCGTGTGCGCGCTGGATCGCGCCACCTTTCCCAGGCTGCTCGAAACGATGGAGGCCCACCTGTGGTCCGAAACAGCGGTACCGGCGAAATGAAAGGCCCCTCACGGAAATACCTGGTCGCACTATGCCTCGTCACGATGATGATCGCCCGCGCGGCCCCGGGCGACGTGGACGCGGCACGGGACAAACTCCGGGAAGCACGGGAAGCGGGTAAGGCGTTGAAAACCCTGGTGGAAACCGGCATCACCAGTGCCGCGCAACAGCAGGAAGCCACGGAGCACGCCACGGCCGCGCAAGCCGCCCTGGCGGAGGCCGCGCGCCTCTTTACCGAAGCGAACGCCGCCGCATCGAAGGATCCCGCCGTTCTTCGGGACTACGCCGAAGTACTCACTCGCCGGGGCGACTTTGACCTCGCGGCCGAGGCCCTGCAACGCGCCGTGGACAGGAAGCCCGGGGACGCCGCCCTGCAAGTCAAACTGGGCCTGGCCTGTGCCGGCGTGGGACCGGCCAAACGCAGGGAAGCCCTGGAGGTGTTGCGCCATGCCGTGACCCTGGAGCTGTCACCCGAGGATGCCGCGCGCGCCTGGTATGCCCTGGGCGATATCTATCACCGGGAAAAGCTTTATGCCTTCGCGCGGGAATGCTACGAAAAAGCCCTCACCTTCGAGCCAAGCCATGTGCTGGCCCGCATCGGCCTCGCCGCATTGGACACGCGGGAAGGCAAGATCCCGGAAGCCTTCAAGCGTATGGACGAGGTGGGCCGCGCGGCCCAGCCCCACGACGCCCACGTGCGCGTATTACTGCGGGATGCCCTCATGGACTTTGACGCCCGGCGCCGCCGTTTCGCCGACACCGCCGAGAACCACGCCGCCTACGCCAACCTGCTCTACCGCGCCGGACGCATTCCCGAGGCCATCATGGCGGCCAACCGCGCCGTCCACATGCGGCCCGAAGACTTCAAAACCCTCAACTTCATCGCCGCCATGCAACTCCAGATGGGCAACCTGGGCGAAGGCATGGCCGCCTACGAGAAATCACTCAAGGTCCATTCCGAACAGCCCAGGATCCGCCGGCAACTGACGGAATTGCGTGAGTACATGAAGCAACAAGGCCATAATTGAGTATGGCATCCACGAAAGCAGGTTCCGCATTCCAGTGCAAGGGTGGCGGCGGAGCCTATCCGGTCCGTGCCCGTTCTCCAATTTTGGGGAGCCGAAACACATGAAGCCAATGATGGGGCTTCGCAATGAGGGACAAAGGACAACGTTTGATTTTCATCATGGGTGCCCTGGTTCTATTGCTTCTCCAGGGCGCGTTCCCGTACGCGGGGTTCCCTGAACAGGGATGGCGCGCATACGGGAGACTCGTATGCGCGCCACCTTTGGGCCATGGGGGAAGTTCATGGCGTGCTTTCGCTCATGGAGGCAAACGGGCGGATGAAGCGGGTTCCGCCGTGGTCAGCCGATGGCCGCGCCTCCCATCTCCCCGGTTCGAATGCGGATGCACTCAGCCAAATCAAGAACAAAGATCTTACCGTCGCCGATATGGCCGGTCTTCGCCCCTCGAATGATGGCGTCGATGGCCGGCTTGAGGTGATCCTCGTTGAGGCCAATCTCCAGGCGCACCTTCTTCAACAGGTTCACTTCCACGTCCACGCCGCGGTAGGTTTCGTGGAATCCGCCCTGCTGTCCGCATCCCAGCGAGTTGGTTACGGACATCTTGGTAATTTTGGCCTCGTAAAGGGCCTGCTTTACGTCGTTGAGTTTTTCCGGCTGGATGTATGCGATAACCAGTTTCATGGTCGTCTTGCTCCTGTTGCTGTGGTGTTCGGCTGGATGCTACTGATTGGTGAAGATCTGGAATCCCGAGTACGCTTCCATGCCGTGCTCGCCGATATCCAGGCCTTGAATTTCTTCTTTCTCGGTGACGCGCAGGCCCATGGTGTGTCTGATGCCCAGGAAGAGCGCCATGCCCAATCCGAAGGCCCAGACGAAAGCCGCACCCGCGCCGATGATTTGGCTCATGAGCTGGGACAGGCCGCCGCCGTAAAACAGGCCCGACTCCAGGTTAAAAAAGCCCACCGACAAAGTGCCCCAGAGGCCGCACACCCCATGCACACTCACCGCGCCAACCGGGTCGTCGATCTTCAGCACGCGGTCGATGAACAGGACGCTCAGGACAACCAGCATGCCGGCGATTACGCCGATGGCGATGGCACCCGAGGGCGAGACCGCATCACAGGGTGCCGTGATGGCCACCAGGCCCGCGAGCACTCCGTTGAGGCTCATCGAAGCGTCCGGCTTGCCGATGATGACCCAGGCGGTGACCATGGCGGCAATGGCGCCCGCGGCGGCGGCCAGGTTGGTCGTTACCGCGATATAGCCCATGAGGCCGTCGCCGGTGGTCGTGCTGCCGGGATTGAATCCGAACCAGCCGAGCCACAGGATGAAGACGCCCAGCGCGCCCAGGGTCATGTTATGGCCGAGGATGGCCCTTGGTTTTCCGTCGGGACCATATTTCCCGATACGGGGGCCCAGCACGATGGCGCCCGCCAATGCCAGCCAGCCGCCCACGGAATGAACCACGGTGGACCCGGCGAAATCGAGGAATGGGGTCTCCAGGTTTTCGAGCCAGCCGCCGCCGTTATACAGGCCACCCCACGCCCACGACCCGAAGATGGGGTAAATGAAGGCGCTGATGAACACGCTGTACACCAGGTAGCTGGAGAACTTTGTGCGCTCCGCCATGGCGCCCGACACAATCGTTGCCGCCGTCGCCGCGAAGACCGTCTGGAAAAGGAGGAAAGTGAACGGCCACTGCTCACCGAAACTATCCCCGTATGGACTCAGCCCCAGAAGAAAGTCGGAGGTCCCGACGAAACCGCTTGTGGTCGCCCCGAACATAAGGCCGAAACCCACCACGAAGAACGCGATGGAACCGATGGAAAAATCCATCAGGTTTTTCATCAGGATGTTCACGGCGTTCTTCGCCCGGGTGAAACCCGCTTCCACCATGGCGAAGCCGGCCTGCATGAAAAAAACGAGGAACGCGGCCACGCAGGTCCAGACGATGTTCAGGTTGTTTTGCAGCGTCTCAATGTCCGCCATGGTGGCCGGAGCGGGGGCCTCGATCCCCTTTGTCTGTGCCATGGCCTCCGGCGCGACGGCAAACCCAAAGAGGAGCAAGAGGCCCATCAACATCATTTTCCCAACCTTTTTCGTGCCCATTGGAATTCCTTTCTTCAACACGTTTTTCAAGGCTGTCCGAGGTCCCGGAATCGGGCCGGGGACAGAATCAAACACCCGGTAATTAAAGACCGCTCCCAGGGCCGATCTTAGTTACGGTGTTAACCGGGGCTATTAGAAAGCGCCATTACCCTATGTCCAGTGCTCCATGGACCTGGCGGCCCGGGGCAAGGTGTAATGAGGTATGGGATACTTTCCAAACCCCATGAATCCTACAATGGGGCAGGTAAGCAACAGTCGTGCCCATTTCATCCCGTTTGGGGAATCGGCAGGTTCAAACTGTGGCATTGGCAAGGAAATACCCTGTAAATAAAGGGGAAAATAGATCATGTGGGGCGCGTGGAAAAACATTGGGAGCGGTCTGCGGGAGAAGAATAAAAGGGTTCTGAAACACACATGAATACCATACGGTAGGATTGGTCCGGCGGATCGACCGTTCGGTATGCTGAGCGCGGTGCTATCCTGCTCCCCCTCCGTCATTCCCATGGGCGCGGTAATCCACGGCTATGGCACGAAAGCGTTATGATAGGGTATGGATTCCCGCGTTCGCGGGAATGACGGTCCGGGTGATACGGAAAGGGCCCCGGGATTGTGCCAAACCCCCTTCGGGTACGCGGGGCGCTTGCGTCGGCCCCGTTCCCGCCGGCTCTTCTCGTCTGAGGCGTGCGCGACGGTTACCGGCCGGTAACGCGGAATTGCTTGGGCTTTATATTGTATTTCTTGGTGCGCAGTCCCATGAGCCGTTCGGTAATGCCCAGTTCCCGCGCCGCTTCCGCCTTGTTGCCCGCGGAGTTCTTGAGCGCCTCGATGATCATCTCGCGCTCCACCCGGTTCAGTGTTTCCTCCAGCGTGCCGTTCATGCGGGTATTGGAGGCCTCCGCCGTTTGTAGGGTGGGCGGCAAGTGATGCCCGTGGATGACATCGTCGGTGGTGAGGAGCACGGCCCGTTCGATGACATTCTCCAGCTCACGCACGTTGCCCGGCCAGTGATAGCTCATGAGCATGTCGATGGCGGGCGTGGAGATGCGACGCACATATTTGTGGTTCGCCTTGCTGGCCTTTTCGACGAAGAAGTTGGCCAACTCCAGGATATCGGTGCGCCGTTCGCGCAGGGGGGGCATGTGGATGGGAAACACGTTGAGCCGGTAATAAAGGTCCTGCCGAAACGCCTCGGTGCTCATCATGGCTTCCAGGTCGCGATTGGTTGCGGCCAGGACGCGCACATCCACTTCCACGGTCTCCGTGCCGCCGACACGCTCGAACTCCCGTTCCTGCAACACCCGAAGCAAACGGACCTGCGTATGGGCCGAAAGGTCCCCTATCTCGTCCAGGAAGATGGTCCCCCCGCTGGCCAGCTCGAAACGGCCCCGGCGTTGCTGTGTGGCCCCGGTAAAAGCCCCCTTCTCGTGCCCGAAGAGTTCGCTCTCGATAACCGACTCGGGCAGGGCCGCGCAATTCACCCGAATGAAAGGCCCCGCCGCGCGTGGACTGTTGTAATGGATTGAGTGGGCCACCAGTTCCTTGCCCACGCCGCTCTCGCCCCGGATGAGCACCGTGGCGTCGCTTTGGGCCACTTGACGAATGAGATCGAATACCGCCTGCATGGCATTCGCCCGTCCAATCATGTTGGCCGGGCGGAAGCGGCTGCGCAATTCAAGCTGCAGGCGCGTGTTCTCCTCCAGCAATTGCTCCTGCTCCCGTTGAGCCTGCTGGCGTAAGCGCACGGCCTGGGCGATCATGGACGCGATGATCGACATGAGCCGAAGATCTTCTTCAAGCGATACGTTTTCCGAGAACAACCGGTCCGCGCTGAGCGCCCCCACTACCGCGTTCTCCATCTTGATGGGAACACAGATGTAGGAGATGTCCTCCTTGTTGGTCTCTTTCCGGGCCTTGGTACGATTCAGGAAGCGGGGTTCCTGCGAGATTTTCGGCACCACCGCGGGACGTCCCGTCTGCACCACCTTACCCACGATGCCTTCGCCCAACTTGTAGCGCCCCCGCACAAGTTGATTGGTCGAGAGGCCGTGGGCGGCTTCGATATAGAGCTCGTTTTGTTCCGGATTCACCAGGGTGATGGTGCCCCGCAGCATTCCGGTGTGCTTCGCCACCGCCTTCAGGGCCGGTCCCAACACATCACGCAGATCGTGACTTTGGTCCAAGCCTTGGCTCAACTCGAAAAGAAGTGACAGCTCCGCCAATTCACGGCGGACTTTGGGCGCGGTTTCCGGCATAACAACCTGTCCTTGGTGGGAATTGACCCTGGCGTTACCTGATATGAAAGGCTGGGGAAAACAGGTATTAACCTTCGGAATTGTATTTCTAGGCAAAAATAAATAATAAATACCCGCTCATTTATCTATCTGAAAAGAAAAAGATACCGTATTGTAGGATTTGGCGAGAGGAATGTCAAATCAAGCAGGAGTTCCGGGCCTGCGTCACCAAAGTGAGTTTTTCGATTTTTCTTTTGTTTTTGGGCAGTAGCATGTAGTATATATACTACATGGCCGTTGATTACAACCACAGGAGGATTGAGTATGACCCGGCTCCAACAATTGGAAGCACAAC
>JAJRTN010000122.1 GCA_024278275.1 Candidatus Hydrogenedentota bacterium
CATGAACCTGCCCGAAAAACTGCGCGACGAGGGCATTGAGCCAAGAATACCTTGGCTATACGGACTCGAACTGGATTTCCGATTCAAATAATAATAACTGTAAAATCATTCGACCTGAAAAAATCTCTGCGTTCGCGGGGACGACGGTAAGGCAGAAGCGGCGTCCAGTCGCTTTGAAGAGGCTGGAAGCCTCTTCTACTTTCCCGCGGAACCACGGTTCTCCGTGGAGACGATTCCGGCTATGCCGGGTTAGTAACCGCTTGCCTGGCGCTCAGCCCGTAAACACCACGGCGAGAACCGCGAAAACAACAACGCCTGTCGTCAGGCACAATCCCCCGAGAACCACTTTCCGCCGCGTGCCGGCCGTCTTATACCAGAGATAAAGTCCCGTAATAACCCAGAGCCACATGGAAACCGTCACCAGGTCCACCAGCCCCGCCCAGGTATCGGCCGACAGGTACCGGGTCTGGTATCCGCTGATGAAGTGCAAACGGTTGACCCATTGAATCGCGGAAAAGGGTTGGCGACGCACCACCAGCCCATGGTCCTTTCCCCGCCACACAATTCGGTACGCGCCCCCGGCGCTGGGACGATTGATGATCAGCGTTTTGCCCTTATCCCCCGCGGACAGGTAAAACGGCCCTTCCAATCCCAGGCGGGCCAGGATGGCCGCCGCGCGTTTATTGTCCTCCCGCGGGAAATCCTCTCCGGGCACGAATTTTTCTTCATGAATGACCCGGTACTCCCGGGCCCTGCTCAGTTCCTCCTTGAACCATGCGCGATGATTGATCAAAAAACCGCTGGTGGCGTAGACCAAGAGCCACGGAATGCAGAAAAAACCCGTGTAAAGATGAACCTGCCGCATGAGACTGTACATAGCCTTGAGTTCCTTTCTTCATGGCCCATGTGGAAGTGCCGTTCGCGAAAAAACAGCTTTCAGCGAAGCCGCCGCACACGCCGGCGTGTCGCGGTTCACTTAACCGCAACATACGAAATGGCGGAACCGAAGGCGAGCCACGAGGGACACATTAAGAAAAACGTTTCGCAAATGCCTGATTGAGCAACACGCCCTTCCGCGGGAATACGGCATGGGGCGCGAGGGACAAGCTGCTTTCCAACGGGGCAAGGAAGTCCGGGCGTGGCTTCTCCTCGGAAAACCCGTGAAGAAACACGTCAGAAGTTCCGCACCAGCACCTCGCTGATCTTGCCCCGCCGGTCGGCGCGGCTGTTGATATTGCGGGTGGCGAAGACTTTGTCCAGGGTGAATCCCGCGTAGATTTCCTGAATAAGGGGGGTCATGGAGTTCGACAGCAGAACCTTCACGCCCCTTTTGTCCAATTCACGAAAGACCTCCCCCAAGCTCCGTTGGTCGTCCTCGGTAAACCCCCCCTGGTGATACGCCGTGAAGGAAGAGGTGGTGGAGAGGGGGTGATAGGGCGGGTCAAAATAGACCAGGTCGCCGGCTTTCGCGTGGCGGAGCACATCGGCGAAAGGCCGCTGCTCTATCCGGGCGCCCGCCAGGGCCACGGATACGGCACGGAGGTTCTCCGCGTCGCAAATCGCCGGATTCTTGTACTTCCCCATGGGCACGTTGAAAAGGCCCTTGCTGTTCTCCCGGAAGAGACCGTTGAAGCAGGTCCGGTTGAGGTAGATAAGCCGCGCCGCCCGTTCGATGGGATCGTCGGGCACATTTGCGCGCACCTGGTAGTAGTAGTCTTTGTTGTGGGCGGCCTTGTGGTCCTCCAGCAGTTCGATAACATGTTCCACGTCCAACTGGATCCCATGGTAGGTTTCAATGAGGCGCCCATTGTTGTCGGAGAGGAAGGCCTTCTTCCGACCGACAGCGCCCCGGCGGTACAAATCGAAGAACAGGGCGCCCCCACCCACGAAGGGTTCATGGTAGCGACCGGTAAACCGGGCCCGCCTGACCCGCTCCCACAGCACGGGCAGCAACTGCCCCTTTCCGCCAACCCATTTCAGAAAGGGACGGGGCGTAACATGTGTCCGGGTCATTTTCCTCATAGGCCGAAGTAGAGTTCGAGCCATGTCTTGAGGTCCTCCAGTTCTACGGCCATGCCCGTCGAAAGCAGGAATGACTTGATGTTCCCGGAGAAACCCTCGCCCGCATACACGACCAGCCCCCGAATGGGCCACGCACGGATATCTTCTATCGTCGCGGGGATTTTCTCCTCGGCAGAGCCGCTTCGGCCCTGGTACTTGCATTCCAGGCCAAGGCTCACGCGGGTGTCGGGATGCTTCAACACAACATCAATTTTGCGGCGGGCCCCCCAAATCCGGCGTCCCACGGCGACCTGGCAATCCACCGCCAGGCCCAGCTCCTCGCCAATGCGTGCCACCTGTTGTTCAAGTTCCCGCCCGGAACGCACTGCCTCTACTTTTCCTGCCACACGCACCTCCTCGGGATTCGGCGAGAGTATCGCCCAAGACCAGGGGTGGACGCAAGAGGATGTCAAGCACAGTACTACACTTGCGCCCTCCTTGCCCGCCGAAAAGCCGTTAGAGCGCGGGAAAAAGAGTTACAAAATAAGCCTGTGCGAGAGTTTTCGTTACGACGGATCGGTGCAGAGACTTTTCCGAAACGTGTATATTCTCCGGTGCCCTCCGCGGAACCCCGAATTGGATTTCCGCGACACGTCTCGCAATGACGGCCCTTGGTTCCGGCTCGACCGGGTCAGGAAGGCCGGAAACGGTCAGCCCTCTCCCGCCAAACCATACCATTTGGTATGATTACCCCTGAATCATACGGTCTGGTAGGAAGCGGTGCGCGGTCGTGTCGGGCCATGGCACGAGTCGGCCACCTTGGTTACAAGAAAACATGCTCTTGCATAACAAGCTGCCATATATAATCTTATGGCTTAATAACACCATGCCTCCAGCAAGCCCCCCACCCGTTTTCACCGCAATGGCATGAGCCTTGCTTGTGTTCTGGGAGGTAGTGGTGTGCCGCCCATTGCGCATACGGCGGGGCACCCGACCTTTCGCGGCACCGGACGCCGCGCAGGTTCACGCACCTTCTCACCCGCACGCGGCCGCCCCGCGGCCCGGTCATGGCGTGGCGAGGACACTTTCCAGGTAAAGGCAATGTCCGGGGCAATTCTCGCTCCGTGACGGCGAAAGGGAGACGCATGCGTCCCATGATGAGGCTCTTCGACAAACCCGCGGCGCGCGTTTGCGCAATGACGACGCTGGTGCTTTTCTGTGTGTTTTCCGGGCCGGCTTACGGCCAGGCGGAAGGCGCGGACGCCCTGAACCCGGGGGATACGGCGTGGATGCTGGTGGCGACGGCGCTGGTCCTGTTCATGACGATCCCCGGGTTGTCCCTGTTCTACGCGGGCCTGGTCCGTTCGAAGAACGTGCTTACGGTCCTGATGCAGTGCTTCGCCATCACGGCGCTGGCGACTATTATCTGGGTGGTGATCGGCTATAGCCTGGCTTTCGCCAACCTGGACGCGCAAGCCGCGGGCACGCTGAACCTGGCCAGTTTTATCGGCGGCGCAAGCAAAGCGTTTCTCCGGGGCGTCACGCCGGATGCCCTGAGCGGGACCTTCCCGGAGAACATCTTCGTCATGTTCCAGATGACCTTCTTCATCATCACGCCGGCGCTGATCTGCGGCGCCTACGCGGAACGCATGAAGTTCTCGGCCATGATGATCTTTACGGCCCTGTGGCTCCTGCTGGCCTACATCCCCATCTGCCACATGGCCTGGTCGGGTGACGGCGCGCTGTTTGCCGAATGGGGCGTGCTCGACTTCGCGGGCGGCACGGTGGTACACATCAACGCCGGCATCGCGGCGCTGCTGGCCTGTATTCTCGTGGGCAAGCGCGACGGCTATGGCAAAACCCCCATGCCGCCGCACAACCTGACCATGACGGTCACGGGTGCGGGCATGCTGTGGGTCGGCTGGTTCGGCTTTAACGCGGGCAGTGAACTGGCGGCGGACGGCGTGGCGGGCAACGCCATGCTGGTGACGCAAATCTCCACGGCCATGGCGGCCCTGACCTGGATGGGCATCGAGTGGATGAAGCATGGCAAGCCGAGCGTTCTCGGCGCGGTTACAGGCGCCGTGGCGGGCCTGGTGGCCATCACCCCCGCGTCGGGCAGTTGCGGGGCCATGGGCGCCCTGGCCATCGGCCTGATCGCGGGTATCATGTGCTTCCTGGGTGCGACCACCCTGAAGCGCGTTTTCGGCTACGATGACTCCCTCGATGCTTTCGGCGTACATGGCGTGGGCGGCATCGTGGGCGCCCTGCTGACGGGCGTCTTCGCCTCGGAAAGCCTGGGCGGCCTCGGTATGGAACACGCCACCATGGGTGCCCAGGTGTTTGCCCAGTTCAAAAGTGTGGTGGTGACACTCCTGTGGAGCGGCGTGGTATCCTTTATGCTGTTGAAGGCCATCGATTGGACCATTGGCCTGCGTGTGAGCCGCGAGGCGGAAAGCACGGGCCTGGATCTCGACCTTCATGGCGAGGAAGGCTACATCATCTGAACAAAGGTCCGCATGACGCGCAAACCCCAGGGTTCAACAGGTGCGCACAATACCACCAGATTGGGAGCAGGATCGATGAAGAAAGTGGAAGCGATTATCAAGCCCTTCAAGCTTGAGGAAGTCAAGGAAGGTCTCGCGGGCGTCGGTGTCCAGGGGCTGACCGTGTCGGAGGTCAAGGGTTTCGGCCGCCAGAAAGGACACAAGGAGCTATACCGCGGCGCGGAATACGTGGTCGAGTTTCTGCCGAAGGTGAAGCTGGAGATCGTCGTCACCGACGACAAACTGGAGGAGGTCGTGCAGGCCATCGTAAAAGCCGCCAGCACGGGCCGCATCGGCGATGGTAAGATTTTCATCTCCCCGGTCGATGACGCGGTGCGTATCCGCACCGGAGAGACGGGCGATATTGTTTTGAGTTAGCGATCCAAAAGCGTGTGGCATGAATTCGCAACCGAAGGCGCCCCGGAACGGGGCCGGCCTCGAAGGCGAACAAATTAACGGAAGGAAAAACAAATGCAAAACGATTTCACTCCCAAAGACGTGGTACAACTGGTCAAAGACCAGGATATCAAGTTCATCGACTTCCGGTTTATGGACTATCCCGGCCTGCAGCAGCACTTCTCCGTGCCGGCCGCCGAGCTGGAAGAAGAGATTTTCGAGGCGGGACTCGGCTTTGACGGATCAAGCATCCGCGGCTGGCAGGGCATCCACGAAAGCGACATGCTGGTCATGCCCGATCCCCGCACCGCCACGGTCGATCCCTTTTTCCAGATCAAAACACTGATACTGTACTGCAACATCCTCGACCCCATCACGAAGGAACGCTATACCCGGGACCCGCGAAACATCGCGCAGAAGGCCGAAGCGTACCTCGCGTCCACCGGAATCGCCGACATGGCCTACATCGGGCCCGAAGCCGAGTTCTTTATCTTCGACGATGTTCAGTTTCACCAGGATGCCCAAACCGGGTTTTACGCGGTCGACAGCCAGGAAGCCATTTGGAACAGCGGCCGTGACGAAGGCCCCAACCTCGGCTACAAGCTCCGCCACAAGGAAGGCTATTTCCCCCTGCCCCCCGCGGACTCCACCCACGACCTGCGTGCGGAGATGGTGCAGGTGATGATGGATTGCGGCCTCAACGTGGAGTGCCATCACCACGAAGTGGCCACCGCCGGCCAGGCCGAGATCGACCTGCGCTTCGACGGCCTCGTCACCATGGCCGACCAGCTCACCCTCTACAAGTACATCATCAAGAACGTGGCCAACAAGCATGGTAAAACGGCCACCTTCATGCCCAAGCCCCTCTTTGGCGACAACGGCTCCGGTATGCACACCCACGTTTCCCTGTGGAAGGGCGGCAACCCCCTTTTCGCGGGTGACAAGTACGCCGGCCTCAGCCAGGAATGCCTGTGGTTCATCGGCGGACTCCTGAAGCACGCCGACGCCCTGGTGGCCTTCACCAACCCCACCACCAACAGCTACAAGCGCCTCGTGCCGGGCTACGAAGCCCCCGTGAACATCGCCTACTCCGCCCGCAACCGGTCGGCCTGCTGCCGCATCCCCATGTACAGCCCCAGCCCCAAGGCCAAGCGCGTCGAATTCCGCGTGCCCGACCCCTCCTGCAACCCCTACATGGCCTTCTCCGCCATCCTCATGGCCGGCCTCGACGGCATCCAGAATAAGATCGACCCGGGCGAACCGATGGACAAGAACCTTTACGATCTTCCCCCGGAAGAAAAGGCGAATATCCGCCAGGTGCCCGGAAGCCTTGCCCGCGCCCTCGAATGCCTGGAGAAAGACAGAGAATTCCTCCTTCGCGGCGACGTCTTCACGGCCGACGCCCTCGACACCTGGATCGACTACAAGCGCGTGGAAGAAGTGGAAGCCGTCAATCTGAGGCCCCACCCCCACGAGTTCTACCTTTACTACGATATCTAAGCCACACGCGACTTGGATATTTCCCGCGCCCGGGGCTCCCCAGGGAGTCCCGGGCCGACCTTTTTCACGGTTCCCGCCCATCATTCCCACGACGGCGGGCATCCACCCCGCCCGTCATTCCCGCGAAAGCGGGAATCCCCCTATTCGCAAACACCGGGGGCCTGCGTCAATTTTGGGGGTTTTCATGCGGCGCGCTGCTCCCAGTATTCCTCGAACCGTCCTGATTGAATGACGCAACGCAGTGCGGTGATTGCGTTTGCACCGCGTACGGTCCACTCCATGCCGGATTGTTTGA
>JAJRTN010000123.1 GCA_024278275.1 Candidatus Hydrogenedentota bacterium
AAGAACCCAACGGCGGTCCAACTCCTTGCGACTCATCAACAAATGTCCTTCCATGCGAACCCTCCGGTTGAAAGGCTCCAATTGTGACATTTCTAATGAGTCCAATATGTGACATTATCAAAGAGTCGCGACATGGCCTGTGCCATGGTCTCGCTGTTCTTAACCGGGCTGTGCTACCATCCGCTACGCTTCGCGGGGGAGATAACGACAGGAGGTTGGGCGTGGAGGTATTGAAAGCCGTATGGCTGGCCGTGGTGGAGGGGATTACCGAGTTCCTGCCCATCAGCAGCACGGGGCATCTCATCCTGGTCGGGGAATACCTGCGCTTCCAGGCCGGCGAAGACTTTGCCCACGCCTTCGACGTGATCATCCAGCTTCCCGCCATCCTGGCGGTGGTGGTTTATTTCTGGAACGACCTATGGCCCTTTGGAAACGGCCGGGATCCCCGCGCCACGGTCTTGCTCTGGTCCAAGATCGTGGTGGCCTTCCTCCCGGCCGCCGTGGCGGGCGTACTCTTCGCGGACATTATCGAGGAGAAGCTCTTTAACAGTGTGAATGTGGCCATCACCCTGTTGGTGGGCGGCGTGGTGCTGGTCGTGATGGAGCGTGGACGACGGACGCATCGCCTGGACAATATGCGCCAGGTGGGTTATGGCATGGCCCTGCTCATCGGCTGTTTCCAATGCCTGGCCATGATCCCCGGCACGTCACGGTCGGCGGCGACCATTATCGGCGCCATGCTGCTTGGCGCAAGCCGCGTGGCCGCCGCGGAGTTTTCCTTCCTCCTCGCCATCCCCACCATGGCCGGGGCAACGGCCTATACCCTCTTCAAGCATGGCATTGCCTTCACGGCCGCCCAGTGGGGACTCCTCGCCGTGGGGTCGGTGGTCTCCTTCGCCGTGGCCTACGGCGTGATTGCCTTCCTCATGAACTACATCAGGAAGCACGATTTCCAGCTCTTCGGGTACTACCGGATCGTCCTCGGGACAGCGGTGCTGGCGCTTTTCTTTCTCGGCTGCATGAGCACGCCCTCCCCCTGAGCCCCGGCACATCCCTGTTGTCATTTCGAACGTACCCATGATCATTCTTACCCACCACGTCACCGCAGCACTTGTGAAAAAGGGGAGCCGCGAAAGGCTGCGGTCACATCATAAAAGGGTGCCCCGGGACCACGGCTCTCGGCATGAACCGCTGCCCGTGCCCTTTCCCATCGTGCCGTGTCTTTGGCGCGAATCGCTAAAAACGCGATTCTTGGGGGAGTCGTGTGGTATACTTTCACCGCGGGTGCAGGGCTCGGTGTGTTCCAACGATCCTGCGAGACCCGCCTCCAATCCCGAGGGTCCAAACAGATTCTTGTTGCAGGCTGTGTTACGTTCGGGCGGCGCAGGCCAACCGTCCGGGCACACGCCCTCCGGCCCGTTCCCTAACCTTGAGTCTTTACCCAGAGAACATTCATGACACCCATCGAACGCATACGTAATGTTGCCATCATCGCCCACATCGACCACGGAAAAACGACCCTGGTTGACAGCATCTTTCGCGCGGCCCACGTGTTTCGCGACAATGCCCGGGTCAAAGAGCGGGTCATGGATAACAACGAACTGGAGCGGGAACGGGGCATCACCATCCGGTCCAAGCATTGCACGGTCGAGTGGAACGGCTACCTTATCAATATCGTGGACACGCCGGGCCACGCCGATTTCTCGGGCGAGGTGGAGCGCGTTCTCTCCATGGTGGATTCCGTACTGCTCCTGGTGGACGCCAATGAAGGCCCCATGCCGCAGACGCGGTATGTGCTGATGCGGGCCTTGCGCCTGGGGCTGCGGCCCATCGTCATCGTGAACAAGGTGGACCGGCCCCGGGCGACGCCGGCCAGGGCGCTGGATGAAACCTTCGATCTTTTCGTGGAATTGGGCGCGAGCGATGAACAGTGCGATTTTCCCGTGCTTTACGGTTCGGGGCTGAATGGCTGGCTCGTGAACGACCTGGAGACGGAGCCCCACGAGGGCATGGACGCGCTGTTTACCACCATTATCGAGAACGTGCCCGCCCCCGCGGGCGACCCGGATGCGCCCTTCCTTATGCAGGTGAGCACCATCGGCTGGGACGACCATCTGGGCCGCACCGGCACGGGGCGCGTGCTCCAGGGGCGTCTGCGCAAGGGGCAGATCCTGAACCGCGTTCAGACCCAATGGGTCGACGGTCCCCACGACCTCACTCCCGAGGCCGGGCTGGCCGAGAAACACGCCAAAGATTGGGAAATCACCGGTGTGTCGCCGGTAAAGAGCGCCTATCTCTGGTTGACCCGGGGCCTGGAGAGCGTGATTGTCGAGGAGGCGGGCGCGGGCGACATTCTCACCCTGGCCGGGCCGAAGGAACTGAGCATCGGCGACACCCTCACGGCGGCCGAGCTGGAGGACCAGGCCCTGCCGCCCCTCGATATCGAGGAGCCGACAGTCTCCATGATGTTCCTTATCAACAACGGCCCCTTCGCCGGCCAGGAGGGCGACGCCGTCACCCTGCGCCAGATTCGCGCCCGTCTTGAGCGGGAGATTCGCACCAACGTGGCGCTTCGCATCGAGGAGGCCAACCAGGGCACGGGCATCAAGGTGTCGGGCCGGGGCGAACTGCACATCGCCATCCTGATCGAGGAAATGCGCCGAGAAGGCATGGAACTGTGCGTGTCCTCCCCGGAGATCATCACCCACCGCGACGAGAACGGCAAGGTGCTCGAACCCATCGAGGAACTGGTGGTGGACGTGCCCATGGACTTCCAGGGGGTGGTCATGGAGAAGTTGTCGAAGCGCAAGGCCGAATTGGTGAACATGCACAACGAAGGGTCGGGCACGGTCCGCCTCGAGTTCCGCATTCCCACGCGCGGCCTCATCGGCTACCGCGGCGAGTTCCTCACCGACACGCGGGGCCTGGGGATCATGGCCTCCCGCTTCATCGGTTACGACACCTGGAAAGGCTCCGTGGGAGAACGCAGCCGCGGCTCCATGGTCAGCATGGAAACGGGAGAGGCCACGGCGTACAGCCTGGAGAACCTTCAGCAGCGGGGCACCCTGTTCATTTCCGCCATGACCACGGTCTACGAGGGCATGATCATCGGCGAATACTCGCGGCCCACCGACCTGCCCTGCAAGCCCACCAAGCGCAAGGCCCTCACCAACCACCGCGCCGCCGGCAAAGACCACTCCGCGGGGCTCGACGTGCCGCGCACCATGACCCTGGACGCGGCCCTCGAATGGATCGCCCCCGACGAACTCGTCGAGGTGACTCCCAAGAGTATCCGCGTCCGCAAGGCCCTGCTCGACGCCAACGACCGCAAGCGGGAAGATCGCAAACGCGCCGCCGCGGGGTAATCACCTTTTCCCCGACTCTTACACCTGGCCCGGTCAAGCCGGAACCAGGAATCGTCTCCACGGAAAGCCGTGGTCCCAGGGAAACGTGGATGCGGCATCCTGCCGCATTCAAAGCCGCTGGATGCCGCTTCTACATTTCCGTCATCCCGGCGAAAGCGGGGCTCCATGATGGGGGCAGCACCTTGACTTTCCCGTGGATTCCCGCTTTCGCGGGAATGACGGCTGGGTGGTTTCCCGCGTGCGTGGGCATGACGGCTGGGAGGGGCAACGACACATTGTCGTGACCATGGGTTCCGAACTCCACGGGCAGGGGAGCGACGCCATCGCCCGTTTATGGCGACCGACACGCAATGCGGTTCTCACCTACAGCGTAAGCAAATCCTTCAGTGTTATCGAATCCAATTGCGCGAGCAGTCTTGCTTTCTCCTCGGCCCACATGCGATGGAGGGGACACGGGTTGCCCTGGTCACAATTCGGCAGCCCAAGGACGCAGGAATCGAAGGTGTCTTCTCCGTCCACGGCCCGGATGATTTCGAGAAGGGTGAGTGCCGACGGGCTCCGGGTGAGTTCATAGCCTCCGCCCGGCCCCGGAACCGTCTTGAGAAAGCCCCCCTGAACCAGGGACTGGAGCACTTTGCGCGTGTATGCTTCCGGAATGCCGCTCCGCTCGCACACGTCCCGGGCGCGAAACCTTCCTTCCCGAGCGCTTGACACAGCGCAAATCAGCGCGCGGATTGCGTATTCACAGCCCTTCGAGTACAGACGAAACACGGAGCAGCCTCCTTCTTTCCACCGTCGCGATACAACCCCCGTGCCGACAATCATGGACTGTATTGTCCATTATCACGCCCCCCATCTGTCAACCGTTATGGGTGGTTGACTTGGGAGGAGCTATCATGGATAATAATGTCTGTAATTTGCTTAATGGAGGACGCTTGCGCGTTCTGTTCGCCGGGTTGCTTCGTCGAACAGGATTGAACAGATGTCTCCGAGCCCTCGCGGTCTAAAAGGCGCCGCCTCATGACCCGTGGGCCGGTCAGGGTACGGTTGGAAACGCCCGTGCCTCCCGTGTTTGGAAAGGAGACCCCGAAATGACTCGCCCACGTCTGGCGTGGCCCCCCGGGGCCGCGTGCATGTTTTTGGCCGCCCCCCGGCCATGGAGGGCCGCCCGGTGACGGCGTCATCCACCCCGGGACTCCTGGTGCGGCTGTCGGTCACGGACGGTTGCGGGTTGCGGTGCCTGTACTGCAAACCGGCCGGGAGTGCATCCCCTCCGCGAACCCATGCGCCCATGTCCGTCCGAAAGATCCGCGTCCTCCTTGAAAAGCTCGTTCAGATCCATGGCATCGCCAAGGTCCGCATCACCGGGGGGGAACCGTTACTCCGGAGCGATTTACCCGAGATTATTTCCGGCATCCGCGAGATGGGCATTCCCGATATTGCCCTGACCACCAATGGGCAACAACTCGCGCGGCAGGCCCGTGTCCTGCGTGACGCGGGGCTGGATCGGGTCAACGTGAGCCTGGATTCCTTGGAAACCGACACGTTCTCCCGCATCACGGGCGGCGGCGACCTGGATCGGGTGCTTCTCGGCATCGAGCGTGCCCGGGCCTGCGGTTTGACGCCCGTCCGGGTTAACATGGTCCTCATGCGCGGCATCAACGACCACGAAGCCGTGGAGATGGTCCGCTTCGGGTTGCGTACGGGCTGCACGGTCCGCTTCCTGGAGTTGATGCCCATCGGGGCTATGGCCAACGATTTTCAGCGCCTCCTCGTGCCCTGGGAAGAGACCCACGAACGCGTCTCTTCCGCTTTCGATCTTGAAGCGCTGCCCCACGAGGCCGGTGAAACGAGCCGGGATTTCCTTGTTCGCGACGGCGATGGCACGGGACGTTGCGGATTCATCTCCCCTTCCACGAAGCCCTTCTGCGCGGGGTGCCGCCGGCTTCGGGTGACGGCGGGCGGCGAGCTTATCGGGTGTCTGGCGAATCCCAGGCGCATCCCCCTTGGCGCGGCCCTCGACCAGGCGATGGGGGGGGATAATAAACCCTTGGAGAGGATTATCGCGTCCGCCTTCCGTCTGAAGCGAGGGGTTCATGCCCTGGAGCGGCAGTATGAAATGTCGGGAATCGGCGGATGAACGTCACACCGACGAACCGGCCAAAGGCCGAAGGGGACGGTCCCACCATGACCCCACCGGAACTCTCGCATGTGGATAAAGCGGGCCGGGCGCGCATGGTCGATGTGAGCGCCAAGCCCACCACCGTGCGCACGGCCCGGGCCGAGGCCCGCGTGCAGCTTGGCGAGGCCCTGGCGCGCCGGCTCCAGGAAACGGGCGGCGTGGAGAAGGGGCCGGTGCTGCCGACGGCGCGCATCGCCGGTATTCTCGCGGCGAAAAAGACGGCCGATCTGATACCCATGTGCCATCCCCTGGCGCTGGACCATGTGGAACTTGATTTTGCGTTCGAGGGGGACGTGCTTCGCATTGAAGCGGAGGCGCGGTGCCAGGGCCGCACGGGGGTGGAAATGGAAGCCATGACGGCGGTCATGGTGGCCGCCCTCACCGTCTACGATATGTGCAAGTCGGCGAACAAGGGCATCGTCATTCAACAGGCGCGCCTGTTGGAAAAGACCGGCGGTAAGTCCGGCCGATGGACCTCAGAGCCAAGCCAGTAATTCACCGGAGTTCTTGAATCATGGGCCGTATCGAAGCCATCTGCGTAAGCGACCGGAAGGGCGTCAGGAAGCAACCATTACCGCGGGCCACGCTGTTGGAGAATCACGGGATCGAGGGGGACTGTCACGCCGGTCCCTGGCATCGGCAAGTGAGCCTGCTGGACGTGGCCGACATCGAATGGATGCGCGGCCGGGGCCTGCCCAACCTGAAGTTCGGGGATTTCGCGGAGAACCTGGCCGTCTCCGGCGTGGACCTGGCCGGTCTCGGACTGGGAAGCCGCCTGCGGCTGGGGGACGAGGCCGAGGTGGTGTTGACCCAACTGGGAAAGGTATGTCACGCGCGCTGTGCCATTTACTTCCAGGCGGGGGACTGCATCATGCCCCGCCGGGGGATCTTCGCGCGCGTGCTGCGGTGCGGTACCATCGAAAGGGGCGCACCCGTGGAAATCCTGGCGGAAGTGTCCCGCGACACCATCCAGGCGGTCGTATTGACCATCAGTGACAAGGGTTCGCGGGGTGAGCGGGAGGACACCGCCGGTCCTGCCGTGGCGCGGCGCCTGGAAGAAGAACTGGGTGCGCATGTCTACGCAACGGAGATTCTGCCCGACAAGGGGGAGCTAATCGAGGAACGGTTGCGCCACTATGCCGGCGGACACAGCATTGACCTGGTGGTCACGGCGGGGGGAACCGGCTTCTCGCCGCGCGACGTGACCCCCGAAGCCGTGCGCAACGTGGTGGAACGCTTTACGCCCGGGCTGGACGAAGCCATGCGCCTGGCCTCCGCCGGGAAAACGTCGCGCGCCTGGCTTTCCCGAGCGGTCTCCGGCATTCGAAACCGGACCCTCATCGTGTCTCTGCCGGGCTCCGAACGGGCTGCCACCGAAAACATCGACGCCGTTCTCCCCGCGCTGGGCCATGGGCTCAAGAAACTGCGCGGAGACGAATCAGACTGCGCGACACCATCCCCGGAATGAATCTTGAGCGCCCCGGGCGGCCCCCGTGTGTGCGTAACCACGGCTGACAACACGTTATGGCCCGCCCAAATAACCACCGGGAAAGCGCCGGTAGATCTCGCTTGACATCTCGCGGACGTGGCGGGTGAATTTCCGTGCGGTGATGTAATGCCACCGCTCACCCGCGCAGGGCGGACGGAATATCATAAGGTGGAAGCCCCGGTCGAAGAGCCAGGCGTCCCAAGCGTCCCGAACCGCGCGGAGGGCGGTGGCGTTGAGTTTCCCGGGGCCGTAACGCAGCAGCAAAGTGCCTCCCGTTTTCAATGCGCCGAAGGCCCATGCGAGTACATTCTCCATTGCGTCATCCACGGCCTCCCCCATGGACCACACGACGGCATCCACCGGCCGCAAGAGGTGCGGTGCAATGGGCCATCGGTGCATTACATCATAGGACCGGGCGCGCCGCTTTGCCCAAGCCTCGTCGGGCGCCACGGCGATGATCGTTTCGATGCCCATCCGGTGCAGGGCAATCCTGGATTGGCCCATGTTCGCGCCCACGTCAATCATGGTGCGAACGCCGTGGGGCAAGTAGGCCGACGGACGGTCGCCCTCGCGCAACAAGGGTCCCGCCTCGAACCGGCCGCGATCCGTCAACACCGTCTTGAGCAGGGTTTCCACGCGGTGGCGGTAGGTGTGCTTCGCCAGGACCTCGGCCCGCGCCGCCGCGCCGATACGCCGCCGTGCTTCACCATCGGCCAGGTAGCGCCGCGCCTGTTCGATGAGATCCCCGTCGTCATAGGTGATGAGGTGTCGCCCCTCCTCGAAGAGCTCAAACAGGCCGTTAACCTCGGCATCCCGGTTGGTCAACAGGGGCCGCCCCATGGCCATGACCTCGAAGACACGCATATTCACGTCCTGCGCGATGGAACTGTTGAAGGCCAGCCTGCCGCGGCAAAAAGCGCGGCGCATGTCCTCCGGCCCCGCACCGGTCTGTTTGGCCACGCGGAAGTGCTTCCCCAACCGCCCCAGCCGCTGTATCCGCTGCTCGTTCACTTTCATCCGCAACGTGCCCACGAAGACAATGTCGAACGCTTCCTCGACCGCCTCGGGATGATGGTGAGCGGGCGAACAGGCCAAAGGCAGCCACCGCGCGTGGCGGCAGCCCCCGTCGTGGAGATAGGGCACCAGCGCCCGTTGCGCCGCGAAAACGTAGTCGTAGTTCCGCGCCACCTGGAATTCGCGCGGGTCGTGCCAGGTATCCACGGAGATGTAGGCCGTCGGACAGGCCATGTCGTGAATGTTGCGATAAGCCGGCGCGGCCGACTGAATACCCACGACGAGGTCGGGCTGCCAACCCTTGGGTAGAAGCGCAAGCGCCTCCCGGGCGTCGTCCGTTTCGGTCACGAAATCATTGGGCTGCCGATACATGGCGGCATGGCCCAGGCCCGCTTCTTCCAGGAACCCCCGGTCCAGCCCGGGACCGACAGTGACCACCTCGCAGCACTGACGGAAGGCGTCCACGTAAAAAGGAACCCAATGGAGGACGTTCTCCCGGCAGAGGATGCAAACCCGCGGTGTCATATCACCCGTCAATCGTCCTTCGTCCAGATCACGCGCTCGATAAGCGGGAGATAGTCCGACCATTTCTGACCACGCTCGCGGGTCTCCTCGACAATCCGCGAGATGGCGGCCGCCTGGGCGTCCAGGTTGTCGATATGGTGCAGCACGATGGCCTCCAGGGTCTTGGGCACCACGGGTGAACCGAACTGCAATTCCCCATGGTGCGAGAGGATGAGGTGGAGGAGTTGCACGCGGATCTTTTCGGGAAAGCCCTCGATAGTGTTCATTTTTTCGATGGCCATGTCGGCCCCGATCTGGAGATGGCCGATAAGCTTGCCTTCCGTGGTATAGTCCACGTGAAGGTCATGGGTCATTTCGCTGAGCTTACCCAGGTCATGGAGCAGGATGCCCGCCAGGAGAACGTCCCGGTCGAGGGCCGGGTAAAGCTCGCACATGGTCTGCGCGATGCGGGCCATTTCATAGCAATGGCGCACCAGGCCGCCCCGATGTTCATGGTGCCACTTCTTCGCCGCGGCCGCATGGGTGAATCGGCTGACAAAATCAGCGTCCGCCATGAACTTATCCACCAACTGCCTGATATGGGGTTCCTCGATGGTGTCCAGGATCTCGCGGAAGCCGTCCAGGTGTTCCCGCGTGTCCTCCGGCGTGAAAACGAGGTCCTCCGTGTCGTACTCGCCCTCGCGCAGGGGCACCACCTGGTCCACCACCACCTGGTTGCGCCCCTGGTAGACCGACACCCGGCCGCGCACGCTCACCACGTCGCCCACCTCGAAGCGCTTCGAGGTCTGCACGGCGTTGTTCCACATGATGCCGCCCACCTCGCCGGTGCGGTCCTTGAACACCATGCCCAGGAACTTGCCCCCGTCCTGCTTGGTGCGCAGGTCGTTACGCGTGGCCACGAAGACATCATTCACAATGTCCCCTTCCTGAAGGGTGTTCACATACTGGTTTTTCATGGAATACTCCGATGTGTTAAGCGGGCGGACCCGCGCGGATGACCTTTGAAATCGTCTTCGTCACAGCCTATCCCGAAGGCGAGGGGAGGCGCAAGTCCCGGGGCCGGGTCTGTTTGTCCGTAAGGGTTTGTGGCAAGCGTTGACAGGGGTCTGTATGGGCCGGGTATTGAGCCGCGAAAGACGCGAATCCCTGGAGTGCCGACGGCTTGGGACGGTTCGGAAGGCAACATTGGACCCCTCGGTATTGCAAGAGGCGTTCAGGCTCCACGTGATCACAGACCCCATGGGCGTTCGGAAGTTTCTTGCACGGAAGCCGGGAGATCCCGCAGTTGGCCTTGACCTGTTGTCAAGGTCCGCGTGGTCAGAATGAAATACAACCACGATAAACGACAGTGGTCCGACAAACCCATAGTACCGCAGAAGCGCGCGAACAAAGAGCAGGGGAGACACTGCCCGGCGGAGCGCGTGGAGGGAAGAGGCACTATCTATACCCCAATGTTGCATAAAGGTACCGGCCAGCCGTTGGTATCCCCAAGAACCGCCATCCCCGCGAACGCGGGAATCCACGGGAAAGGTCAAGGTGTTGCCCCTATCATGGATCCCCGTTTTCGCGGGAATGACGGTTGGTTGTGGCACGGACGGCGGTAGCGATTCTTGGTTCCGGTTCGGCCGGGGTAGGAGGCCATCATGATCATTATTGGAAAGGACGTTTCGAGGGGAGGTGGGGACACGTTGGAGCGAGTCTCCGCGAAGCCGCGTGTGTGGGTAGCGGACCGTTTTTTATCGGAGGAGGAGACGGAGGCCCTGCTTGTCCAAGTGTCGGCGCGGGAAAGCGAATCCGCAAGCAAACTGGAGGCGAGGGAGGATCAAGCCGGTTTCAGTTTTGAATGGCTTATCGACGGGAACCTGCTATTGGAAACTATTCGTGAAAAGGTGACTAACATCCTGGGACTGGAAAACCAGTTGCCCGAGACCTTCCGCGTCCGCCATTACCGGCCCGGCAACGGGCATCCGCCTCATCTTGATTGCTATGAGATAGACGGCTACTCCCTGGTCTTTACAGCGCTCATGTATTTAGAGGACGCGACCGAGGGAGGCGAGACGCTTTTTCCGGAGACGGAGGAAGGGCCCTTCGCGGTCGCGTCGCGACTGGGCCGTCTGGTTGTGTGGTGCAATTATCTTCCGGACGGGCGGCCCGACCCGCGATCCAGTCACGAGGGCATGCGCCTCGCGCGGGGTAGCAAGACAACCTTGGCGTGGTTCGTATACGCGCCGCTCTCGGCGGCGACGCACACCCCGGGAAGGGGTTGTTTCACGGAGAAAGCGCCCGGTCTCGGCGGGCGTCTTTTCTATATCGATGATGGGGTGCCCGAGGAGACAACGGAGGTGATGGAAAAGGCGTGCGGCGCGCGGGGAGTGCATTTTGCCTATGTTGATGTCCGCCAGTTTGATTTTTCCGCGGCCTCTCCCCTCCTGCCGGGCGATATGATCTACCGCGCGGCGGTCAGCGCCGATGCCATCAAAGCGGAGCAGCATCTCTTTGTGGACGGTGTCGCTACGCTCTACCGGAAACCGGAAGGCGTCTTCTTCGACACCGGTGCGGCGTGGGCGCTGTTTGAACGCGCCGGGGTGCCTACCCCGCGCGCCGTGTATTGTCATACCTCGGACCGCGCAAGACTACGAGGCTACGCGGAATACTTGGGGGGATTCCCCCTGATTGCCAAGTTTGCGGGGGGCTCCGGGGGGGTAAATGTCGTGCTCATCGAATCGCTGCAAGGGTTGTTTTCGCTCATGGACCATGCCCACTATAACGGTCGCACGCCCTACTTGACGGCTTATGTCCCCGATGCGGAGCATTGGCGTATGGTCGTTGTGGGCGACTCGGTCGTCGCGGCCTATCGGAACCAGACGCAGACAGACGATTTTAGAACCTACGACGCGGAACGCGCCGAGGACTATCTTTTCCCTAAGGATCCCGCAATGGCCGCGTCCGCCGTGGCCGCGGTGCAGGTGCTGCAAGTCGAACTGGGCGGGGTGGATATTCTTCTGCACCCGAGTGGCCGACATTATGTGCTTGAGGCAAACTTTCCCTGTTACTTCGCCACGGCCCAACTCACGGGAGGTTTCGATATCGCCGGCGCGATAGTCAAGTTGCTGCGGAAAAAGGCGACCCGCCTTGCGGGGGCGGGCACGCCGTAAGAATTTGGGCCACGGAAGACCTGCTTTCAAGGCGGCTTCGGCGGCCTACTTGCGAGTCTGCTCAGAGGCGGAACCACCGCGGCGACCCGCGCGCGCAGTCTCGCTCACGTTCGTCTTCTTGGCCCTCTCCTCACTGCCTCGCGCCTGGACGGCCTTTTCCTTCGCTTCCCCGGCGCGTTTCTTGGCTACCGTGAACAGCTTATTCTCCTGCTCCGAAAGCCGCCGTGCTTCTTGAAGCGCCTTTTCAGCCCCCTTTACCTGCTCCTCCGCATCCTTGGTCTTGTACCTCTTGTGCTCTTTCTCCGCGGCGCGCACATCGCGCCCGGAACTACGCACGGCACGTTTGGCTTCTTGCCAATCCTGGCGTGTTAGCTTCACTTTCTCTTCGGCATTGCGCCACGTAAGCTTGGCCTTATCCTCCGAGGCACGCAAATCGCGCCTCACCTGCTTCACTCCCTCCTCCGCGTCGCGAACGTTCTTGCTGTGCTCCTCGCCCGTGCGTGCCAAATCCTTCGCCTGCGCAAAGGCTGATACCGTAGGCGCCATCACCGCGTACGCGGCGGCGGCCCCGGCAAGCCGCATCATGTCGCGACGAGTGGCATGGTTGCTGCCCGCGGGAGGCGTAACGCGGCTTTCAAGCATGCCCGCATCGGCAAGACGGTCGAGCGACAGAAACACCGTTTCACGCGTTGCGGAAGCATCTACGTCGCGACGAACGACGTCAACAATTGCGTCGATGTCATTCGTGCCGTCGGCAGCCAGCAACACAGCGGCGTCGGTTCCCTCCAGGCCAATTGTTTGGTCAGAACGCAGGTTTACGCCCAGTCCTTTACCATGGCGCCGCAAGGTGATTTTCGCATAGCGAATTGGATTCTTCATTGTGGCACTTCTCCTGTTGGGTTTATCACCAGATTGAATCGCTTATAACAACGACTGTTCCGTCGCACCGAGTCACCTTGCATAAATCAACCTAACTTAACGTCACAACACCGGCCCGCAGAGACCTATTCCCACGCCATTAACAGCATTAACAGGAGCAGACGACATGACTTCGCCCTTTTTCATGGGTTCCTGCGAACGCGGGAATGCTCCCCGCCAAGGTTCAAAATGACAAAAAGTGGGATGCGGCGCCACGCCGGGAAAAGCCCCAACCCGCTTCCGGAGACACGGGCGGGGACGCATGAATTCCGGTTCATGCCTTCAGGCCGCCCTCGGACAGGCCCCTGATGAAGTACTTCATGCCCGCGAGAAGCAGCAGCGTCAGCGGCAGGGAGCCGATGGCGTAGGCAGCGAAGGTCAGGCCGTATTCGGAGCGGTACACCGTGGAGAGATCGAAAATGGCCACGGCGAAGGTTTTCAGATGCTGATTCTGAAGGACCATGAGGGGCCAGACGAAATCGTTATAGATGCCGTGGAAGTTGATGATGGCGACGACCGTCAGGATCGGCAGCGAGAGGGGTAAGACAATCCGGCGGTAGATGGTGAATTCGCCGGCCCCGTCGAGCCGGGCACTCTCGAAGTAGTCCTCGGGAATGGTGGAAAAGAATCCGCGGCAGAGAAGGATTCCCACGATTTGGCCTTGCGCGATGTAGGGCAGGATCAGCGCCCAGTAGGAATCGAGGAGCCCGAGCTGCTTGACCTCGACAAAGAGGGGCACCAGCAACAACACTTGTGGAACCATGACCAGCGCCAGCAGCATGATGAACAGGAGCTCACGCCCCGGGAAGCGGTGTCGCGCGAAAACGAACCCGGAAAGGGAACTGACAAAGACAATCCCCCCGCAACTGACCACGGCGACGAAAAGGCTGCTCAGGATACTCCAATGGATCGTGGCAAAGGCTTCGGTGTAATTACTCCACTGGATCCGCGTGGGTGGTCGCCAGAAGGACGTAATGATCTCTAGGTTGCTCTTGAGGGAAAGAAACAACATGAGCGCCACCGGCAGAAGACTCAATGCCAGCAGAAGGAAGAGCACCGCCCTGGCCCACCAGACATGGTTCTGTTTACGCATCACGATTCCATGTCGCTCCTCAGCAGACGAAAGATAAGCAGGCTGCCCAGGAGTATCGTCACGAAGAGGGCGAGACCGATGGCGGAAGCATAGCCAAAGCGGGAAACCTGGAAAGTCTGCTCGTACATCCACAGGCCGGGTACATAGGTGGCAAAACCGGGACCGCCGCTGGTCATCACCAGTATTCGACCGAAATCCTGGAGACTGGCGATCAGGGTCAACACGGTGACCAGCCGGAACTGGGGGATAAGCATGGGCATTTCAACGCGCCAAAGCCGTGAAAGCGGCGTGGCGCCGTCAAGGGAGGCCGAATCCAGAACGTCCTTGGGCAGGTCGTTGAATCCCGCCAGAAAAATGAGGAAGGAAAGTCCCGTGACCCACGGAAAACCCATGGCGATGATGGAACCCAGCGCCACGCCGGGATCGCCCAGCCACGGGCGCTTCGCGCCTTCGAGCCCCACGGCATCCAGGGTCTGGTTGAGCAGGCCCAGGTTGGGATCGTAGATGAAGTACCACATGAGGACAAGAACCATGGTGGGCGTGATGATGGGCAGGACAAAAGCGGTACGCAGCCAGTAGCGCTCGCGTTCGGAACGAAGGTGATAGATCAGGGCGGCCACGGTGAAGGGGAAGATCATCGCCTTGAGCAGGTCCGTCAGAAAGAGAATCGCCTGGTTTACCACGCCGTGCCGGATGAAAAGGTCGGTCGCCATTTCCGCGAAATTGGCCAGGCCCACGAAGCGCGACGCGCCCACGGCCTGCCACCGGGTGAAGGCGTGGTAAATGCCCGACAACGCGGGGTAGTAGAGGAACAGTCCCGCCAGGGCAAAGCTGGGGATCAGGAGAAAGTAGGAGCCACGCGCCTTGACGATGCGCCGCCACATCATTTCACGTGGTCCTCCGTGGTGGGGTCCAGGTCGTAGCCGCGACGCGCGATGATCTTTCTGACCAGACGCAGGGTCAACGCCTGCTTCTTACGCAGGAATGCCTTGGGCGTCATCCGGCCCAGCGCGAGCAATTGACTGTAAGGACGGATGCGAAGGGCGGTGTCGCTGTCGTTGGGGTCGGGCAGCAGGTCGCCCTTAATGTAGCCGCGCCTGCCGAAGCCTTCGAGCTTCTCCGCGAGTTCGGGGGGCAGTTTCACCCCTTTGATCATCGGCGCGCCCTGAATGAACTCACCCACTTCGAGCGTCCGCCGGGTCAGGTAGGCGGCCTGTTCGGGGGCATAGAGAAACATGAGGAAATCCATGACGCGCCGGTGTTGCTCTTCGTCGCCTTTATCGACGACGCTCAGTTGGTGGCCCGCGCCGCCGATGCCCCGCATGGGCGCCAGGCCATGGACACTTCCTTTGATCGAAGGGACCGGAAAGACTCCCCAGTCGAAGCGTTGGTCCGGGGGAAGTTCGGTCATGTCCCGCATCGGGCTGCCGATGCGCCAGCTTCCGATAAGCCACATGGCCGCCTTGCCGGTAATGAAGAGATTGTACGCCCCGGTCTGATCGGTTCCCAGGTGGCCGAATTCATAGTATTGCGTCAACTCCTGCAAGTGCGTGTAGGCTTCCACGAAGACAGGCTGTTCATAGCTCATCCGGCCATCGAGAAAGGCCTTCATGAGCCGCTCGGGATTGATGGTAATCAACTGGTCGGCGTACGGATCGTCGAGGTTGCCTCCGTAGCCCGCGTTGGCGGGGACATAATTCCAATCCCCCGGCCGGGCAATGACATCGGGGATGAAACGCCGCAGGCAGGCATCCTCGAGCATCCCCACTATCCAGGCCGCCATGTCGGTGTTCGCCGCGCCGGGCACGGACACCGGCGTAACGCCGCCGTCGTGGAAGACCTTGCAGACGGTGATCCATTCCGCCCAGCTCTTGGGTGGGACAACCCCAAAACGTTCAAACAAGTCCTTGTTATAGAAAATACCCACGGCGACATAATCCAGGGGAAGGATGCAGTAATGGATCCCATCGACGGCAAGACTGTTGAGAAAGACCGGGTCGAACAGGCTTTCCCAGGTCACGCCGCCCGCATAGGGGTTGGGTTCACGCAGATACGCGTTGCACGCCAGAAAGCGGCCCGCGTGGTAGTTCTCGGAGACGCCCAGGATGTTGCCATGCACGATGTCCGGCGCGTCGCGCCGTCCCGCGGCCATCTGTGCCGTGTAATAACGTTTCAGGCTGAGATTGTCGGGTTGCAGGTTGATCTCGACGGTCACATCGGGATGCAACCCCATGTATTGCTTCGCCAACTCCTCCAGCGCGGTGGTGTAAAAACCTTTTACCGTGGAGATAAGGACCCGGCCGCCCGCGCCCGCATTGTCCATGGAGGCCAGCCATCCCAGGAGGAACAGAAGGACGATCACGCACGGCGCACGGGGATGTCCCCCCCGGCGCCCATCGGGCGCGCCCGTCACGAGAAAACGGCCTCCCAGCTTGCGTAGACCTGGCGGACGTTCCCGGGCTTCGCGCCGGGGCCGAACTCGCATTGGGCGATACACCCGCCGTTTTTCCAGAGCTTTTCATGAACTTCGCGCACGGCGGCGTCCACCTCCTCCAGGCTCGCCTCGGGCAGGATGTGCTGGCGATCCATCTCGCCCCAGAAGGTGATGCGCCCCGCGAATTCCGCCACCCGGTCGATGCCCATGCAGAAGATCTGCGAGTTGAAGGCGTCCAGTCCAAGCTCGATCAAATCCGGGTAGATGTCGAGGGTGTATCCGTCGGAGTGCATGAAGATCTTCTTGCCCGCCCCGTGGGCGATCTGGATGTAGTCCCGGTACAGGGGTTTGAACGTTTCGCGCCACACGGCGGGACTGATCAGCAGGCTTTGCTGCGTCCCCCAATCGTCCATGAACATAACGGCGTCCACGTCGGTGGCCACCCACTTTTCCAGCAGGGCGCAATAGAAGGCGTGCATTTCCTTCACGAAGGCCGCCATGGACGGGGAAGGGTCCATGAGATCCATGTAGAGGTTCGCGGTTCCCCGCAGGAACTGGAGTTGTTCAAAAGGCCGGGGACAACAGCCCGCCATGATGAACTTGTCGGATTCGGCGCAGGCCCGGTTGACGCGGCCGGGATCGATGGTGAGCCATTCCCGCGGGATATGCACCTTGGCCGTATCATTTTCCCAGTCCTTGATAAGGGGATCCTTCACCTCGCCAATGACACCGGCCTGCAAGTTGGTGAACACCGACCCCCACTCGTCCACGAAGGTGCCCACGCCATGGGGATCGCCCTCGGTTTTCGGCGTCTCGGCCAGGAAACCCGGCACACCGCCGATATCATCGGGGAAACGTTCCTGGATCTCCCTGAGTTCCCGCTCGTGATGCAAGGTTGCCCAGGGCAGATGCCACAATTGCCGCGGCGCCCGGGCCGGGTTCTCGAAGTTCAAGGTCTGCAAGACCAATTCACGGGAAGTTGCGGCCACGTGCCTGTCCTCCTTCTTCTGCGTTCTGTCGTCCGCGGTCCGTCCACACGGGAACCATCGTGCTCCAGTATACCCCAACGTTGCAGAATTAAGAATACCGGCCGCCACCGCCTTGAACCGGTCTTGGCCGATGAGACAGAATGACAGGCGTGGTTTGGGCGGCCGGGCGGTGTTGGCCCGGGACAGAGGAGGCGGATTGGGCGGGGAATCCATGGCATCATCGCCGGAGCAGGCGGCGCGGCAACGGCAGGTACGGTCGGAAGTGGCCCCCGTGGTGCGGCGTTTGGTGGAAGGCGCCCTGATAGGGCCTTCACATCAGTTGCTTTGCTATGGTTGTGGCCGGGGGGCGGATGTGGCCTGGCTGAAGGTACGTGGCTTCGATGTCACCGGTTTTGATCCCTACCCGCCCTTCGGTTACAGTGAAGCGCCGCGGGAAAAGTATGACCGGGTGCTGATGATCTACCTCATGTCCCGTCTCAAGACGGACGCGAACCGGCGTTCGGCCGTCATGAAAGCGTTTCGCCATGTTCGTCCCGGGGGATATCTCATCATCGCCAGCCGCAATGGCGCGCGTTTGGCCCGTGCCCGTGGCGGCACGCGCGAGGAGGGTGCCGCCTACCTCGAAGGACTGCTTGACGAATGCGAAACGGAATCCATCAGTACCCCGGTGTTGCGGGATGAAGGAAGCGGCCTCTGTCTCATGGCGCGTCGTGCGGGCCTGCATCAACCGTCCACGCCCTGGGAGTGGGTGGATGACCCGGTGCGTTTCGCCGCGGTATGTGAACAACTCAACCGGGCGCCCGTGGTAGCCCTGGATGTGGAAACCACCCTGGAGGAACCGCGGAAACTTTGCACCATTCAGTTGGGTGTTCCGGGCCAGACCTGGATCGTGGATGCCCTGGCCTTGGATGATCTCGATCCACTGAAGCGTGTCATGGAAAACGACGCCGTGGAGGTGGTCATTCACAATGCCCTCTTCGAGGAGCAGATGTTGGGGAAGCATGGAATCCGCATCACCCGTATCTTCGATACCCTCCCCGCCTCGCGGAAAAAGCATGGCCGGAACAAGGTGCGCGGGAGCCACAAACTGGGGGACGTGTGTGAGCGGGAATTGGGCATCTACCTTGACAAATCCAAGCAGACCTCCGATTGGACCCGCCGCCCCCTGGACCCGACCCAGTTGGCCTACGCCGCCATTGACGCCGAGGTGCTGCTCGATCTTTATCACGTCTTCAAGCCCCCCAGGGAACCCGAACCGCTGGATTTATTTCCCATGTAGGGACGGGAGCGTGTATGGGGAGAGGCTTCATTCTCCGGGAAGAGTCCTTGGTAAGAAGACAACCCCGCTGAAAAACAGTTTTGCGGATGGCCTTTCGAAGGCACCCGGAATGTTGACCTTTGGCGGCGCGGGGTGTAAGGTGGCATGCGGAGGTTCGACATGCTTGAAGTAGAGGTATTACGGGTTATGAGTCCGGGGGAACGGGAATTACCGTGGGTCTTGCTGCGCCATGAAAACCGCGTCCTGCCCATTGTGATCGGCATTCTTGAAGCGACGGCCATCCAGATCGCCCTCCTGGGCGAAAAAATGGTACGGCCCATGACCCATGACCTGGCCTGCAACCTGCTCGCGGGCCTGCGTGGCAAACTCACGTCGGTAAGCATCTACAGCCTCAAGGACGGCACCTTCTTTGCTCACCTCAATATCGAGCAACGAAACAGTGAAGGGCAGGTGGATCAGATCCTGCGGATTGACAGTCGCCCCAGCGACGCCATCGCCATCGCGCTACGTACGGGAAGCGCCGTGCTGGTCGCCGAAGAGGTCATGGATGAAGCGGGCCGGGAGATCGAGTTCTTCGATGCCGGTGAATCCGAGGAAGAGGATGGGGAGTATCCGGGGGACTGAAGTGACGGTCCGCGAGCGGGCAAGCCCCCCGTGGCACACCACGGAAAATCCGCATTTTCTTCGGTTCCATCGTGTTTTCAGTACCATTTTCGAAATGACTGTTTTGCAGCTGTTCACGGCCCTGCCCCGGCTTGGCCGGAACCAGGCATCGCCACCGCCGTCCACGCCCGGCCAACGGACAAGCGGGCAAACCTTTTTTCGTGACTGTTGTTACGGAACTTCACGGGTAGGGGACTACTTCAGCGGCGCGGTCACCACGTTGGCGGCGGCACCGATGACCTTACCGGTGCCGCGCACGACCCCGCCCACGGTCTTACCGACCGCCCGGGGGATGAGGCAGCCCTGCAAACCCATTGCACTCAGTAACAACACCAGCAACAGGACGTGCCGCCAGGGGTACTTCCCTTTTCCCTTATGCTTCATGGACCACCTCCACGAGTTGAAGGATGTTTTCGTAAGGGGTCTCTCGAAGGAGACCGTGGCTGAGATTGAAGATGTGCCCCCGATGTCCGCCTTGCGCCACCACGTCACGGGCGGCGGCGGCGATGGCCTCCGGGGAGCCCGTCGCCAGCAGGCCGTTGTCGAGGTTGCCCTGGAAAACGCGGTCTTCGCCAAGTCGCGCGCGTGCCTCGGTAATGCTGATGGACGCGGGAAGGCTGATCACGTCCGCGCCCGCGGCGTCGAGGGTTTCAAGATCGTTCCATTCGCGGGCGAACTGGATGGTGGGTGTCACTTCCTTCAGGGCGGAAAAGATACATTGCTGATAGGGCAGGGCAAACTCGCGATAGGTATCCATGTCGAGCAGAAACGCCGCCGATTCAAAAAGCTGCACGGCCACCGCACCGTGGTCCGCCTGGTAAATCAGGTATTCGATGGTCATGTCG
This sequence comes from Candidatus Hydrogenedentota bacterium, assembly GCA_024278275.1. Taxonomy (GTDB): domain Bacteria; phylum Hydrogenedentota; class Hydrogenedentia; order Hydrogenedentales; family JAJRTN01; genus JAJRTN01. The sequence continues at coordinate 19,952 of JAJRTN010000123.1, forward strand.
GTGAGCTTTTCGAGGAAGGCATGGACCGTTGCCGGGTGCTCCCGCAGGAAGGCCATCGCCCGGTCGGCGGATGTCCCGAAGCTCTTTCCTTCAAGCACGAAGATCGCCAGGGTGAGCGGCGCGCCGGCGAAGCCCAGCACGGGCAGGGCTCCGCCCAGTTCCGCATGGATACGGTCGAAGGTCTCGCCCACGAAACCCAGATCTGCGTTCACATCGAAGGGCGCCAGGGCATCGAGGTCGCGGGGCGATTCAATCGGTTGCTGGAGCGTCGGTCCGGGCGCGAAAACGAAATGTGCGCCCATGGGCGACAGAATTGTGAGGATGTCCTGAAAGAAAATGATCCCGTCAATTCCCAGCCGTCTGGGCAGAAGCGAGATTTGCGCCGCCAGTTCCGGGTGGCGGAAGAGTTCCTCCAGGGGGAGGGCGGCGTCCTCTTTCAGCTTGCGATAGGCCGGGTCAGTGCGGCCCGCCTGGCGCATGAGCCATACGGGGACGGTGGGGGGTTCTTCGCCACGAAGGGCGCTGATCAGGCGTTCACTTTGCTTCATCGCATCTTTCTTTCGGGATATTCCATCGGGGTTTCTCAATCGTGTAGGCCGCGAAGCCCACGTACCGCGTGGCGTTCTGTTGCATGTATTCCGCAAGATCCACGGCGGCCACTTTGCCCGCTTTTGAGCTGGCGTGGTAGAGCTTGCCGCCGCCCGCTTCGTCCGGCAGGTAGAGGCCGCAGTGTAGTGCGAACAGCCAATCCACCTTGCCCACGAAGATAATGAGGGCGGCTTCGGTGAGCTTTCGGGCCGCGCGAGCCGCGTGTTTCGGCGGGACGACCGTTATCGTGCGGACCAGGTCGGGCAGGTCTTGCCCAAGTTCCGGCGCGTTGACCCGCTTGAAGTAGTCTTTCTTGCGAATGGTGCGCGTAACTTCGACTACCGGTGTATCCAGGGCGGACGTCACCGCCTCGCACCAACGATTGTTGGAAAGCCAATCGGTGATCATGAAATGGTTGCGCGACGCGAAATCGACGCGGCCCTCCCGGTACCGGATACGCTGAAGCAGGTCAAAGGCATCCTCATAGGAGGCGGACGCGGCCAGCGCAACGGTTTGTTCCACGTAGGTAACACAGTCCACGCGGCCCAGATCGATGAGGGGGTCCTGATCGTGTTTACCCTTCGGTCCTTCCCCGAGCGGCCCGTTGGCATAGGGCGTGCCGAGCGCGTCGCGGGCCACCCGTGCAAGCCGGTCCTGAAAACTCGGACAAGCCCGCCGCACATCCGAAAGATAAGCATCCACCCCGGCGGGTCCCATTCCACCCAGTACGGGTGCGCCGAGCACCAATATGGCGATAAAGACATGCATGTTTGTGGCAACTCCCTGGCGGAAACGCCTTCCGGAATCCATGCGCGAAAAAACGACTTTCACCGGGATCGCCACGTGATTTCCCATGTTGTGACTCTTTAAACCACCACACGCGGAATGGCACGCAAGGCGATCCCCGATGCTGCAAACGGCTCTTCGGCGCCATCATACCACGGAGAATCCCCTCGGGGGCGAGGTATAACTGAAAGTTGTGGCCATCCGGCCTGGTCGGCACCAGGAATCGCTACCGTCATCCCCGCGAAGGCGGGGCACCATGATACGAGCGCCCCCTTGCCCTTTCCCGTGTATTCACGCCTTCCACCGGTTTGTAAGTCGTGTGCCTGTTTTCTTTGCAGGTTGGTTTCGTGCGGTGTTATATTCCGCCGAGCCGATCCATGCCTGAAAAAGGGGACTGCCAACCATGCTCACGACCTGCCTGATTACCGTGCTTTCCATGGCCACCACGGAGGAAAACGTAATGGCTCGGCACAAACATCCGTTTCTTTTTCTGAATGCCGCGGACGTGGCACGGGCGAAGGCGTCGCTCCGGAAGAATGATGCGCTGGCGAAGAACGCCAAGGCACAGCGGGACCGCGCGCTAAACGCCAGGCTGGAGGACCTGCCGGCCTTTGAAACGGAATGGTGGGAAACGGACAGGGACAAGCCCTGGGCGGAGATCTATCCCGCCATCAACCACCACACCGGCGAGGTGCCCCGCGCCTGGGCTCGGGTTGCGCAGGACTGCGCCGAGGCCGGCCTGCTCTTTCCCGATCCCGCGTTGCGGGAAAAGGGCAAGGCGGTGTTGCTGGGCATGTCGGGTTACACCTTTGAATTCGACCACTACGACGTGGGCATGAACTATACCACCTGGGGTTACCAGGCGATGCTCGCGTATGACGTGCTCCATGATGATTTTTCCGGCGAGGAACAACAGCGCATGGACGCTTTCTTCCGCCGCATGGTCACGGCCATCATCAAGAGCGACGATTACTGGGTGGAACACATGCCCGGCGGGCCCATGAACAACCATTACGCCTGGCACAAGCTGGGCCGCATGATGTATGGCTTGTTCTATGACAAACCGAACATGGTGCGTGACGCGATCTTCGGTCCCAAGGGCGTGATGGACAGCCTGTGTTATGGTTTCACCGACGATGGCCTCTGGCTGGAGGCCTCGCTGAATTACCAGTTCGCTCAAACCAGCCCCATGGTCATCATGGCCCGCCTGCTGGAGAATGCCGGGGCCGGGTACAACCTGTGGGCCTTGACCACGGATGATGGCCGCAACCTGAAGCAGGCCTATGACGCGCTGATTCCCACGCTTTTTCCCGATGGCACGCTGCCTAACATCGGCGACTGCTACGGATACCGGATGCCCCTGGGAAGCCGAGGCGACTATGAAACCCTCCTGACCCGCTTCGGGGATCCCGCCTATGCGTGGCTCCTGTCGCGCCATGGCACACGGTCTTCACAGGCCTTATTCCACGGTCCCGCCACGCTTCCCGCCGGTGAAGCACCCCGGCTGACAAGCCGGCACTGGCCGGAGCACGGCTACGCCATGCTGCGGGAGAAGGAAGGCGCCGATTACTGGACGGGGGAGGGTTGGACCCTTTTCGGCACTTTTGCCGCCGGTTCCGTCCACCAGAACCAGGACAAGCTGTCCATCATGCTCTTCGGCGACAACCACCACTGGCTGGTGGATGCCGAGGGCCGCGCCGGGGTTTATCATGCCTTTTCCTCCAACATGCAGCGCGAATTGAACCGCGAAACGGTGTGCCACAATACCTTGCTCGTGGACGGCGCGAGCCAAAGAACCCCGAGACGCCGCCTGGATCTCGTGGAGTACCAGATCCTTCCCGGGGCCAAACGCCTGAGCATGGGCGACCTCGATGGCCGGCTCTACGCGGGCGTGCGACAGCTACGAACACTTATTGTGCGCAAGAACTATGTACTGGATCTCTTCCAGGTGGAAAGCAAAGAAGAGCACACCTATCGCTGGTTGACCCATGTGGACGGGGAACCGGAAACCCGCTCCATTGACGACTGGGCCGCCGAGGCGTTGCCCGAGGGGCCGCCGTGGCATTGGCTGCGCGACGCGGTGGCCGCGGATGCGCCGCAAGGCTACGCGGAAACCTTCATCCACGGAGGCCGGACCTTTCGCCTGGATCTGGCTACCGACGCGCCCGCCCGAGTCACCCGCTGCGCCTTTCCCCGCGACGACAGCGACACGCCCGAAACCTATGCCATGCGCATGGTACGGCGACAGGGCAAAACGGCCTGGTTCGCAGCAATCTACCAGCTTGGCGGAAAAGCGCCACGGCCCGCCACGGTCCGGGTCGAAAAGGCCGACATGGGGCGGTATGATGTTCGTGTGCGTATCGACGGAGAGGAGACGCGACACCTGGTTCCCATGCTGCGGTCCTTGCGATAATTAACCGTTCATCCTAAAAAAAGCAGTTGCGCCCTTATCGCGGAGGCTTTTCCTCGTAATGACGGTCTCATTGGGCGTGAACGGTTACCGGTACTTGCGTGAAAGCAAAGATGGAACCCCTGCATGTTCCATCGCCCCCGGTTCGGGCCGGGTACGGCCCACAGAGGGCATTCAATAAGCGCCATGAACGGGTCACGTGGGAACACACGTGCGGCAGAACACGGATTCGTCCCGTGGGCGAAGCCCACGTCAGCAAAGGGTGGGCCTTGGCCCACCATGCCCCCTCTTCCTGGGGAGGCTGTTTCGTCGCCAGGGTTTCAGTCTTGGTGGGCCAAGGCCCACCCTATGGAGCTTCTAATTTCGTGTGTTTTGTGTATTTCGTGGTTAAACCTGAAAAGGGCCGTTGCGCCCTCATTGATGACTTACGACCAATCCTGCGATTTAACCGCCTTTTTTAGGTTCATGGCCCTTTTTCCCAACCGGGCCGGAACCGGGAATCGCACCGCCGTCCGTGCCATGGCCCACCGTCATCCCTGATCAAAATCAAATGTCCTGCTCGTTGGGTGAGCCGCGTTTATCAACGAAACCGCCCGCCCCGCAATGACCGGGACGGGCGGTTTATCCCATTCAGCTTGTCATGGTTTCACATCTTCAGGCGGTGCGGCGACGAAGCAGGGTCAAACCGGCCAGCGTTAAGGCCAAGGCCAACGCGGCCAGGCCGAGCCCACCGGCCACCGGGATGATCGGGAAGCCGACCGGATCCAGCGGATCCGTGCCGTTTTGGACCTCCAGGCCATCACTCACGCCATCGCCGTCCGTGTCCTCGACGAACGGATCGGTGCCAAGGATGTTCTCGTAGCCGTTGCTCAGGCCATCGCCATCACAGTCACCCGAGGCGTCATCCGCGGCGGGAGGCGAGTAACCGGGATCATTCGTGATGGCCAGCCAATCCAACGTGAACATGGTGCCCGCGTTGATAAAATCGCTCGAGTCGCCAAGGTCGGGGAAATCGAGACGAATGGTGTGGACCGAGGCGTCCCAGCTCGCAGCGCCGGAATCCTGACTCGCCGGCACGTTCATGCGCACCGTGTAGTCGCCGTCACCGTCCAGGGTGAAGCCCGCGCGGCCATGGCCGCCGTCGGCGAACCAGAAAAATGCCGCCGGGAAGCTGTTGACCGGCGAATCGGTCACGTTGATTTGCATGGCAAGTTCTTCGGCCGCCGTACCGTCGATGGCGGCTTCCAGCGTCATGAACGGATCCTGGCCCTTGGGCACGAAGGTGAGTGAACCAATATTATCGGTAAGGTCCACGCTGCCATTGGGGACGAAGCCCTCGTTGCCGCAGTCGAAGGTTTTCAGCAGGCCTTCGCCACCGCTGCTGCCGCCGCCTTCGTTCATGGCGGCCTGAATTTCCGCCACCGACAGGGCTTCATCGTAGATGCGCACCTCGTCTATGGCGCCGACCCATCCGTTATCACTGGCGCCGACACGATTGCCGATAATCACCGGAACGCCGTTGTCACTGAATTGACTCGCCGGAACACCGCTTGTCAATGAGCTGACCAGGTTTCCATCCAGGAAGATTTCCATGGACGTGCCCGGTGTGTATACGGCCGCGAAATGAACCCACTGCTCCGCGGGTAGGGGGGAATCGCCGAAGACATCCACGAGGGTGTTACCATCCTCCGCAATCCACAGAAGCGGCGAATCGGTTACCCCTTCCCAACTGTGTTCGATATTCAGCGACCAGGACCGGCTTCCTCCCGCACCCATCTTGGCCACAATGCGGCCATTCCGGGTGCTCGTACTATCCAGCCAGACCCAGGCCATCAGGGTTATGGCACCCGTTATGCGGAATTCCGGCGCGTCACTGACTTCGATCCGGTCGCCGCCATCTCCGCCAAACAACATGGCGCCGTTTGCATTACCAAATCGGTCCGCTACTACGGTCACATTCCCTTGGATGGTCCCGTCATTACCATTGCCGCTGGCATCCACCGCGTCACCGTCGAGCGGCCAGTAGCCCACCAAGGCGGCCGAAGCCGTGCCGCTCAGGCCGAGAACGAGGCACATGCTCATCCATACCACCATGGCTCGCAAATTGCCTGGATTCATTGGGGTACGCATTTCACTCCCTCCCTGGCGTAAATACATGTCGATACGCCTGATAGAAACTCCTCGGGCACTACCCAGCGGGGATCCCTTCGGGTTGTCTCCTTGCGCCAACAACCCCTACTGATCCCCGCCACAATCGCTTCAGGATAGCAGAGAGGTTCCGTTCTGTCAAACCGTCGAATTGGCGAATTTGGGATCGGTTTACGCTCTCGCTGCACCAATGGGGCCTTGCCGATTCGTCCCGTAGACGGTTGCACCTGTGCCCGGGCCTGGCTCCGTACCGCATGGAAGGCATGTCGTGATGCGTGCTACACTCCGGGTCGGGCATTTCATGTTTCATTTCCCACGCAGGACGGACGTATCATGAAGGTTGGAATCATCGGCTTCGCCAGATCGGGTAAGACCACTATTTTCAACGCCTTGACCGGATCCCAAGCCGAGGTGGGCACATTCGGGAGCCGGGAGGCCAACATGGCGGTGATTAAAGTGCCCGATGCCCGGGTGGATGCGCTGGCGGCGATCTACCATCCTAAAAAGATTACCTACGCGGAGATAGAGTTTGTCGATATCGCGCCCAATGAGGCCGCTTCCGACAAGAAAGCCCTGGACGGCGCCGCCCTTACGGTGCTGAAGAACGTGGATGCCCTGGTCCACGTGGTACGCGCCTTTGACAACCCGAACGTCATGCATCCCCTGGATCGCGTGGAGCCCGTGGCGGACGCGGGGGCGCTGGAGGAGGAGCTGCAACTGTGCGACCTCATCATCCTGGAGCGCCGTATCGAGCGGCTTGAGAAAGAGAACAAGAAAAACAACGAATATGACCTGTTGTGCCGGTGTCGCGCCCAGGTGGAGGAAGGCAAGGCGCTGCGTGATTTGGCGCTGTCCGAACAGGAAGAGAAGCTGGTTCTCGGATACACCTTTCTGTCCCGTAAGCCCATGTTGCTTTTGGGCAACTATGGCGAGGATAAGATCGGGAAAGAGGATCCGGCGGGGCTGGCGGCCTTCGCGGCGGAGCGGGCTCTTACCCTCATCGAGTTCTGCGGCTCCATGGAGATGGAGCTTTCCGAATTGCCCGAGGAGGACCGCGCGGAGTTTCGGGCCGACCTGGGATTGGGCGAGGAGTCCAGGACACGCTTCATCCAGACCGCCTACGACATGCTGGGGCTCATGAGTTTCTTCACGGCGGGCGAACCGGAGGTCCGGGCGTGGACCATTCGCAAGGGAACCCGTGCCGTCGATGCCGCCGGGGTGATCCATTCCGACATTCAGCGCGGTTTCATCCGCGCGGAAACCGTGGCCTTCGAGGATCTTGTCGCGTTGGGTTCCATGACCAGGGTCAAGGAACAGGGCAAGGCCCACCTGGAAGGCAAGGAGTACATCATGCAGGACGGCGATGTTGTCCTGTTCCGCTTCAATGTTTGAGGGGAATACCTGGCACCTTGTTTCAAGGCAACGATTCAGGACTGTAATCGCTCATGAATTCCACGCGCCCCTGGAGGATGGGGCCCACAGGAACGGATACAGGGAAGATTCCTTTCTTATGCGGCACGGCCGCCCTCGGCTGCGCCACATAAGAGATGGTCCATCCCAAGGCACTTCAAAGGGGCCCGTAAACGGTTACTGAATAGTTAGATTTCAAGACCCGCCGGGATTCCGTTGCGCGGAACTTTGGCGGGCTTTCGTGTATCATGAAGGCAGGGGGCAGGACTGCCTGCCACGTTGCCGAACCCGCTTGGGGCCGGACCCCTTACCATGGAGGCCTTTCAGTCGTGTCCCGCCGTTTTCTCTCCCTGCTTTTACTGGCCATGTTGCTTCTCGTCATTATTGGGGTCGTGGCCCGGGGACAAGTCGAAGCGCCCCTTTCTCCGCAATCCGGCACGCCCGCCGCGCTTCGGCCCGTGGGCCTTTTCCCCTTGGACGGGGAGTGCTTTACGGGGCGCTTTATCGCCTACTTCGACGAGAACCTTGTGTGGGGCGCCGACGTGGCGGACAGGAATCCGATCATTGTCACCCCCGCGTTGCCGGGCACGTTCCAGGTGGACGGAAAGCACGTTTCATTCACCTGGCGGGGCGAGGGAAGGCTTGCGCGGGAACAGTATACCTTCCAATTATCGCCCCGGTTGCGGTCGGTTTCAGGCAAGGCCGTGGGCTCCAACACGCCACGGTATACCTACTGGACACGGCTGTTGACGGTGCGGGACGTGGCATTTCTTCGCGAGGAAAAAGGGCAACGCATTTTTCGGGCATCCTTCACGGCCGATGTTGCCCCGGAAAGCCTCGCCACCGTCCTGACCGTCCATGACGGCGCGAAGCTGCGCGTACCGGTCTCGATGCTCGATGAAGCTCCCGGACAGCATCAGCGTTTCAGCGTGTCCGTTTCGGCGGCCTATCCGCTTACCATCGCCATCGCGCCCGGCCTGTCGGGCGCTCGTGGCGCGGGGCCCCTGGCCAAGGGCTTCGAGACCTGCTTTCCCAAGCGTGGCGACTTGCGGGTCGAAAAAGCCACCTGGTCCGAGATCAATCCCGGGCAAGATCGCATCGAGATCCAGCTCAATGAACCCGTGGCGCCCGTGGCGCTGAAGTCCCATTTGCATATGGCGCGTGTGGACACGGGGGAAGCGCTTACGTTCAAGACCGAGACCGGCGGTGTCACGAATCGGCATCGCTTCGTCCTCACGGCTTCGGGCACGCCGCCCGCGGCGCTCCGGCTGGTGATTGATCCCGGCCTGGTCGGCACCAAGGGACACCTGTTGAAGGAAGCCTGGCAGGAAACCTTGAAACCCCGGGGAAACACCTTCGGCATCCGCTATCACTACTGGACCGATCAGGGCGTGGACGGTCCCCGGCTGCGTCTCCAAACCGCCGTCGCCGTGCCCGCGGAGATGCTGGAGAAGCATCTCACGGTGTCACCAGCCGCCGGGAACCTGGAGGTGCGTGGCGAGGGTTATCGTGTCTACACGGTCGAAGGGGCCTGGCGGTCCGGGATGCACTACGAATTGACCGTGACCGCCGGGCTGAGCCGCGACGACGGGCGGGTTGTCCTGGAAAAGCCGCTCAAGGTCAAGCTGAAGAAGACTCCGAAGACCCGTGGTGCCCGGCTGGGCCATGACGGTAAGTTCTATTTTCCCCGCCGGGCCAGGGGACCCATGCCCCTGCGGGTTCGGAATATGGACGAAGTCACGGTGGAGGCCTACCAGTTGCTTCCGTCCACCATCGCTTTCGCGGTGGATGCTTTGCGGAACGACTATACCCAGCATGATTTCACCGACCGCTATGCCCGGAAGATCGGAAGCGAGACCGTGAAAATCACGGTAGGCACCGATGAAGAAACCACGGTACCGCTGGCGCTGGAGGACCTGCTGCCGGGTGATGCGCGGGGTGTGTACGGGCTTCGGGTTTCCGGCGGGCGCTATCTCTCGACCAAGATCGTCTTGTGGACCGACCTGGGCGTGCTGGCCCACTGGCAGGCCGATTCCCTCCTGCTTTTTGTCCATAACCTGGACACCCTCGCGCCCGTGGCGGGCGCGAAGATCACCATCCGGTCGAGCAAGAACCAGGTGCTGGGTGAAATCCACACGAACGCCGAAGGAATTGCACGGTTGGGGGCCTTCGACGAGACCCTGGGCACGCCCAAGGTCGCCGTGGTGGAGACGGACGGCGACTACACCTTCCTGGAATTGACACCGCGCGGAGAGGATGTCACCGGGTTCACGGCGTCCATGCCACCCTACCTGGAGAAAGGCTACGACGGCTATGTCTATTGCGACCGCAACCTCTATCGGCCCGGCGAGACCGTTCACGCCCGGTGGATCGTGCGCGATACCGCGGGGAAGGGCGCGGCGGGGATGCCCCTCGTCTTCCGCGTTACCAATCCCAAGGGGCGGGAGATTCACCGCGAAACGTTAGCGCTCACCGATTTTGGCACGGGGGGGGCGGACTTCGTCACCCGGCCCGACCACCTCACCGGCGCCTATCGCCTGGCCCTTCGTCTTCCGGGCGAGAAAACAGATTTGGCGTGGGCGCAGGTCAACCTGGAGGAGTTCGTTCCCAACCGGCTTGCCGTGGAAGTGAAGGCGCCGGACGGGGCGCTGCCGGCCGGCGTGGAAGTCCCCGTCACCGTGCGGGCCACGAACCTGTCCGGGCCGCCCGCGGCGAACCGGAAATGCACGGCCCGGGTGATCCTCAGCAAAACGGACCATGCCTTTCCCCAATGGCCGGGCTATTACTTCGGCAACGAAGAAGATTTCACCCCCGCCGTGGTGCCCCTGGGGGAGGTCAAGACCGACGCGCAGGGCCTGGCCACCTTCACCTTCAAGCAAGGGCTGATCCCGAGCATGACCACGCCGCTCAAGGCGCGGATTCGGGCCGAGGTAACGGAGTTGGGCGGACGGTCGGTCAGTTCGAGCATGGAGCGTACCTTCTTCCCGGCGGACATACTCCCGGGCCTGGCGGTTGACACGGACGACGAGGCGCGAACGCTGGACCTCTCGGTGGCCGCCGTAACGCCCGAGGGGAAACCCGCCGGCCTGCCGTCGCTCCAGGTCGTTTTGGAACGGCGCACCTGGCGCTACTACCTGCGCCGTGTCAACGGCCAGGATCAGCCCGGCTGGAACATGTCCTTCGAGGTGGTAAGCACCATGGAGGTTCCCCTGGAGAAGGGCGTGGGCCACACGCGGGTGGATATGGCGAACCGTTATGGTTACTACCGCGTTCGTGTTTTTTCCGACGCCACGCCCATGGTGACAACGCGCACCTTTTACGCGGGCTGGCGAAGCATCCGCCTGGAGAAGGAAGGGCGGCCGAGCCTGGTGAAGCTCACCCTGGACAAGCCCGCCTACACGGTGGGCGACGAGGTGTGCCTGCGGGTGGAATCGCCCTTTGACGGCGTGGCCCTGGTGGTGTTGCAGGGGAGCGGCCTCGGCAAGACCTTTCGTGTGCCCGTCAGGGAAGGCGTGGGCGAGGCGCGGTTCTTCGTGGATCGCGCCGCCTGCCCCAATCTCTGGGCCGAGGTGACGGCGATTCATGGCGCGGACGCCGATGGCGTGGAGACCCATCCCTACGCCAGCTTCGCCATGGTGAACATCCCCGTCCACGATCCCGAGCGGGTACTGGACGTGGCGTTATCCGGCGTGCCCGGCGAAACACGGCCCGGCACGACGGTGGAAATCCAGGTGGCCACCCACGGGCATGACGGATCGCCCGTGGCGGCGGAAGTCACGCTGGCCGCGGTGGACGAGGGCATTCACGCCATTCTGGACTACGCCAACCCGGACCCGACGGCCTGGTTCGCACGTTCACGCCGGGCCGATTACCGGCGCGCTCACTATTATGACAAGGTGGCCTACGACTTCAAGGCGTCCCCCATTGGCGGCGGCATGTTGGCCAAACGCCTGGGCAAGGACACGCCCGACGTGGGCGAAAACTGGATCAAGCCCGTGGCCCTGTGGTCGGGCGTGGCGCGGACCGACAAGAACGGCGTGGCCACAGTGCGCTTCACCCTGCCCGAGTTCAACGGCAAGCTGCGGCTGGTGGCCGTGGCGGCGAACGGCCACGCCACCGGCGCGACCCACGACACCTTTCTCGTGCGTCGGCCCTTTATCCTGCGCACGAGCCTGCCCCGTTTCGCCCTCCCCGGCGACCGCTTTACCTGCCGCGCACTCGTGTTCAATACCACGGACGTACCGCGTCAAGTACGTTTTGCGTGGTCGGCGGATGGCACCCTGGGCACGCAGGCCGGCGAACGCGCGTTGACGGTCCCGGCCAAGGGCGAAGTTTCCACCACCGCCGACTTTACCGCGTTGGACGCCGTGGGACAGGGGACGATTCATTGGCGCGCCGATGTGCTGGATGAAGCGGGCGCCGTGCTGGAGGCCCTGCGCGAGGACGCGCCCCTGCCCGTGCGCGAACCAGCGGGCTACCAGACGGAGCATACCTTGACCGTTCTGGATCCGGGCGAGGACCGCACCTTCGGCAACCTCTGGTTCAAGGATGACGCGCGGGTGGATGCGCGTATCACCGTGGGGGGAGCGCCCTTCCTGCGACTGCGCCAAGCGCTGATGCGGGTCGTGGGCTACCCCTATGGCTGCGTCGAACAGACCACCTCGCGGTGCCTTCCCATGTACCTTTTGCGCAAGAGCGGGCGGCTGGTTCACGACGTGCTTCCCGAGGGCGATACCCTGGACCACTACCTTGCGGCGGGGATCGACCGGCTCTTCACCATGCAGACCGGTGGCGGCGGGTTGGCCTTCTGGCCGGGCGGGACGGATGCCTACCCCTATGGCTCGGTCTATGCCTGTCACTTCCTGACGCTGGTGCATCGGGACCGGGCGCTGCCGGTGCCGGAAGCACCTTTCAAGCGGTTGCAGGACTACCTGCGGCGGCTCATGAACGACAGTGTCGACAACTCACCGTCGGGGCTTTACCTGCGGGCCTACGCCCTGTACGTGTTGGCCCTGGATGGCGACCTGGAGGCCCTGGAATCCATCGAACGCTTTGACGACCTGCTCATGCCGAAGCCGGGGCGCTACCTGCTCGCGGCCGCGCTGGCCATCAATACAAAGGACGTGGCGCGGGTCCGGGCCTACTTGGCGGAACGGCCCTCGCAACCTTTCCAGGAACGCCATACCCGGGGCGTGCTGAACTCCGATAGCCGGGCGGCGGCGGTCGAGTTGCTGGCCCTGGTGGAGATGGGCGCCTCGCCGGAGGACTGCCGGGACCAGGTGCGGACGCTTGAGGCCTTTTTGACCGATGCCGGTAACAAGAGACGGCACACCACCCAGGAGATGGCCTTTGCCACCACGGCCTTCGGCGCCTACCTGAATAGTCTGCCTTCCGGGACGGGCCGTGTGGGCGGAGTGCTGGTAACGCCCGAGGGCGAGCAAACCATCACCGGCGACGAGCTCGTTTCGGGCGAACACCACGGCCCGGGTACGGCCTTCACCGTGCGGAACACGGGCGAGACCGCGCTCTACGTGAACCTCAGCGTTTCGGGCATCCCCCTCAACCCGGTGACGGGTGCGTTGAACGAGGGTATCGGCATCAGCCGTTCCTATATTGGACCGGGCGGCGCGGTAAACGACTCCGACGGTTTCGTGCAGGGCGAGACCTACCTGGTGGACCTGGCGCTTCGGGTGAGCCGTAACGCGGATCATGTCGTCGTGGCGGACCTCTTGCCGCCGGGCTTCGAGATTGAGAATCCCCGGCTCAATGCCGATGCTTTGGCGGGCTATAACCTCAAGGACTCCGTCGTGCCGTCGCACCTGGAAGTGCGCGATGACCGCCTGGTGGCGGCCTTCAACCGGCTGGCACGCGGTACGCATCACCTCTACTACCTGGTCCGGGCCGTGACCCCCGGTACCTTCCAGCACCCGGCGGCGACGGCGGAATGTATGTACGCGCCCGAGGTTCACGGACGTTCGTCCTCCGGAAGGATTACCATCGCGGGGGTGGAGTAAGCCCCAATGTTGCATAAAAGTACCCGCCAGTTGTTGGTGTCCCCAAGAACCGTCATCCCCGCGAATGCGGGGCTCCATGGGGTGACGGCATGACCTCGCCCCTTTTCATGGATTCCCGCGTTCGCGGGAATGACGGTCGGGGGGCGTGAACGGTTACAGTTTATGCAACAAGAGAGTCAGGATGAACGATCCCCGTAGGGTGGGCCTCGGCCCACCAGGCCCTAACCTTGAAGACAAGACAGCGCCCTCCCGGAGCGAAGCCGATGGTGGGCCAGGGCCCCGTGGGCCGCGTACCCGGCCCGGAATCCCCATCCTGCGCGCCGTCACCTGGAGCACGGTATTCGCCGTGGTGGCCCTCGCCGGCTATATCCTCGCGCCCATGGATACGTCCCCCTATCTCACGGCCCACGCCTCCGTGGAAATGCTGGACCGGGACGGGAAGGCGCTGTATGCCTTTCTGAACGACGCGGAACAATGGTGTTTCCCGCGGTTCTACGACGGCTTCAGCCCCAAGCTGATTCGGGCCACGGTAGCCGTGGAAGACCGGCGCTTCTGGAGCCATCCCGGCGTGGATCCCGTGGCCGTCTTGCGGGCGGCGTGGGGGAACCTCACCCACCGGGGACCCTTTTCCGGGGCCTCCACGATCACCATGCAGGTGGTGAAACTGACCGACCCCACGCCGCGTACTTTCTGGGGAAAGGTGCGACAAATGGGCACGGCCCTTCGCCTGGATTGGCACGCGGAGAAGAAGGACATCCTGCGCGCCTACCTCAACCACGCCCCCTACGGGCTTAACCTGGTGGGTGCCGAGGCCGCGTCACGGCGGTACTTCGGCAAACCCGCGTCAGAGTTGAACGTGACCGAGGCGGCCCTGCTGGCGGGTCTTCCGAGGGCGCCCGGCGCATTGCAGCCCTTGCGTCACGCGGAAGCGGCCACGGCGCGGCGGAATCATGTGCTGGCTCGGATGAACGCGGCGGGTTATCTGGACGAAGAGGAACGGGCCGCCGCGGCGGGCAAAGCACTTGGCGCGGCGTGGCATGCGTTCCCCCGGCACGCGCCCCACCTGGCGATGCGGCTGAGGGGGGAGGGTGGTGTTCCAGCATGTTCGCGTGGACCCAACATCCGGACCACCCTGGATGGCACGCTGCAGGCGCGAGTCGAGGCGTTGCTTCCCCGATACCTGAAACGTTTCGACGGCGAGGTGACCAACGGGGCGATCATGGTGGCGCGGGTGCCCACCGCCGAAGTGCTCGTCCGCGTCGGGTCGGCGGACTTCCTTCACACGCCCGGCGGCGGCCAGGTGGATTTGTGCCGCGCGTCGCGGTCGCCGGGCTCGACGTTGAAGCCCTTCACCTATGGCCTCGCCATGGAGCGGCAACGGCTTTACCCGACGGAACAGTTTCTCGACGGCACGCTGGATTACGGGGGCTACCGTCCGGGTAATTTCGATGGAAAGTTCAACGGCCTGGTGTCCGCCACCGAGGCCCTGCGCTACTCGCTGAACGTGCCCGCCGTGACGGTTCTCGACCGCGTTGGCGCGCAAGCCCTGGAAGCGTTTCTAAAAGACGGCGGGCTGAGCACGCTGACGGAATCCGCGGAACACTATGGCCTCGGCCTTACGCTCGGGAGTTGCGAGGTCCACCTCGACGAAATGATGGCGGCCTACTGTGCCCTGGCGAACCTGGGCGAATACCGGCCCTTGCGCGAGCTTTCGGGAGAAGCGGCCGGCCCGGCCGGAACCTGGTTCTCGCGGGGCACGGCGCTCGCGCTGTACGCCATGCTCGAACAGCCTTTCCCCGATGAGATTGAAAGCGGCCTGACCCGTGCTCGCGGCGCCCCAAGGCGCGTGGCCTGGAAGACCGGTACCTCCACGGGCCTGCACGATGCGTGGTCTTTCGTCTTCAACCGGCAGCACCTGGTGGGCGTGTGGCTGGGGAACAATGACGGGCGATCTTCAACGCGGCTGGTGGGCGCGACGGCCGCCCTGCCGCTCGCCGCTCGAATCTTTCGGATGCTGGAACCCGGCGCGGGGCCCGACTGGCCCGTGCCGGGGGACGCCCTCCGGGAGGTGACTGTCTGTGCCGTGAGCGGCCTGCCCGCCCGTGACGGTTGCACACGGGTGAAGACGGTCCTGCTCCCGCGCCGTCAATACCTGCATCGCCGTTGCGGCGTGCATGGCGCGGACGGCATCGAGCGCTGGCCGGGCACCGCGCGTGCGTGGGACCTGGCCGACGTGAAGGCTCCCGTGGTGGTTGCCCCGCCTTTCGCGGACGGGGAGCGGGCCGTGGCGCTCAAGATCCTTGCCCCGCCCGACGGCGCGGAGTACGTCATGACCGGGATGGACGAAGGCGACCGTATCCTGGCGAAGGCATCGCTCGACGGCGACCTGCCGTTGCACTGGTTCCTGGACAGCGCCTATCTCGGGGTCAATCCGCCGAAGGCCGCGCAATGGATCGATCTCACGCCGGGGGCGCATCGCCTGGTATGTCTCGCCGCCTCGGGCGAGACGGATGTGGTGGGCTTCAACGTGGTGGGGCGGGGTGGGGCGGACAAACACGGACGGGCACGGACCGGCACGGACGGCGTGGAGCGGTAACCCCCCCTTTTTTCCTTTACGCCCCGATGGCCCGTGCGGAGGCGAATTGCCGCGCGCGCACGACCAGGACGGTCAGGCCGAGAAACACGGCGCTGATCAACAGCAATGTGATGCACGCCTTTGCCGCGCCCACGGCGTAGACCTCGCGCGTGAACTCGAGGAGGGCGTCCCGGGCCGCCGGGGAGGTTTGCATGCCGCGCTCCGAGGCCAGCGCGGGAAGCATGGCATCGGTGTACTTCTGGATGGTGAAGAAATCGATCACGCCGGGCACTTTCATGGCGAGTTGTTGCCAGCCATAGAGCACGAGGACGCCGAAGATGATGGGGCGCTTCGTCAAGGCGCCCAGGAAGACGGCCACGGCGCCGTTCCCCAGGAGGGCCAGCACCGCGACGGCACTGTATTGTGCGAGGATGCCGAGGTTCGTGGCGCTCACGCCGAAGCGGGCCAGGCTGGTGCTGGAGGCGAAAGTAAGCCCGATGGAAAGCAGCAGGATAGTGCCGGTGACGGTCAGGTAGGCCCCGAAGCGTCCCAGCACCCAGGCCGAACGGGGAATGGGACGGGTGAGAACATAGGGGATGTTTCGCGCCTCGATATCCTCGCCGATGAGCATGCTGCCGAAAAAGAGGGCCAGCAGTGGCGCAAGCATGGTGATATGGGCGTGCTCGACCAACATGCGGAACTGCACGGCCCCTTCCTGGGCGAAGCGGTCGCGGGAGAGGAAGGCCGTGGCCAGAGGGATGAGCACGGGCAGCAGACAGATCACCGCCGCCATGACGACGCGCATGCGCCGGACCATCATCACCGTGGCGTGGCCGTAGGCGGCGCGGAAGTAGTTGAAATAGCCCGCCCGTTCCGGCGGCGCGGGCGGCAACAGGACGGCGTGCGGGGCCGCGATGGGTTCTTCAGTCATGGCGTTTTCCTATTTCTCCACCAGGTAGGCGAAGACCGATTGCAAATCGTCGTCGGCGCAGCGGATACTCTTGATGGCCGGGCCATTGTTTTCAAGCACCATGTCGTTCAGCTTCTCGTAGCAGGCGGCCGGGTCGCGGGTGCGGATGGTGAGTTTTCCTTCCTCGAACTCGACGCTCATGGCGCCGGGGTGAAGCAACTGAAGCGACAAAGCACGCGGATCCGGGGTCTCGACGGTGATGGTGTGGGGGTGCTCGTCGATAAGATCGCGTATCTCGTGGATGCGGCCCCGGGCAAGGATACTGCCGTTGTACATGAGCACCACGTTGTCGGTGACGCGCTCGATTTCGTAAAGAATGTGGCTCGACACGATCACGCTGTAGCCTTCGTCGCCCAGGCGGCCGATGAGGGCGAAGATCTCCTCGCGGCCCCGGGGATCGAGGCCCGCCATGGGTTCGTCGAGGAAAAGCAGTTCCGCCCGGCTGCCGAGGCACTGGGCCAGTTTGATGCGCTGGCGCATCCCCTTGGAGTACTCGTCGATGGGATCGTGCATACGGTCCGCCATGCGTACCAGTTCGCAGGCGGACTCCGTCGCGGCCCGCGCGTCCTTCTTGCCCATGCCCCAGTAGCGGTTGAGCCAGTAGACGTATTCAAAGCCGGTCATGTTGTCGTAGAAGTGGTCCGTCTCCGGACAATAGGCGATGCGCCGCAACACGTCCAGGTTGTTCCGGGGTGCCCCGCCCAAAACCCGCAGCGTGCCCCGGCTGGGCCGGTAGAGACCGAGGGCCAGCTTGATAAAGGTGCTCTTGCCCGCGCCGTTGGGGCCGAGGAGTCCGGTGACGCCCCGCCCGATGGTGAAACTCAGGTCGTTCACG
Organism: Candidatus Hydrogenedentota bacterium; assembly: GCA_024278275.1. Lineage (GTDB taxonomy): Bacteria > Hydrogenedentota > Hydrogenedentia > Hydrogenedentales > JAJRTN01 > JAJRTN01. The sequence goes on from JAJRTN010000123.1 coordinate 37,688, forward strand.
GCGATGACCTCGCCAAACCACTTGGAGAGACCCCGTACCTCCACAACGGGCGCGTCCCGTGTGACATCAGGTGTGTCGTTCATGCGGGCACCTCCGCGCGCCGCACCCGTTGCGCGAGAATAACGAGGCTGAGGGCGGACACGGCGGCAATGAGTCCGGCGGCCTGACCCCAGGGAACGTCAACGATGTGGAAGGTGATGCCGAAGAGTTCCTCCCCGACCCGGTTGAGGGCAATGCCATAGTTGAGCACGAGAAACCCGGGGCGGCGCAGGGTTTCCGCCAGGATGCCGCTCATGGCGGAATCGGCGAGGAGCAGCATGAACACCATGATGCCCGCGTAGTTCTCGCTGCGAAGGAGGGAAGAACTGGCCAGCACGGCCAGCGCGCCCGGCACCACCATGATCAGGGAGAAGCCCAGGATGGAGAAAGGCCACCACCAGGTGGCCTGGATGGTTTCCAGCCCCGGCATCATAAGGTTGTGGAGCAGGGTGAGAAAGATGGCCGGGACGGCCGTGAAGACCAGGCCGATGAACACGAGGGTCATCAGCTTGCCCAGGGCGTAGTCGCGCCAGGTGAGGGGCTTGGAAAAATAGATTTCGGTCAGGTGGTTGCGCAGGTCGTTGCAGATCATGCCCGACCCCGCGAAAAGGAGACAGACAAAGACCAGCGGACCCTGGATGCGGATAAAATCGAAGAAGGTCTCATCATTGACCACCACGGCCGTCAGGCTGACAAGGAAGGGGCGGAGGGGGCTGTTGGGATCCTGCATGATGAAGTCGAAGGCCACCACTTGCAGGAGGCGGAGGAGGAAATGAATCAGTGTGCCCGAAAGGAAAAGGAGAAAAACCTTCGATTTCAGCAGCACGCGAATCTCTTGTTCGACAATGATGGCCCAGCGGAAGTGTCTTCGCGGATCACCGTCATAGTTACGGTACGTACGCCGGTAAATGGGCATGGTGTCAGTCCTCTAATGCTTTCAGGAACGCTTCGGCCAGGGAACCGCGCCGCGGCAGGAAATGGCGGATATGGGTGCCCTTGGCGCGGGCGATCTCGAAGAGGAAACGCGGGTCCTCCCCGTCGGAGGTGGTAATAACCAGGCTACCGTTTTGTTCGTCCCGCCACGTGCAACCCGCCGCCTCGATCCCGGCGAGAAACGGACCCGGGTTATCCCGCACGCGCACTTCGTATTGCCCTTCCCGGGCCGCCGTGAGTTCGGCGATGCTCCCGTCGCGGACGATGCGGCCCCGGTTGATGATGAGCACCCGCTCGCACACCTGCTGCACGTCGGGCAGGAGGTGGGACGATAGCAGGACGGTCACGCCCCGCCCGGCGGCCACCTGCCGGATGAGGGCCAGCATTTCCAGCCGTCCGTCGGGATCCAATCCGTTGGTCGGCTCGTCGAGGAGCAACAGCTTGGGATCGTGGACCAATGCCTGGCCGAGCTTCACCCGCTGGAGCATGCCGGTCGAGTAGGTCTCCATCTTGCGGTAGCGGTTTTCGCCCAGGCCCACGTAATTGAGCACCTCGTGGGTGCGCTCCATGGCGTCCACGCGGGACATACCGAAAAGCCGTCCCACGTAGGTGAGGAATGAGACCGCGCTGACCTTCGGGCTGGTGGCCTCCTGCTCCGGCATGTAGCCCAATTGCTGGCGTACTTCCAGGGCGTGTTTCGGCATGTCCAACCCGAAGAGGCGCGCCGTGCCCCGGCCGGCGCGGTTGAAGCCCAGCAGCGTTTTCATGAGGGTGCTTTTTCCTGCGCCATTGGGTCCCAGCAGCCCCACCGCGCCGCCCTCGATGGCGCAACTCACGCCATCCAGCGCCTTGAGGTCGCCATAGGCCACCTCCAGGTCTTGCAGTTCAATCATGGCCATGGCGTTGTGTCCCCTGTCCCCACGGCCCTCCGTGGGAATGTAGGTCGCGTGCGTTCCGTCGTAACCGTTCACGGGAATCCGGTAGGGTCGCGCTCCCGCGCGACCGTAGGCGTCAAGTGCTTTGTGGTACCCAAGAGGTCTCTTTCGGGCATTGACCACACCCGGTCAGCGGACAAGCGGGAGCTTGTCCCTACCCTGTCCGCTTGAAGCCCGATATGACTACGCGCCAATACATGCTCTAATCAAATGTTTTTTTCCGCTCGCCTAATTACACGGCGGTGCCTCGATATCGACCACGGCCTCGCGGCCCACTTCCTCGCCGGTCACGGTGACCCGTGCGCTGTTGCGGTAGGTCAGTTGCATAAAGTTCATGCCCGGACCGCTGTAATACACGTCAAGCTGCCAGTCCCCCGGCGGAACGTCTTCAATGGTGAAGTTGCCGGTAGCGTCCAGGGCCGCGGTCACGCCGTCGCTCAACTGGACCACCTCGATGACGCCGCACCGCGGCACGAGGGGCGCGCCGGGACGCCGCAATACCACGGCGCCCCCCACGAGGGGGTTCACCGGGGGGGGCGTGCAACGGCCCGTGAGCCGGATTCCCGTCATGGCGCCGAAGTCATGGCGCGTGGTCCGGCCCGATTCGATCTCGATGGCGGCCGTTTGGAGACCGGTCATATTGCCCAGGCCCATGAGCCCGGAAATGTCGGACATGCCCGAGGGCATCACCACGGCCTGGATGAGACCGGGCGGGAGTTCGTCCATCTCGTACCATCCCGAGGCGTTTGCCGTGGCGGTCTTGGGCTGACCCTTGGCCATGACCACGACCAGCGCGTTCGGAACCGGCGCGCCGTCCTTGAAGACATAGCCCTCCAGCCCCCCGCCCGTACCCAGCACGAGGTCGATACCGCCGACCTCCCCTCCCGCGACCAACTCGACGGGGCCGCTTTCCGCCGCCGCATAGGACGGATGGCGGGCGATCACGTTGTAGGTGCCCGGCGGCTGGTTCTCGAAGAGAAACGCCCCGTCCTCGCCGACCGTTTGCGTCGTGTTGTTGTCCGCGGCGAAAGCCAGTTGAATGACTTCCTGGGCCGACGTGCCTGCTTCGGTGAGAAAGATCCGCGCCCCCTGCGGACTGGAGCCGTCGGCAACGCGCACGTGGCCGCTCAACCGGCCGCCTTTCCGCGTGACATAGAGGGTAATCCCGTCGATGACTTCGCCCGGTTCCACGTTTACTTCGGTCCGGCCCGGGGTGAGTTCCCGGGACATTGCCTCCAGACGGTAGTACCCGCCGGACAGGGTCAACTCTAAATGCCCGTCGGGATAGTTGAAGGAGCCCGACGCCCCGCCCTGGTTATCGCTGAAAAGGAGTGCCGACACCGTGCCCTGTTGCGTGATCGGCGTGGCACGGACCGTGTAGTAATCGGGAGGACGGTTGGTTTCTTTCACCAGTACCACGCCGCGAACCACGGATCCGGGGCTCATGGTAATGGTGTTCTCCCTGTCGATGAGAACCCGGTCCATGCGCTGCGTGGCGTAGCCGTCCAGGCGCGCGATGATTTGGTACACGCCCACTTCCACCCCGTCGAACAGGAACCGGCCGGCGCCGTCGGACGTGGTGGATCGTTCGGTGCTGTTCAGGCTCTCCGTGCTGAGCCCCTGGAGCGACAGGTTGACACCGCCCAGCCCGTTGCCCGCCAGGTCCACCACCGTGCCGAAGATCTCGTGCTCGCCTTCCTCCACGCCTTGCAGCACCATGTGAATGTTCTTGATATCGTTGTAGCCGTCGGGGAAAACGGGCCGGCCCATGGCGGAGTACTTGTACCCCTGTTTCATGGCGAAGATCTGGTAATTCCCTGCGGGTACCTGGGTGATGACGAAGTTGCCTTCCTCGTCCGAATTGTCTTCGCGGAAGGCATGAGGCTTTTACATCGGGGCGAGCAGTTTGCCAATGGTTGGAACGCAGATGACCTCCGCCCCGGCCACGGGATCGCCGTGGGTGTCGGTCACGTAACCGTATATGTCGGTGCCGGTGAACATGAACACATCGACCCGGGCCGACCGATGGCTTTGGGTCAGGATAAAGGACTCGCTCAACTGGGGCGGGAAGTCGTCCGTCGTCACATAGACGTTCCACTCCTTGTTGAGGGGCACGCCCACCAGCTCGTAGTAGCCGTCATCGCCGCGGCTCCTGGCATGGACGGGCGGCGCCTGCTTGATGGCGGCCTGCATGAACTGGGTCAAGAGGCTCTCGGAGGTACACAGGATAACATCCGACCCGACGGGGGCTTGGTCCGGCGTCGTGACATAGCCCCAGACAACCCCCGCGGCCTCGACGCTGAAGTTAATGTTGGTGACGTGCTGCCTGGGACTCGTCACCTTGACGCGCCGGTAGGGAAGCACTTTCCCCGGCCCGTAGGGCACATCGGACAGGTCCAGGGAAATCTCGTATTCGCCGGGTTCCAGCCCGTAAAGGGTGTAATACCCGTCTTCGTCCGTAGAGACCGATATATAGTCGAATCGGGACGCACTTTGTACCAGGCGACGTTCGACGGATACGCCGGCGGCGCCACGGGAGGTACCCGCCTCCGTTACCCGGCCGGCAATGGAGGCGCCACGGCTCAGCCGGATTTCAACGGTTGTTTTCGGTGCCTCTTTCGACAGGCCGATCACAAGCGGTGTAAAAGGAACGTACCCACTATCCACGATCTTGATGTTGTATTGACCCGCGCCGGGTGTTTCAATGGAGAAGCGCCCCTCTTCGTCGGAAGTTGCGTCGGCTTCGTATTGGAAATGCTCTTCTTCCCGATACAGTGCCTCAAGGACCGCTGTATCGCGGTCTTTGGAGGCCAGGGCGGCCTGCTCTCGTGCCGTCCAGTCCTTTTTCGCCGCGTCGGGCCAGATGCGGCGCACGACAACCGTTATCCTGGACACGGCCTTCCCGGTTTCTTCCTCCACCACGCGCCCGGCGATGACAAACCCGGGCATGACCGGACGCTTGCCGGGTTCGCCGGTTTCGGGCGCGGGGGTGGGGGGCCGCGGGACCGTGGACGGCTCGGAAAGTACTTCGGGAGGCCCGGCCCCGGATCCTGAATTAACCGGTTCCGCGTTGGGGCGCTCCGCGTAGGTGAGTACGGAGTTCGGTGGAGCCAGGGGCTTATCGGGCGCCAGGATCAGGGCCAGTACAATGACCATCACCAGCAGCATGACCACCGCACCAGTGATTTGCAGGGTGGAGATGGATGATGTACTGCGGTGGCGGCCCATTATGATGCTATTCCCTCACCCTGCAACATTTGTCCCGTTCCCGACGGAACGAGGATGTCATTCCCAAAAGGCGGGCCAGGGCCCACCCTGCCTGGCCCGGATACTTCACCAGCCCCTTGACCCGACCCCCTCTTCACACACGCACAACATAGTTGGTGAAATGTCCGGGCTAATCGCGGTGCACACGGCCACCGCTTCGCACAGAAGGCTCCCCTCGTTTGTCCCACCACCATGCCAGGATCAGGATGGCGGCGCAAGTGGCCGGCAGGGCGCTCATAAGCAGCATGTGATTGCCCTGGTAGGCCGACCAGGCCATCCGCAGGGAGGCCAGGTAGTAGTCCAGGTGCCCGAGAAAGCCCGGCGGGATGTATCGATCCACATCGTTCATGTCCGTCCGGGACACGGCAAAAACAGCCACGGCCGCCACCAGGACAACCGAGAGGGCGAAAATCGCGGCGGCGTGACGGAGCTGGCGTGCCAGGCGGTCCTGGTGTGATGCGATATACACCCGCATGGTCACCCGCCGATGAAGACCTTCCGGCACGGGACGCAAGGGGGCCGCGACGCCATGGAACTCCTCAGCCATCCGTACACAGCTCCTTTTCCATCCGTTTGCGCAGTTGTTTTCGAGCGCGGAACATCCAGGTTTTGAGTGTCCCGGCGGGCACGCCGAGGTCATTCGCGATTTCCCGATAAGATCGCTCCTTCAAATAATACTGCGTGATGATGTTGGCGTAGCGCCCCGGCAGGCTTTCCACGCACCGGCGAACGATTTCGGGCATGTCGTCGGCGCCCGCGGGTGGAACCGTTGGAAGATCCGGGCTTCCCTCGACAAGATGGACCTCCCGGCGTCTCTTGCGCCGGTTCAGCTCCGTGAGGCAGACCGTGCAGGTGACGCGGTAGAGCCACGTGGAGAACTTGCTGTCGCCCCGGAAACTCTTGAGCAGACGGAAGGCCTTGATGAAGGCCTCCTGGGCCATGTCTTCCGCCGCCGCGCCGTCCCGCATGAAGCGGTAGGCCACGTTGTACACAATGGTTTCGTGGCGTCGTGCCAACTCGGAGAACGCCTCTGTCTCACCGTCGAGGGTCAATCGGACCAGGTCCATGTCATCCAGCGCCGCATGGGGGCGTGTCGGCGCGGGCCCCGCTGCCGCCGCCGTGCCCGGGGCCGGGATCGATTCGGTCGTGTCAGTCATAAAGCGCTCCTTGTGAGCCAGATGTTGCCGTTCAGCGAATGGAGCGACAAGGCCGTACCCCCTTCGCCAATCGTGCCGCGGAGACTGCGGCGTTTCACGGATGCTCCATTATTCACCAACGTGAAGTCGGAGCGTACTACACCGCGCAAGGTGGTTGCATTCACTTTCGCGGAGCAATCCGCGGGCATGGCCAGTGTAACGCCCCCGTTGGTGGCATTCAAATCACATGCTAACACCTTGTCGCTCAACAGGTTGGCAACGATCTGCCCGTTGGTCGTGGTCGCTTTGAGCGATCCGCCTGATATATGAACGTAAATGCTGCCGTTAATGGTGACCAGGGAGGCATCGACGGGCGCGTCGTACAGGCGAATACGCCCGTTGGTGGTTTTCACCGTCACCGTTCCCCGGGGAGCGCTGATACGGACATCCGTGTTGCCGCCCCGTACCGTCACCTGGCCCGCGCCTTCGCCCACCTCCACATTACCATTGATCCCTTCAATCAGCACATCGGTTCCTTCGGGCATGCGAATGGCGTAATCCACGCGAAGATCCACGGCGTCCGGCCGTTGCCCGGGTTCCGTTCGCAGGATCAGCGTATCGCCACGCCGCTCCTCCACCAGCAGGGTCTTGAGGTACGCCCGGGCGGTCTCGCGCATATCACGGCTTGGTACATAGGCACGAATATCGGCTACCACCTGCACCGTATCCCCGGGAACCGTCATGGTTCGGACCGTGCCATCCGCGTTATTCACATGCAGACGCCGGGTTGCCGGAAAAGTGAAGGTGCGACTCGAACGAACCAGGGGACGGCAGATCTCGCGCGGCAGGTAGGGCGCCAGGAACCCCACCGTGAAGCACTGGATGGACGCCGCAATGGCGGCGGCAAGAATGACGCTGCGCAGAATCATGCCTTGATAGTACACTTTCCATCGGCAGACGTTTCCGCCGGTTGCTCAAGAAACCGGTCTTCGTGAACCACTCTCGCGGCTAAGCCCGTGAACCGCCATGTCTTTTTGACCGGGTGGCGGTAGGGGCGGGTTTCAGGAACACACGCCGCGGGGCAGGCGGTTCCCATGACACCATGAGGGCCGGAACCACGGTCTTATCGCAAATGGAAGGCGTCTCATGGTTTCACTGATTCTCATTTTGCCCGCCCTGCTCGTATTCCTCGTGGTGGGCTACCTCATCCTGCGGGCCCTGGTCCGGGCCTTCTTGGAGTACCGGGTCAAAATCTCCCTGCTGCGGCGGTTGGAACGCAAGCCGGAGTTGTTGGGGTCCCTGGAAGACCTGAACGCCTTGGTGGAAGCCGACGTGGAAATGCACCCCCGCCGTTCTCATCTGGATTGGAGTGTCACGGGGGCGGCCCTGGCGGTGATGGGCCTGGCCTGCGCCTTTGCCGCCCAACGCTATGGCGCGGGGCAATGGGCGGTGGGCGCCTATTTAGGCGGCGTGGCCTCGGTGGTGTTGGGGGCGTTGTTGGCCCTGGCGGGACTGGTGGTGCGCCTGCTCGGCCGGTCCGCACGAGGCCTTCGCGGCGGCGAATGAAATCGGCGGCGCTGATTCGCCCCATTGGACATGGCGCAACTTCCGTCGGCCATGTTGTCGTGAATGGTTTCAACAAACAGAATCGGACCCGGCCACACCGGCCGGGCCCGATTCCCTTCGGTCTCAATGAATCAGGTTGGGAGGGCGGGCCGGTTTCGGCCCGAGGTGATAAACGCGCACATTGAGAAGCCCATCGTTTCGCGACAGGGAAAGGGCCTCCATGGCGGCTTCGGAAAGGTCGATGACACGGTTCTTGATATAGGGACCGCGGTCATTGAGCTTGCAGACCACCGACTTGCCCGTCTCCGAAACGACCAGGTAGTAGTCGCCAAACACGCCATCGAGCATGGCGCAGGTCATCAGGTCGTCCCGCATGGGTTCGCCCGAGGCCGTCAAGTGACTGCTGCTGGCGACGGTGTAGTACGAGGCCACCCCTTCGGCAACGGGCTGCAGGGGCTGCTGGGCCAGCAGCACCAGTGCAAGAATCTCCAACATTACGGCTTCTTGGCCTCCTCCCCCGTTCCACGCTTCGTCCACCTGCCATGGGGCATCGGGGACTTCGCGTCACCACGCCTCGGGGAGACCACGGGTCTCACGCCCTGTGCGGGGGTGCCGGGGCCACGCCCGCCCCGGAAACGGTGGAAAACAGTAGCTTTAGCGTTTATAACAGCATTGGGCAAGTATTTATTCGCCGTAGCGCGCTGGAATCAACGCTTTGATAAATACGCTCGCTGCCACGGTAGTTACCGTGGGTCCAACGGCTTTGGGACTTCGCCTGGCTCGGCGTTGGTTTCGCCGGCCAGGATCCTTCGCACCTGCTCCAGCGCCCACACACTGGTTCGAACCTGTCCACGCGCACCGGTACCATACTGCCCCACCTCCCGAAAGTGATCGCCCTCCGGGGTGCGAAAGACCACGGAACTGCGTTGTTTCCGTGGCAGGTAGAGCAATACCAACGCGCAATCAGCTTTGCAGTCTAGCAAAAGACGGCCGGCCAGGTCAATAGCGGTTTCTTCATCTCTTGGGAAGCCGGCTTCCACGGGCCAAACCCGCCCCCCGGCAAAGGCGGTGGACCCGGCGGCGGTCAACCGTTGGGCGATCATGCCGCCCGTTCCCGTTTCGCCGACGGCCAGGGTCCAGTGCCGCTCCCGAAGCAAACGACATACCACACCTTCGAGGGTATCCTCACCGGCCCCCATGATGAGACCCGGAAGACGCCGCCGCACTTCCTCCTCCACGGGCGCAATGCGTGCCCGGGCATCGTCTTCGTCGCGGCCGTGGGCGGCAATACGAATTTTCACCGATTCCGGGTTCGCCAGTAAACCCACGGTTGGATTGACCTGGGAATTGATGAGGTCGCCCATGACGGCGTCGATGCGGGATTCCCCCACCCCGCAAACCTTGAGCACGCGATAACGGAGCACGCCGGTCATGCCGAAGACCTCGCGCAAGCGGGGAATCACCCGCTCCACAAGCATGGGTTTGAGTTCGAAGGGAACGCCCGGCATACAGACCACGAAGCCCCGCCCCGTGTCGGCCCACAGCCCCGGCGCGGTGCCATGGGGATTCTCGATGGCTTCGGCGCCTTCAGGCAACAGGGCCTGTTTCTTGTTGTTCCCGGTAACGCTGCGCCCGATCCGGGCGAAACGCCGACGGATGGCCTCGAAGAGTTCCTCGTGGTATTCGAGGCGGACCCCCATGACATCCGCGACACATTCGCGGGTGATATCGTCCTCGGTGGGCCCCAGACCGCCACTGCACAAAACCACGTCGCAACGCTCCAGCGCGGCGTTCAGCGCGGCGTTGATGCGGTCCCGGTTGTCGCCCACGGTGGTCTTTTGATAGCAGTGAATGCCGTGCTCCGCCAACACGCGGGACATAAACGTGCTGTTGGTATCCTCGATTTGACCGATCAGCAATTCCGTGCCAATCATCAACAACTCGGCGCGCATGTTTTTCTCCTTCGTCATGGGGAAGGGAAGGACTATAGCAGATTATCCCAGCCAATCGTCCCGTCGTGGCATTTGCGAAATGGCGCTTTCCAGGTGCCATCCGCAGGACCGCGTTCGCGGGAGCGACGGAAGAAAAGAGCCAATACATATTCGTGACCCTTTGTACAGAATGCCATGGGAAAGGGACTACTCTACAGGCCTTTGAGGCCGTGCCCGGTTACCCTCATTCTTTCGCGAATGGCACCCCCGGCGTGTAATAAGGTCGCCGTATCCCTCCCGGTAGGTGGGGAATTGGAATGAAAAGCCCGTTTCGCGCAGGCGGCGGTTGCGGTAGCGGCGGTTCACGCCCCGGCCCCCGGCTTCGGCCGTGTTCCGGTCCAGCGGCGGCCGGGGCAGATCCAGTCGGTGGGCCACCCAGTCCAATGCCTCCGAACGCTCGACCGGTTCGTCATCGGTGGCCAGGTACCGGTCTGCCAACCCGGTGCGACCCATGAGGTGAGCCAGCACCCCCGCCGCATCGTCCCGATGAATATGATTCAGATATCTTCGGCCGGGATATCGGCGCGCCTCGCCGGCGCGCACGGCGTCGATGATCCGGCATCGCCCGGGACCGTAGATGCCGCTGAAGCGGACCACGGTCGCGGGAAAGGGGCCTTCGAGCACACGTTGTTCTCCTGCGAGCAGGCACCGCCCCGCAAAATGAACGGCACTGGTGGGACTGGATTCATCCACCCATTGGCCGTCTTCCTGGCGGTAAACCCCCGTGCTCGACACGAAAAAAAAACGTCCCACGGGTTGTTGCCGCTCCCGAAGAACCTCAAGCAGGTTGGCGGGACCGTCCACGTAGGCGGCGTGATAGGCCCCGGGGGTGTGCGCACCGGCACCGGCCATGTAGAACAGGGTCTGCACGTTGTGTGGAAGGCTGCCGAGGGAGGACCGGCAGGTCAAGTCGGCGGCGACGGGCTGAATCGCCCCGGGAAGGCCGTTGGGGTCTCTGCGAAGACCGAAAACTTCGTGCCCCTGCCGCGCCAGTTGCGCGCCCAGCACGGTCCCTACATAGCCGCACCCGGCAATTAACACGCGCGACATTACCGCTTGATCCCCCTGCCCACCCAAGGGGGAATTGCTCCATGGAGCCCCGCGTTCGCGGGGATGACAGTGGAGCGTGGTACGGGCGGCGGTAGCGATTCCCGGCTCCGGCCAAACGGGCCAGGCGCCTTCGCAATGACGAAACAGGACTGGTCTTGGATTTTTCCGGTGGTGTTTCGCGCTTGAACGCCGGGCCTACTCATCCTCGAACTCGTCGCTCTCCGGAATCAGCGGCTCAAGCTCCGCAAGCGTAAAAGCGCCCTCCGGCTTGGAGGCCAAGCCATCGTAGAAAGCGCGCCATTCCTCGGGGGTATACAGGCTTCGTCCGGCGGTCTCGTCTTGCCACAATGCCTTGAGGGCCGAGCGGCTGGCGTTGGCGACTTTCAGGCTTCTGTCCCCAAGCGCCTCGATAAGGGCGGGCGTGGCGTTCCGTGCCTTTAACGCCGCCAGGGAATGGGCGGCGGCAATACGGACCTCCGGGGCATGATCGACGAGTCCGCGGACAACCAGGGGTATGCTGTCCAAATCCCTGAGCCTGCCGATAAGCCCGATGCTCATGGCCCGTGTTCCGGCGTACTCATGAAAGCAATTCTCCCGTGCAAAGCCCCGTCCTCGGCGCGGGTCCAGGATGACCATGGTCTCCAGGACCCATGGCGAAAAGCGCTGCGACAACTCGGGGAAACGGAAGGCCAGGTACGGGACGATATCCACTTCGGCCTGCATGCCGGCCATCTTATCGCGGATTCGTCCGCGTTCGCCCGCGTGGGGCGTGCGCAACTCAAACATGAGCGCCTCCACGCGCCTTCGCTGATCGGCCGTGAGTCCCGTTCGCCGGGTTATTTCGGCATCTCGCTGCGCCCAACGGGCCTTCGCGGCCTCCTTGTCGATAACACCGGTCTTGTTATTCTTCTCCACATGGTCAACTTCGGAAGCGCGATAGATAATCTTCCGTTTTCCCGCTTCCACCAGCAGGTGACCGTTGGGAAGGTCGCGAACCATGCCGTCGAATCTCACGCCGTTTTTCAGATACACCGTATCCGCGGCGCCCGTGAAACCCAGCAACAGCAAAAGGGCCGTGAGCCTTGTGACTCTTTTTATTATCATCACGGTAAACCTCTATGATTCGGCCTACGTTTCGTTCCGTTCAAAGTAGAAGACGCGCCGTGCCAAAGTCGCCTGTTCGGTGTCGCGCAGTTCGATAAAACGCTCCACCCGGGGGTCGTAAAAAAGATTCAGACCACGGCCGTTCTGGCCGGGCACGAACATGCCCAGATCGGCGCTGATCACGCCGCCGCGTATCTGCATCCGTCCCAGGGTGTTGGACTTGTGGCGTGTCTTGCTGCGAACGATGGCGAAGATCGAGTTATTGCTGTAAAGCAGCCCGTCGAACTGATACTCCCGACCACCACTGGGGCGGCTCATTTCGTCTTCGTACCATATGTTGCGCAGCGTATCTTCCGATATCCAGTTGGAGGTCATTTCGCTGCCGGGCGCGTGACTTCCCCCGGGGCTGCAATAGAGGTAAGCCGCCTTATCCAGGATATCCAGGGGCAGCCCTTTTGCAACCAGGTAATCACTCAGAAGTGTCACGCCGCTTTCGGAATAGCGCACGGCGTGTTCATCCCCCGAATCATAGACATAGATGTTGTCGGGCTGACTTTCACGCAGTCCATAGAAACGGGGCGTATAATCGGGGTCGGCCAAGGCTCTTTCCAGTTCCCGATTGTTGAAGAGCATTAACTCCGAGGTGGTGAAACTGTACTGCTGACCGGGCCGTCCGGCCACCTTCTCGCCGGAATCCACCGACCATTGGTCGAAGTAGCCCCACTCCAGGGTTTCCGTTTTGCCGTTAAGCGTTATGGTGTTGCTGCGGTGTTTGTCACGGGTGTGAATGCTGTATTGACTCCACTTGGGATATTTCCGGTTGTTGTACTTGCTGTGGTTCACGCCGCGCACGGTAAGGTAGTCACCCATCATGATGCTGCCGCCGGCAATGACCGCCAAAGCGTTTTCACGGCCATCCGTTCCCACGCCAAAAGCGCCCGGCGCGTCGTCATAGGTCACATCGCCCACGACGTACACGTTCCCCCGCACCAGCAACTGGCCGAAACCCTTCACCGGCCCCTTGATAACCAAATCACCGTTCACCGCTACCGTGCTGTTGATGATGATAGGATCATCGTCGGTACCCACCAGGATAAGATGGCCGTCGTAGCTGCCGGTATCACGGAGATCCTGGAGGGCGCCATTGGAACCCGTGGGAAGCCCCGCTTCCTCGTACAGGGTGCCGTCGTGGGGCACCCCAAAGGCCACACCGGCCTGAATCGATCCGGATCCCTCGGCATCGGGACCAAAGGCGAAGTCCACGCTGCCGTTGGCGGTGTTGACCTCGATGGCGAACTCCTCGTCACCCACATACCGGTCTCCATCCTCATCGGGATAGGGGGCTGGAAAAGTACTGGGGAGAATGCCATCGGTCTGGCCCTCCTCCTCCAGGGGGTAATTCATGTAAAGATTGGCAAAGGGCTCCAACTCGCCCGCCCCGTTTTTCCCCGCGTTCACCAGGTCGACACGGCGCATATTGCCACTGCCGTCCTGTTCGATGGCACCATTGTCTTTGCTTAAAGCGTAGCCGTCAAAGTTGGTGGACGCGAGTTCGTCGGTGGAGTAGAGCGACCCATTGGGTTTGTACACCTCGCCGCGGGTGTAAACGGTGCCGGCCACGGTGGAATCAGAACTACTGCCCGTACGCACGAGCAGCGACTCCAGCGCGGCCACTTTCACCCGGTCGAAAGAGTTGTAAAGGTCTGCGTCCCTGTTACGCTCCAGCGGCATGGATTTGATCTCGGCGTGACACAAAATGCAATTAATGTTGTTGGCCAGGATGGCGAACTGGGTGTGCGTGGTGGCCCGTCCGCCAATTTCGAAAACCTGCACGGCGGTCTGCCTGACGCCCCCCGCGGAAGCTGTTGAGCGGACGGTCAACACGGCGTTTTCCGGCGTGTCATAGCGCAACACCCGCACGGAATCAATCGTGGCAATCACGCGATTCGAGGTGGGGTCCCGGAAATCCAGGGGTTCCTCCAGCATGGCCCAGCCTTCCGGGCCGGCCGTCTCGAACCCGTCCTTTCCGTTCCCCTCCTCGCCCCGATCCTGTACCCCGTTGAAATTGAGGTCTTCATTGATGGGGATTTGAAGGGTGTTGTTGAGGTAATAGCGATAGGACGCCCAATTCCCCGTGGTGTTGCCATTGCTGACGATATAGTCGGCCCACAGGCGCTTGACGGCGAGTTCAACGCCGGCCCGGGCCGCCTCTTCCGCGACAGCCTGGCTGTAGGCCAGGTCTGTCTGCTGTTTGCTCACCTGGACGCGCGTCATCATAAGCCCGAGAGCGCCGAGAATCACGACAACCGCGACCATTACTACAATGAGGGCCATGCCCTCGCATTGATGCAGGCGTTGGTATTTCATACGCCCTCCTTTCCGGCCGCCCATCAAGCGGGGCTGGCGCGACTTTTGCGGGACGGAAGCCGGGTGCCGCCGTCAGTTGGCCATGGTGATGGAACCCTGAAGCTGGGCGCGTATGAGCCGCCCTTCGCCCTGGCCGTATCGTTTGGATGCGGTCAGCAATACGGAGAGCACCGTTCTTGGCCCGTTGGCGACGGGTTGCAACTGGAACCGCACATTGGAGATGCAATTGGCGGCGCCCAAGACGGTGGTCGTGTTGTCCTGGATACGAAGAAGGCGCCGCGTCAACACGCCGTCGTCGTTCTCGTCCTCTCCATCGTCAAGACGGCCATTGCCTTCATTGGTCTCTCCCACCGGAAAATCCTCGTTTTCCAGGGAGATGGTTATCGGGTTGGAGCCAACCACCATGCGCGAATCGCCCGAGGGCTCGGGCACCTGAAACACAATGCTGCGTCCATCTTCACTCACGCTGATGGCTTCCACCCCGTCGGGCGAAAGGGGAGGCTCGGCATCGGTGCTTCGTTCGGAGTAGGCCTCACCCACCTCGGCGTTGAGGAGCGACATCACGTCCCGCAATGCCGATTGCATCTCCTCCTTCGCATTGACCAGGGCGGCCGATTCCGTGGAGGTCTTGAGCACCACGAAGCCCAGGAGGGAAACCACCGTCAGAATACTGATGGCGAGCATCACTTCAAGCAGCGTGTAGCCCCCACGTTTTTTCATGGCCTTCGCCTCCATCCTACTCACTCGCCAGGTACGTGACGATCTCGGCTTCAAGAGGGCGGCCGGAACGGTCCAGCCAGGTACAGAAGACACGCACCTCGAGGACGGTATCCCCGGCCGTCGGCGCCCCCCCCGCGCGATTCGTGCATTCCACGGTAATCGCCTGTCCCGGCAAATCCTCTTCGCCTTGATCCTGGAGTCGCTGATACTCGGGCCAGCCCTCTTCGTTTTTATTCTCCACCCAAGCCACCAGGTTATCCGGCCATTCGAGCGGATCGAGGAGCCCTCGCTGATCACGCACGGCGCCCGCTACATCCTTGCAAACGCGGATGGCCTCGATGCGCTGCTCCTGGATGTCAATCGCCACATAAAACGTCACCAGCGCCTGGGCCGTAATCGCCGTCACAACAGCGAATATGGCCAGCGCGAAAGTTACCTCCATGAGGGTAAGCCCGCGTGCATCCCATTTTCTGTCTGTTTTCACGGCACGGACTCCAAAGGTTAGATTCGTATATTTCCCGGCGAAAACATCCATCGGGCATTCACCGTAAATTCCACGCCACAAATGGATACTACCAGCCATACCGACAAGCGTCAAGCAATAGGGGGCTAAATCTTTACAAGATACTGAAAAATAATGGTTTAGAACGAATTTCCACTTTTTGGTACCGGATTCGCACCTTTGAAAAAAACGACGGATTTTAGACAGTTTCCAAGCTGTTTCTTCATATTTTCGGGCGATACCGCCACCGGCCTTGCAACGCAGGCCCTTACCGGTGAAGTTTTTATCCAAATGGTCACAAAAACGTGTCTTTGTCGCCTTCACCCCCGCGAAAGCGGGAATCCACGAAAAAGGGCAGGGTGTGGCCCCCTGTCATGGCGTCCGCCCTTTTGAATGCCGCCTTTCCCCGGTGCTACCATGTTTTTTCCGCCCCGTGTTGTGGCGGGTGTCCCGGGGAAGACAACGGAAGGAAAGTCACACCATGGCGACGTATAAGATTGCACTTATGGGCGGCGACGGCACGGGGCCCGAGGTTTTGCGTGAGGGGGTCAAGGTGTTGGAGGCCGCGGCACGGCGCTGCGGGTTCAGCCTGGACACGGCGAGCTTCGATTTTGGCGGCGACCGTTACCTGGCCACGGGCGAAATCCTTCCCGATTCCGCCATCGAGGACTTTCGCCAGTTTGACGCCATCTATTTGGGGGCCATCGGCCATCCCGAGGTGAAACCCGGCATCCTTGAAAAGGGCATCCTCCTCAAGGCCCGCTTCGAGCTGGACCAGTACATCAACCTTCGCCCCGTGAAGCTCTATCCCGGCGTCGAGACGCCCATCAAGGACAAAGGCCCCGAGGACATCGACTTTGTCGTGGTTCGCGAGAATTCCGCCGGTCTCTACACCGGTTTCGGCGGCGTACAACGCAAAGGCACGCCTCACGAGGTGGCGGTCCAATCCATGGTTTACAGCCGCAACGAGGTGGATCGCTGCCTCAAGTTCGCGTTTGACTATGCCCGTAAACGGAACAAGGACAAGACCCTCACCCTTTGCGGCAAGACCAACGTGCTGACCTACGTCTATGATTTGTGGGAGCGCGCCTTTCATGCAATGGGTGAGAAGGAATATCCCGACATCAAGCGAGAATACGCCCACGTGGATGCCACCACCATGTGGATGGTTAAAAACCCCGAATGGTTTGACGTTATCGTTACGGGCAACATGTTTGGCGACATCGTCACCGACCTGGGCGCCATGGTGCAGGGCGGCATGGGCATCGCCGCCGGCGGCAATATCAACCCCGAGGGCGTCTCCATGTTCGAGCCCATCGGGGGCAGCGCGCCCAAGTACACGGGGCTGAACGTAATCAACCCCCTGGCCTGCATCTTCGCCGGTCAAATGCTGCTTGACCACCTCGGCGAAAGCGAAGCGGCCCTGCTCGTTGAAAAAGCCTGCGTCGCCGTTATCACCTCCGACGATTTCCCCGGTATGTCCGCCCGGGAGATCAAGGAAGGCGGCTGGTCCACCACCCAGATTGGCGACCGCGTCGCCGAGGCGGTGGCGTCGGCCTGAGCGGGCATTGGAAAAACAGGGCAATAGCCGTGTTTTTTCGTCACGCGGGCAACATCCTCCATGTGCGGTGTGCCGGCAAGGCGCCGCCGGAGCCAGGCATCGATACAGCCGTCCGTGCCACAACCAACCGTCATTCCTGCAAAGGCGGGAAACATGGATTGGCTGCATGATTACGCTCATTTCCCGTGGGTCCCCAAGTTTGCGGGAATGGCTGAAAGGGATGCCGGGGGCTTTGCTTTGCCGTTGTGGGCCCTGCAAGAGAGAACATCACCGGGAATGCATTCCAGCCAATCGCCCGTGCCGCCAACCGGAAATCCTTTCAACCCATGACGACGGTCCTGTTCGTCACTCACTCCCGCTTGGAGGTCCGGGTGATTGCAACGAGAGAGAACCCTTTCCCCAGACGAGACCGTCGAGGTGTCGAGGTGAAGTCGAGGTGAAGTCTGTTGACAAGTCTCCCGAATTCCTGTTACATTTGAGGTGCGTATACGCCGCAAATCCAAGAGAATCCGTCCATCCGTGACGTGGCGAGCAAGGATACACGACGATGAAGAATCGCGTTTTTACCACCGGCGAGGTGGCAAGCATCTGTGGCGTGTCCGCCGATACGGTGTCGCGCTGGTTCGACCTTGGTCAGATCGACGGTTACCGGCTCGGACCGGGCGGAGACCGTCGCATCCCCTATGAGAGCCTGCGTAAGTTCATGCTGAGCCACGGGATACCGCTTGAACGGCTTGAGGCCGGCGAGCGGCGTATTCTCGTCGTGGACGATGATCCCTACTACCTTGACATTATCCCGGCGATCCTGGCCCGGGAGGAAGATTATACCGTGCTCACGGCTTCTACCGGCTTCGACGCCGGGGCCATGGTGGTTGAGAACAATCCGCAGATGGTTATCCTCGATATTCACCTTTCGGACATGGACGGGCGCATGGTCTGCGAGCGCATCAAGGATCGCGCAGAGACCCGGAACACGCGTATTCTCGGCATATCGGGCTTCATTGACGAGGATGAGGAGCGGGAACTCGCCGATTACGGGTTCGATGATTTCCTGAAAAAGCCCTTCCGGGTGGAAGAACTTCAGGCGCGGGTAAGTGCCCTTTTCGGCCTGTCCAATGCCCGCGTGAGCCGCCCCAAGCGCCAAGGCGCCTGACCCGTCGCGGGTGTGCCCGCGAATACCTTCCCTCAGCCGCGTTCCGGCTTAGCTTCACGCTGCATCAGTCGGATGACCGCCTCCCGTGGATCGTCCCCCTCGAAAAGCACCCCATGCACGGCCCTGGTGATGGGCATGTCCACCTTCAGCCGGTCGGCGAGCGCATGGGCCGATTTCGTGGTCCGCACGCCCTCGGCGACCATGGGGGTGCTGCCCGTAAGCTCTTCGAGTGTTTTTCCCTGCGCGATACCTTCGCCCAAATGGCGGTTTCGGGAGTGCCTGCTGGCACAGGTTACGATGAGGTCGCCCATGCCGCTCAGGCCCGCGAAAGTGATGGGCTCGGCCCCGTGGGCCACACCCAAACGCGCCATTTCCGCCAGGCCGCGCGTGATGAGCGCCGCTTTGGCATTATCGCCCAGGCCAAAGCCGTCGCATACGCCCGCCGCGATGGCCACCACGTTCTTCAGGGATCCGCCCAATTCCACTCCCACGATGTCGGGGCTGGTGTACACGCGAAGCGTGTCGGCCATGAAGGCTCTCTGCACGCGTTCGCACGCGACCATGTCCGAGCCCGCGGCCACAAGCGTGGCGGGCAGCCCCCGGGCGACCTCCTCCGCGTGACTTGGGCCCGACAGGGCCACCACGGGACCACCGGGCGCGGTCTGCCCGATCACTTCGCTCATGCGCAGAAGCGTGTCGTTCTCGATGCCCTTAGCCACGCTCACGCGCACGGTCGTATCGGAGACGGGATGCTGCGTCACGGCGGCGCGCATCACGTGGGACGGCACCGCGTAGACGGCGATGTCCACGTCCGGGTCGCTCTCGGGGTTGACGTCCACCGCTTCGGGGATATGCACCCCCGGCAGAAACGCCGGGCTTTCCCGCGTGGCACGAAGGGCCGCCGGGTTGTCCTCCTCGCGGCTCCACAGCCGCACGCCATGTCCATTGAGCGCGAGATGCCGCGCAATGGCCAATCCCCAACTGCCGCCGCCGATGATTTGTATACGCATGGGTTTCTTCTTTCCTTGGTCTATTGACTGATGTAATCCGCAATGCGTGCGAGGAAGAAATCCCGGGTGCGGGCGAGGCCTTCTTCCAAGCCGACGCGGGGCGACCAATCGAATCGTTGTTTGAACTTCGCGTTGGAGATGACCACGTCGCCCACGTCCATGACTTTCCAATCCCCGGGCCAGGGGATATGTTTCACGCCGCCTCTACCGACCACTTGGACGACTTTCTCGGCGAAATTCGTGATGGCGTGGCCCGCGTCGGCCGCCGCGAACCACACACCGCCCCGGGCCGACCCGTCCTCGGCGACGGCGATGAGGGCGTCCACGCAGTCGTCGACGAAAAGCATGTTGCGCTTCTGCCGGCCTTCGCCGTAGAGGGTGAGTTCCTTGTCTTGCAGGGCGAGGCCGATAAAGTAATTGAGTACCCCCGCGTCGCGGCTTCGAATGTTGGCACGGGGGCCGTAGACGTTGGCCAGCCGCACCACGGCGGTGTTCAGACCATGCACGGCGTGGTAAATCAGGTGGTATTTCTCGGCGACGCTTTTGTTGGCGGAGTAGATGTCCCGGGGAAACTCGGGGTGCGACTCGTCAATGGGATTGCGCACCATGGCCCCGCACTGGGTGCTGGTGCCGATGTAGATCACGTGGGCCGCCGGGTTGTGGCGCCGCACCGCCTCCAGCACGTTCATCGAGCCTTTACAGTTGATGGCGATGTCGAGAAAGGGGTCTTGCAGGGAATAGCTGTGCGAGGTGTGCCCCGCGCAGTGGAAGATGATGTCCTGTTCCCGGATGGCGCGATCCACCAGGTTAAAGTCGCGAATGTCGTTGTGGACCACGCGGATGCGGTCCTCCAGGCCCGCCAGGTTGGCCGGATTGCCCCCGCCGTGATCCATGAGCGAGTCATAGACCGTGACCCGTGCGCCGAGGGCCGAGCAGCGGATGGCCAGGTTGCTGCCGATGAAGCCCAAGCCCCCCAGGACCAGCACGCGCCTGCCGTGGAACGCTTTGGGGCCGGACTTACTCATCCGCGTCTTCCAGGATCCGGAGACCGGCGCTGGTGCCGATGCGTGTGGCGCCGGCCTGAACCATGGCGATCACGTCGCCCAGGGTGCGGATGCCCCCGGCGGCTTTGATGCCCAGTTCATCCCCGACGGTCTGCTTCATGAGCGCCACGTCCTCGACCGTGGCCCCGCCATCGCCGAAGCCGGTGGAGGTTTTGACGTAGGCGGCACCCGCCCGTTGGCTCATGAGACACGCGGCAATTTTCTCGTCCTCGGAGAGATAGCTGCACTCGAGGATAACCTTCACGGGAATGCCCTTGACCGCCTTGACCACCGCGGCAATCTCCCGCTCGACGAATTTCACATAGCCGGACTTGAGCGCGCCAACGTTCAGCACCATGTCGATCTCGGTGGCCCCCGCGCGCACCGCGTCGCGGGCTTCCTCCACCTTCATACCGGCGGAATTCGCCCCCAGGGGAAAGGCGATACAGGCATCAACACCCACATCGGTGCCTGCGAGTTTCTTGGCGCAGAAAGGCACCCACACGGGATTTATCGTGACCGACGCGAAGCCGTGTTCCAAGGCTTCTTCGCACAGCTCACGGATATCCACCTCGGTGGCGTATGCCGCAAGCATGGTATGGTCGATCATGCGGGCCGCTTGTGCGCGCGTGATGGGCAAGACAGGTCTCCCGAGGGTTCAACGAAGCGGGGGCTGCCGGTCTCCCGTAACCGGCGTCTATCGTAACACGGGCGGGCGTGACGGCAAAAGAAGGTTTCGTCGCGTTTTCGCGGACAAAACCACGGCGGCCCTTTGGGAGATCAACAGCGGAACCGCCGGTTTTCGCGAATCAATCGCCGGGCCTGCCGCGCACAACCTCGAAGCCTTCGGGACCCAACTCGCGCAGACGCTTTCGGATAAACGTCGTGATCGTCTCCAAAACCACGGGGTCCGGTCCGATGAACTCACAACCGAACAGCCTTCCACCGTCTTCGCTGACGGGGGTATGGATCACTTTACACGTAATGCTCTCCGATTCAATACCCGGCAAAGCCAACTTCACATCCACCACCTCGCCGACCTTGACCGCTTCGTCGGCCTTGACCAGAAGGCCCCCCGCGGAGAGATCGAGAATGGTCACCGGGTGACGGCGGGGATGCACTTGGTCCTTCATTTCTCCCCGGAGCTTCACGGGCACGCGCCAGAAACTTCGATGACGGCTCATGACACCGCCGGGGGCCATACGCAACAACAGGCCGTCGCCGGGCGCCTTGGGCGCCTCCAACACTTCGCAGACGTAAGTGGTAAAGCCCAAGTCGTCATGGAACTCCAGCAGCACCGTCATCCCTTCGACGGGGAACTCTCCCATGGGAAAACTTACCCGGAGGATGTCGTCGGTCACTTTAAGCAGGGTGACAAGATACCGCTGTTCAAGGAGGACCACGAAACAGCGGTTTCCCACCTGGATGTGTTCCTCGGGACGGATAGAACGCAAAGGTGTCACGATTCAATCTCCCCAGTAGTATTTCCACCTCATTGTAGCATAGGCGGACCGGGTGAAAAACGAAAAATCCCGGTAACCCCGGGGGACGGTTCGGAGACTGCCGGGAGCAGCGCACCGCATGAAAACCCCCAACATTGACGCAGGCCCGGCCCCGGGTTTCTCGGGCCTGGGTCATGGCTTTTGCTTCCCGGCGCGGGCCTGCTGGAGGAGTACGGTCAGGTCGGGGTCGCCGGGCATGAAGGCCAGCGCGCCTTCCAGGGTGGTGATGGCCCTGTCGTATTCTTCCCAGCGTATCCTTGCCCCGGCCTGGGACAGGGCAATTTGCTTGAGGTAGTATTGGGCGTTGTAGTCGTCGGGGTCGATGGCCAGGGAGGCCTTGAAATCGTCGGTAATGCCGTCGTCGATGGCCAAGCCGCTGTAGTAGCGGCGCAGGCCTTTGAGATCGTTGCGGTGCGCCCGATGGCGGCGCTCGAGTTTAGCGATGGTTTCCGGGGTCAATTCCTTTTTCTCGAGGATGGTGAGGTTTTGGGCAACGTGGGGTTCGATCTCCTGTAGTGCATCGGGAACGTGGCGCTCGTAGACCAGTTTGGGGGCGATGAATTCGGCCCAGGGCCGGTCGTCGGTCATGGCGGCGCCCTTCGCGGCGTAGGCGTCGAGACCGGCCTTGTCCATGAGGAAACAGGCGATGACCTCCGCCGTGTCGCGCAGCCCCACGGCGTCGAGGGCGGCCCGCAGTTCGGGCCGGGACAGACGTGCGTCGGCGGCGGCGTAGTCGATGCGCAGGGGCGCGTTGGATCCCACGAGAAAGAGGTCGGCGTTGATGAACCACGCGCAGTATTCGGGGAAGACGTCGGTGAAGGTGTGGACCAGGGAGCGCACGACTTCCGGGTTGAGGCTGTGGAGGGGCACCCACTGGGAAACCATGCCGCCGGGGGCGAGGCGCGCGAGGCACAGTTCGTAGTACTCGCGGGTGTAGAAGGTACTCACGCCGGCGAGGGCGAGGGGCATGGGCTCGAAGGTGATGAGGTCGTAGGTCTGCCGCGTGGTGAGGAGGTAGTTTCGCCCGTCGTCGATGTGGAAGGCGATGTTGGACCGGTCGAGCACGCCCAGGTTGTCCCGCGCGAAAAAGGGCGCGGCGTCGAGTACGTCGGGCGAGATCTCCACCGCGTCGATGCGGTCGAAATCGGAGAGGGCCAGGGTGCCCGCGGTGATGCCGGAACCGAAGCACATGAAGAGCACGTTCCGGGGTTCGCGGTCGAAGAGCAGGGGAAGCACACCCTGGAGGCGGTTCATTTTCACGCCTTTTTCGATGGACGTGGTCGCCTGTACGCGGTTGATCCACAGGACCCGGTTGGTGCCGTTGTCCTCATCGACGGGTTCGGACACGGCGACGGTGCCTTCCACGCCTTCCTGGTAGTGGATCACCCGGTGGTCCTTGGGCACGTAACCGGCGGTGAGCGCCAGGTTTACGTCCTCCGGCGCGCGCATCCATGCGGCTGCCCAGAACACGGTGCCCAGGAGGATTAGTGCGGTTTTCCAGCGAAGGGCGGTCTCGGGACAGCGCAGGATCAGCGCGGTGCCCGCGAACACCATCAACATGCCGAGGGCCACGATGCCGCCGTGTGTGCCGAGTCGGGGCAGGAGCAGGTAGGCGGCGGCCATGGCGCCCAGCACGCCGCCCATGGTATTGACGCAGTAGAGCCGTCCCACGTCCCGTCCGAGGGTATCGCGGCCCGAAGCGGCGATCTTCACCACGAGGGGGAAAGTAACACCGAAGCAGAACGTCGGCACGAGCAGGGCGGCGAAGGCGAGGAAAAATTTGCCGCGAATCACGGCGGCCCAATCGCCGCCGCCGGCCAGTTGCAGTTCCGTGACCTTGGCGGGCATGCCCGCCAGCCACCCCAGCATGAGCAGGCAACCCACGCCGATGACCAGGAAAGCCCCGCCCAACACCGCCATGCGCCCCCGCAGTTTGTCGACGAAGGCGGAGGCCACGGCGCTGCCCAGGGCGATGCCGCAGAGCATGGCCGTGAGCATGGTGGTGTAGGCGTAGGTGGTGCCAAGAAAGATGATGGTCAGCAGCCGGGTCCACAGCACTTCGAGGGCGAGACCACAGAAACCGGAAATAAAAAAGGCGGTCAGCACCAGCCGCAGGTTCCCCGGGGAAAGCCGGCCGCGCGGGGGGCGCGGATAGTGGCGCGCGAGCATCAGGTCTATTTCGTCGGCGGTGGCGGCCACGGCTTCCACCGGGCGCTTTACCATCTCGCTCAAGAGAACCCGGTTTTCTTCATTGTCCGGCTCGGTGGTTGCCACCACCAGTACGTCGCCATGTTCCGCCACGGGGATCACGCGGAAGAGCCGGGCCACGCTGCCGGAAATCAGCCCATGGACGGGGTCTTCATCCCGTGACGGTGGCCTGGGTGCGGAGGCAAGAGCGCTTTCGCCGTGCCACGAGAGCAGGAGTGCCAGCACCCCGATGATCCCGTTGGCCAGGGCCCCCGCGAAGGTGGCGTGGGTATAGCCAAGGGCGGGGAGCAGAACAAAGCCGGTGAGGAAACATCCCGCCACGGCGCCGAAGGTGTTGAGCGTGTACAGCGCGCCGATACGAAGGCCCTGTACCGCGCTGCTTCGGTTTACGAAGCGGGCGAGGAGCGGCAGAGTCGCCCCCATGAGGAACACGGGGACAAAGAGCAGCAGCAGCGCCAGAATTTCGCGCAAAAGGATGGCGGACCACCGGGCGCCGCCCACGGCGCGGAGGATGGCCACGACCACGCCCTCGCCCTGGCCGACCAGGAGCAGGAACAGGATTGCCCACAGTCCGATGAGGATCTAGAAACAGCCGTAGAGCCGGAGGGGCCGTTGCGTCCGGTCCGCCATGCGTCCGCCCCAGAGACTGCCGAGCGCCAGGCCGGTGAAGAAGATGGAGAGGACGGCGCTGACGGCGTGGGAGGTGGTGCCGATGAGCAGCACCAGCTTGCGGGTCCACACCACCTGGTAGAGCAGGCCGCACGCGCCCGACACAAAGAAAAAAAGCAGCACGGCCAGGAAAAGATACCGTGCCTTTGGAGCGTCGTGGTTGTCGTGTCGCGGGGCGGTCAAAACAGCTTCGTCTCCGGCACGGGGGGCACATAGTTCTCGAAATAGCGGAACACCTCGTTCGGCTCCGCGGCCACATGATACAGGGCACGTTGACTTGCTTTCACGAAACGCCTTTCGCAAAGGTGGTTGAACAAGCGGAATAAATGATCGAAAACGCCCGCTGTGTTGAGGAAGACAATGGGGCGGTCGTGATAGTTCAACTGCTTGAGCACCAGCACCTCGAGGATTTCTTCGAGCGTGCCCAGGCCGCCGGGCAGGGCCACGAAAGCATCCGCCCGCGTCTCCATGGCCGCCTTGCGTTCCCCCATGCTCTCCGTGATGATCAGTTCATCGGCGTCATCATAGGCCAGTTCCATATCGCGCAGTTTCTCGGGGATCACGCCGATCACGTGCCCGCCCCCGGCGTGAACCGCGTGGGCGACCACGCCCATGAGACCGATGTTGCCGCCGCCATAGACCAGCGCTTGGTTCCGTTCGGCCAGGCCATGTCCCAATGCGCGGGCCGCCTCGGCAAACACCGGGTCCACCGCGTCGCTCGAAGACGCATAAACGCACACGCGCTGGATGGAACGGGTCACGCCGGCCGCTCCAGGCGGCATACGGTCTCCACGTGTGCCGTGGCGGGAAAAAGGTCCAGGGCGACCGTGCGGACGGGCCGCCATCCCCCTTGCGCCAACACGCGCACGTCGCGCGCCAGGGTGGCGGGATCGCACGAGACATAAACGATGGCCCGCGCCGAGCATGCCGCCAGGGCGGGCGCCAGGATCTTTGCGCCGGAACGGGGCGGATCCAGCAGCACCGTGTCCCAGGTTCCCCTTCGAAGCTGGGCGATCATTTTGTCTTCGCCCCCGCTTTGATAGCTGCCCTTGCGCCGGCGGTAAGCCGCTTTGACGGACGCTTTGTTGTGGTCCAGTCCCAGCACGTCGGGGGTGTCTTCGAAGGGCAGACTGAGGTTGCCGTTTCCACAATAGAGGTCCAACAGGGAGACCGGCTCGCCCACCAGGGCACACACCACCCCGCGTAATTGCCGGTTGAGCAGCAGGCTGGACTGGCTGAAGGTGCCGTTCACGATGGGCACCTCATCGAAGAGAAAACTTGCCCGGCCGCCTTCATCCTTCGGCGATTGGGCCAGTGGGAAGTACTGCTTGAGCTTGCGGTTGGTGAATTTCGACCACACCAGGGGTTCGCCGCCCTCGGGGTTGACCGTTACCGTCACCGTTCCCTTAATCCCCACTTCACGCAACCGGTTCAGGGCCTCGTTAAGTTGGTCGTGACACAGCGGACACCGGTCGATGGGGACCACGTCGTGACTGGCCCGTTCGTGAAAGCCCACGCGATCCCCGTCTCCCTGGAAAGTGGCGCGGGTGCGGTAGCCCAGGCGCGGCTCGGGCTCCCCGCCCCACTCGACCCCGGTTTCCACGCCGCCCATACGCTGCAACAAGTCCTGGACGATACGCCGCTTCCATTCGTCTTGCGTGGCCTCCTGAATATGCAGCCAATTGCAGCCCCCGCAGACGCCAAAGTAGGGACAGATCGGTTTTCGCCGGTCCGGGGACGCCTGGAGGACGGCCTCGATGCGGCCCCACAGTGCCTGCCTGGTGCGTCGCGTGATCTCGATGCGTAATTCGTCGCCGGGCACGCCACCCGGCACAAAACACACCTGCCCATCGATGCGGCCGATGCCATCGCCGCCGTTGGCGAGGGCGGTAATCTCTATGGTCGGGGTTTCCGTCATGGAATGCTTTCTGTTGTCGAGTAACCGGAAAGAAAGGCCAAAGGGCCATATTGTACGGTATTCCGCGGGACCACGCTACTTGTCGCCTGTAAAAAGAAGCAGGGAAGTATTCTCGGAATGGAGGACTTTTCACGTCTCATCCGCTCGGGCGCGTCCGGTCCCGGTTTTTCATGGAGCGGCCCTCGCCGAAGTCCGGCCGTCCCAAGCCGTGTTACGGAATAACGTCCCCATCCCGTTGCCAATCGCGCAGGTTGCGGACCGCACGGAGGAACGTGGCGTACCCATGTCCGGAGAGTTGCTCGAAAGAGCCCCGAAAGGGCAGCACGTGCGTATCGGGCAGGTGTCGGGTTTGACCGGGCGCCAGCACGAAATCGCCTTGGCATCGGAGGGTAATCTCCGGTGTCATTTCCAGGCTTAGCTCGACAGCCACGCCCGTGTCATGTCCAATCAGGAGCATGCCTTCGTCATCACCCGCGGTGACGACGGTCTTCGACGCGCGCCGGAAAAGCTCCTTTCGTTTCGGTGGCAACGCCAAAGCGAAATGGTCCAGAACAGGGCCGGCGATGGCCAGGGGATGGCGTGTCCGATTCATGATTGTCATCTCGCGCAACAATCCCGGGCAATCGTGCATGGCCGTGCAGCGCACGCGGAGGCTTACGGTCTCGCTGGTGAACTGGCACACGAGCGTCGCGCCGTGCGGGTTGCATTCTTCCGACCAGTTCCCGCCCTGGAAGTCCATCAGGGAGAGACGCCGTCCTTCCACGTTCAAGGCAATCTCATCGGAAGGCCGCACCAGCCACTCCCGCCCGGTCACGGTGTCCCGTAAACTGACCGTGTTCCCCAGAAACGCCGACCAGCATCGCTCCGACCAGGGCGTTCCGGCGCGGGCTTCTCCGGCGTCGATATAGGTATGGGCACGTATTTCAGGCATGAACTGGGATTCCAATGGCGGTTGAGAGGGACGAATTCTATCCGATCCAGGGCATTTCAGCCAACCCGCGCATGACGGTGTCATTGGCGAAAAAGGGGGGGACCAACTGCGCGAACGGCGGGGAAAAACATTCCTGGCTTACTTCCTTGAGAGTACCGGGTTCTCGGATGTGGAAACCCCGACACGGTGCGTTTCCAATACCACCTCTACCACGATCTGCGTGGGAACGGGAGAATCTGCGTTCATCTGCGCAATCTGCGGATACATTATCATGGAGCCCCGCTTTCGCGGGGATGACGGGTTATAAGTCGTAGGGTGGGCCTTGGCCCACCATGGCCTTTCTTTCAAGGGAGGCTCTTTCGTCGTCAAGGTTTCAGTCTTGGTGGGCCAAGGCCCACCCTGATATGGACCGACCTTTTCAACCCCTTATTCCAAAGCCGATTTTATTGATTGATTGATTTCTATGGAGGTGGCTTGAAGGGGAGCCTGAAGAAGGCGGACGAGGACGGTTGCTT
>JAJRTN010000124.1 GCA_024278275.1 Candidatus Hydrogenedentota bacterium
AAGATTGAACGGATGGAGCGGGGCAAGCTATGCCGGATGGGCGGACGGCCCCATTACAACCATCAAACGTGGCAGAACGGCCGCAACGTCGTGCGCTACGTGCCGGTCGACGAGGTGGACTTTGTGCAAGAAGCTATCGATGGGTACGCCTCATTCATGAAGCTCGCCGAACAGTACGCCGACGAAATCATTCGGCGCACGCGTAACGACCGGACCAAAGCCTTTCCAAAGCCCAGAAAGAAGCAGACAAAGCTCAAGTCAGAACGGCAGGAGAGGAACGAGCAAAAATGAGCAAAACTCAAGAATCCACTATTTAGCACTATTAGATACGTAAGCCCTGCCACTCCATGCAAAAACCACTCCATGCAAAAACCTACTTTCATGACGCAGGCCCGTGGTATACTCTAGTTAATGACGTTATTCGTATTGTTGCCGTAGGGTCAGGCGTTGCATGGTGGTGGTGGTATCTACGCGGCAGTTTGGCGTTCAGGCGGTGCGGGCATGGTGTCCCGTGTGGTTTCCTGACTCACAAAAGGTTGGCCTCCATCGGGGCCGGGGAGTGAGTCATGTCCGCCACAAGCGTTTTTACTTCACGCACCACCCTTCTCTTTTCTACCCTGCTGCTGCTATGTCCGTCCGGGCTTGCTCAGCCTCATTTCCTCCCGAGTGTCGGCGCGATGCCGGACGTGCAGCAACCGAACAGCCAGATCATGGCGCAGTTTGGCTTTGGGGGGCTTCCCGGTCCTCCGGCCCAGTGCATGAGTTGGCCAAACTATTGCGCGCCCGCGTCAGCCGCCAATATCTGGCAGTTCTACGACAACCGCGATGGTACCGTCCTGGCGCCGTGGCTCATCGGGGCACCGTTGGATGATCTTCCGCAGCCGGGGAATCCGCCAGGGGTGCCTTTCGGGTGGAGCATCAGTTGGTCCAACGCTACCATACAAGGACAAGGCGCGGACCCTGCGGCAGGCAGGCTGCCGCTGCATATGAACACCAACGACGCCTTGGGATGCCTGGGGACCGGATCGGCCTGGAATGGGACCCGAATCGTTGATTCTTTCTTCGGAACGCAATCTTATGCGTGGATCCCCGAAACGGCCAACGCCAAGAGCAAACTTCGTTACGTGGTCTCCGCCACGATTGACGAGGTGGCCCCCTATGTGCCGGACGACCCGGGTAGTGTCGTGACGATTACCGATGAAGGCACGGCGTTTGCCAATTACTGCGCCGCCATCGAATCGGACGTTCCCGCCATCCTCTCGTTCAGGTATTGGGTAAACCCGGCGACAAAATACGAGCCGGGAGATGGCATAGAATACTATGACTATAACACCACCGGGCCGTCGGGGAACCCCGGCGGGAATCCCGATGACTACGAGGAATGGGGTGAACTGTCGGGACATGCCGTTACCGGCATAGGCTTTCGCAAGAGTTTCGATCCCGACGGAGAAGGCAATTTACCTTTGACGGATTGGTACATTGTGCGCGACAACTGGATGTCCACCGGTCGGGACGTGGCGGTTCCCCTAAGTGAATACTGGAAAGCAACGCTGTATCTCAACAAACCGGGTGAGCCGGATGGCGGGGGCGGTCATGGGTCCGCCAACCTGAAGGAGGTTGACTTCAGCGTTGACAACGACGCGGGGCCAACCGGCCTCTACAGCAGCGATGTTTACAACGAGGAGCTCATCGGCGAGAATGGGGAAGACGACTTCTACCTTACGCCGTTTCCGCCGGCCACGACCAACATCAAAACCTTCGACGAGAACATTCCGCCGGGATTCCTGCCCGCCCTCAACTTTGGAACCTATGGCGTCACGCCCAACTTGCCCATGCCGGAAAACACGGATGGCTATTGCTTCGGCACCAGCCAATACACGGTGGATTACAACACGTGGCCGGACCGGGGCGATGGAACCGTGGATTTGCCGGTGCCCACGCCCTATTTCTCGCCAAATGAATACGTGCATATCATCGACGGCCTTCCGACGGGCACCGAACTTCAATCGACGTTTACGGTGGACAGTTTTTTTGATGTTTCCGTGACCCCCGGCGGTTCGTTGGGCGGCGAGATACATCAGTTTCAGGCCACGCTTCATTTGGATCGCATGATTGGTTCCGGCTCCTTGGCCGGATTTCAGCGGTCCATCCTGATTCCCATTGTGGTCGAAGTTCATGTCGGTCCAAGAACGCCCGGGAATCCGGTGCAGATCATGGATACCGACTGGTTCTCCTTGCAGGGTTCCTTGTTCGGTGACCCGGACTTCGAGACCCTGCAGATTGTCGCCGGGACGGCTCAAGGCTTGCCAAGTCCGGGCACCACGACGCTAACCAACCTTCCAAGTGGTGATTTTACTGTGGATAGTTTTTTTGATATCACCTACCAGATAGATTTCGCGGGGGCGCCGGGGAGCGTTCTGGACGGCCTCTCCGGTTCGACAACCACCACGATGCGTATCAAGCAAGGCGGGCTTATACCCGGCGCGTTTCTGCCGGGCGAAGCCAAGATACTGGATGAGGCGGTCCGTGAGGGGCGGATCTTCATCCAATTCACGGTGGATACCACCGCATTCGGCATGCCCGGTTCGGCCGTGCGTTTCGAGCAGGGGCAAGCCCCATCAGAAGCCGCGGGCGATGTCTACGAAGCCATGCGGGCCGGCGTGGGAAATGTGCTCATCGCGGATGATTTTACCTTGGGCCTTGAGACCACCTTTCTCGACGACATCAACTCGCTCGTCATTCCGGACGAACACCTGCAAGACCCGGTTTCAGGGAAGGCCGTCGGGGCCGCGCAGGGTGTCCCGTTTTTCGCGAATCTCCCGCTTGTGGTTGACACCGACGGCGATAAACAACCCGATGCCCCCCGGGTCTTCTTCTCCATCAAGAATACCGGGTTGCAGAACAGTCTGGGGGGCGGGAAGATCGGCGACTTTGTCCTGATGACCGCGCCCTACAGCGGCGGCGGTCCCACCCTCAATGTCGCTTGGACCGCGGCCAATCTGGGCCTGCCGGGCGACGACGTGGACGAACTCGACGCGCTCTTCGTCGAAAACCCCGGCTCCGACCAGGGAGCGCAGCCCGCCAACCCGCCCTTCGTCTACTTTTCCCTGGCCGCCGGATCTCAATCCCTGGGCAACAGTCCCACCAGCCCAATCGCGAATCCCTTCACGGGAAGCACGGGATGCGATCCCGGCGACATCATCGGTGTTCGTCCGGCCGTTATGGCGGGCGTATCGCCGGGAGATGTGACATCGCCCGTATTTGGTCCCGCCGTCGTGATTCGCGCGGGTACCTTGGGCCTTGTTGGGAACGGTGTCGCCGATGATGGCCTGAACGATGACGACCTCAACGGTCTCCACATGTCCAAGTTCCAGTTTGAAACGGACTTGGACGGAAACGGCTTGGGCGACGGTTGGGAAGCGCAAAACGGCGTTTCGGATCCGGGTGCCGACGAGGACAACGACGGCCTGAATAACGCCGCGGAATATGTGAACGGGACGGATCCGAACGCCCCGGATACGGACGGCGACGGGTACGCCGATAGCACTGAGGTGGCCGTTGGAACGGATCCTCACGACCCCAACAGCTTTGACACCTTCACCCCCGTGTGGGTCGATTTCGGCTGGACCGGCGAGCGGCTTGGCCTCTACGCCCATCCCTGCAAGACCCTGGCGGAAGCCGTTGCAAAAGTGCAAACCGGCGGCACCGTGCGGATTCGCGGAAACGTGGCCACCACCACCAGCACAGAGACCCCCCATATCACGAAGGCCATGCGGATCAAGGCGGAGAGTGGCGCCATACGCATCGGTGTCGTCCCGTAAGGCACCATGGGCGACACCTGTTTTGCTTCAGCTGGAAACGATTAGGTCCAAGGTGGCCGTTCACGCGACTGTCATCCCGAACGTTGACACCGTGTGCTTCGGAATGGAAGTCGTTCGTCGAATCCCGAAGAGGTTCCATGTTTCGGGGGTTGTCTGTGAGGGATCTCATGAAATTCCTCACAGACCACCCGTGATTGCTGCAACAAACCAGGCCATGGAGAAGCGCGTTGTTTACGTAACCAAGTCCGGAGACGTTCGGAATGACACAAGGAAGGAAACCAGACCTCCTGTCCTGCTTGGCGATATCTCCGTGAACAGTTACCGAGTATTGAAGGGGCTAAGTAACTTTTTCTCACTGCCTGGATTGGTGAAGATATCGGTAATGAGAAGCGCGTCCTGCATATTGATCATGCACCGATAGTCGTTACGCCGTGCGATGTATTCAAGGATCGTGTCCTGAATGCCCGTGTCCCCCAGGCACCACAATGCCCAGGCAATGACGCGTCGGGCGTACCCGCCCTGTTCTATCTTCGGGTTGTGCTCTTCCGAGAAATATCCGGCCGATGCCACCTCACGCAGGAAGCTCTTTGCCGCCAGTTGCTCGTCTTCCCCGCCAAGATCAAGAATGACGCGTGCGGCAAACGCACGAACAGGCATGTATTCGTGATCGGTTTAGATGGGTTTAATCCGGTTTTTCCGCTGTATTTATAGGTGCATTCGTTCATACGGGAAGGGCTTCCAGTTCTGCCAGTAAGCCACCGGCGCGGGCCCGGTTGGGTTTCGCAAGCAACGGTATTGTAGAGCATCTCTACACAAAACAAGCAAAAAATACACAACTCGCAAAACCCTCGACCAAGACGCAGGCCCACACCCACGCCCTGTGGGCCTGCGTCAATTTTGGGGGTTTTCATGCGGCGCGCTGCTCCCAGTATTCCTCGAACCGTCCTGATTGAATGACGCAACGCAGTGCGGTGATTGCGTTTGCGCCGCGTACGGTCCACTCCATGCCGGATTGTTTGA
>JAJRTN010000125.1 GCA_024278275.1 Candidatus Hydrogenedentota bacterium
ACCTGGCACCAACGCTGGCGGATGATACTCACCGAGATTTTCGCCAAAATCCTCGGCGGAGAACCCCTGGCGAACCCCGATCCGCTGCCGGCGCCGACGTAGCACGCGGTGCCGACCGGTTATTTCTTGACAGGTGCGACGCCCAAGAGGCCGCCGCACGGGCCGCTACTGCCTTTTCTAGGTTCAATTTTGCAAATGCCTCTTCCCTATCCGTGCGGTTCCTCCTTCTCCAGCACCATTCCGTAATGGTAAGGCGGCAAGGCCACCAGGGCCGGGGGGAGCAGGCGAAACCCCGCGTTCTCGGCCTAGTTTCGGCATTGATCAGGGCGAGGCCGTATCGCCATCGACGGGCCGCGGGGTGTATTGGCATCATAATTCCAGTGCATGATCGCCACTTTTCCTTCCGGTCGAAGCACGCGATACGCTTCCGCCAGAAGCGTGCCGGGCCGTTCGGCATGGAGGATATTGAAGAGCATGGCGTAATCGACACTGCCATCGGGCAAGCCCGTTCCCTCGGCGACGAAGTCCCGCGGACATGTATTCACGTTCGAGAGGGATGCCGCTTTCGCCTTCGCCCGGACCGCGTCAATCATCTTGGGATCTATGTCCAGTGCATGAACGGAGCCCGCCACGATGCGTGCCGCAGGGATGGTGAATGTACCGTACCCGCAGCCAAAGTCGACCACATCCCTACAATCCGGCGTCAGACCGAGTGCGGAAAGCACGGCCGGCGGATCAAAGAAACGGTTCCATGTGGCTTCGACGGGCATGCCGCTTTCCCGTGTTTTCATGGGCCATGTTCCTTCCTCGTTCCGGCACCTTGTTGTATCGAACGTGGCCGAGAGAGATGCCTGATGTCGCCCAAGCCACTGTTCCTGTTTTCGTTCCCACGGAAGCCCCGTGGGAAAGCATGCCGCGGGCGTCCTGTCCCCCGGAGCACCGCCCGTAGTCAGCCTTAGTCCGGCCAAAACCTCACCGCTCCAGGAAAGCCCGTCCTGCCTCGTTTGGTTCCTCAAGCCGCCCGCGCATCCAGCGGCAGCAATTCTCCGCCCCGCAATGGCAGGGGAATTGAAATTCGATCACGTCCTCCGTGGCCCGGTAATCGATGGTGAGATAGTCGCCCGGACGAATGTCCCGTGTCGCCATGGCTTCCATGACGGTCACGTCAATGGCGAGATTCGGGTTGCAGCCGTGGAGCAGGAACCGGCAGAACCACGGGTCGTGGAGGTGCAGTGTCGGTATTATCTGAATCGTGTCGATGGTGGTGTGGTTCGTAAGAACCCCCGAAAGCCGGGCGACACGCTCCCCCTTGCGGAAGGGCACTTTACTTCGGAGTCCCCGGCCCCGCGCATCCCCCGTGTCCACAATCTCGAATTGATCGGACATGGGGTGGCCTTCTTCCCGGGGTATGAGGCGATCATACAACGGGACGGCCTCTTCGCTTCCCCGTTGGCACGATTCGCTCTCGGGCATTCTGCTCATCCTGTGATCCTTTCGGGTTTTTCGTGGGCGTTCGCCGGCTTGTTCACATGGGCCGGCAGCCCGCGCACTGAACAAACGCTGGATCGCGACGAGTACGTTCGAGATGACAATGCAGCGGCAGGCCACCCCGTTGTTATCATCGAACATACTCGGAGGAATATGTGAAATCAAGGGCGGCATCCCCGAATTGGGGGATTGATTACGTGCCATCCGCAGAATGTCGCTTTACGCCGGCGGCAGGTAATGTTGTGCGCTCCGTGAAGGGCTGGGTGGGCAAGCATATATTGGACGATTTGTACAGAACGTCACGGGTAAGGGACTTTCCCGGCCAGGCAGGGTTCGGTAAAGCGCTGATCTCCGCTTCAATGAATAGCCACCCCTACCCTTTCGTCTGGTTTAACATACGGAAGGGACGGATAAACATGAGTCTGGCACTGGAGATAGGCGTGCGGTATGATAGCCTTCTTGTGAGCAGCCCCTATGAGGACCATCCGCCCCAGGTGAGAACGCTTGAAGACAGTGAGCTGGTTTCCCGTGCGCAGCAGGGTGATGTACAGGCTTTCGAGGTGCTGGTCAATCGGTACCGGAATGATGTGTTTGCCCTGAGCACGCGCTTTGTGCGGAACCGGGAAGAGGCGTGGGACATCTCCCAGGAGGTCTTTGTCAAGGCTTATCGTTCGTTGAAACGTTTTCGGGGTGATGCCGGGTTCAAGACCTGGCTGCTTCGGATTACGGCGAATCACAGTAAGGACTGGCTTAAAAAGCGGCGGCTGGATACCGTCGCCTTCGACGACCGCATTGAATCCGGGGCGACCAGTTCGCGGCCTGACCCCGGGCAGTCCGCCGTGGCGCGGGAACTGGGCGAGACCATCCAGAAGGCCATCGACCAGTTACCCCACAAACACAAGCTGGCTTTCGTCCTGCGGGAGTTCGAAGGACTCTCCTACCAGGAAATGGCCGAAGTGATGCAATGCAGCCAGGGCACCGTCATGAGCCGTTTGCATCACGCGCGAAAGAAACTGCAAAATGCCCTCACCGAAATGGGTGTAAGAGGGGGCGGATGATCATGAAACAGTGCCGCTATACCAGCCAGATTGAAGCCGTTTTTGATGGCGAGCAAAAGGGAACGCCCGAGTTGGAGCGTCACCTGGAAACCTGCCCCGTCTGCTCCGCTACGCTGGCTTTCCTGAAGCAGTTGCGCGAAGGCGTGAAGCACATTCCCCACCCCGAGCCCGTCGCGGATCCCCAGTTCCCGGCTTTCATGGCCGGTGTCCGCGAAGCGCTTGACACCCCGGATCGTCGTCCCCGGGGCTTTCTGGCCGTGGCCTCCCTGATGACGGCGGCCATGGTGGTGGCTCTCGCCACGTTCGTCATGATCAAGGGAGGTCCCGACCCCGTGCGTGCCACGGAGGTGGAAGTAAGCACCGATATCGAGGGTGCCGAGGTGGGTTGGTACGACTCCGAGGATGACAGCATCACCATCTGGATCAACATGGCGGAGGACGATCTTTGAGTCTTGCGGGCATGGTAATCCTGGTGGCTGTATGCACGGCGTCTCCGGGGGAGGAGGTACCCATCTCCCTGTGGGCCATGGACGCCAGCGTGGAAGGCCGGGGAGACGTGAAGTACTTCGACCACGACCTGGCGCCTATTCGATCCACGGTGCGGGGCCTTCCATTCGATACCTACCGGAGCGTTAAGGTGGCCCGGATCCGGGCGATAGAAGGCGCTGAAACCAAGATCGCCATCAACCGGCGCTATATCCTCTATCTCAAGCCTCTCGAAAAGACCCACAAG
The DNA here is from genome assembly GCA_024278275.1 of Candidatus Hydrogenedentota bacterium. Lineage (GTDB taxonomy): Bacteria > Hydrogenedentota > Hydrogenedentia > Hydrogenedentales > JAJRTN01 > JAJRTN01. The sequence continues at coordinate 3,280 of JAJRTN010000125.1, forward strand.
GATACGCTGCGTCTCTCCATCCGCGTGGAAAAACTTCCGGAAAAGCCCTACGGCAGAAACACCAAGCCCGTGAACGCCTTCTCCACCCGCGTCGAACTGAAGCCGGGGCAAAAGATCAAGTTCCAGGGGTTGAAAAACGGGGACAAGGAATTGATTATCATCCTGCAGGTGCGGTGAGCAGGTGTCTTGCCCCCGAAGAACGGTCCTTGGTTATGCTTTGACTGGCTTACCGTTGGGGCGGTGTCGGTTTGCCCACCTGGCGCAGCTCGCCGTTTGTTGGTGTTTCCCCGCAAATGGGTATGCGACCTGGAATCTGCCGCCTTGCCGTCCTTTTTTCCGTTTCACCGCGCAGGGCTGCGTTCTTGGGTATTGCTCCCTCCCCTGAGCCACGTAAGCGATGGGGCTACTGCTTTCCCGCCTTCACCCACGCTTCATTGAAGGCCACGTGTTTGATGCTGCTTCCGTCGGTGTCACGTTTACGCCAGGAGTAGGTGCAGTGGACAAGGCCATCCCTCGACTCGGTCACCGATGGATAGGAAAAGGAGCCACCGTCCCCGGGTTCATCCTCCAGGGGGCGCGACCAGGGCCAGGTGGCGCCTTCGTCGGGCGAGAGGTAGGCCGATAACCGATGTCGTCCATCGGCGAGGTCGTTGCAGACCAGCAGCCAGTTGCCGCTCTTCAGGGGTATGCATTCGACACTCGAACCCGGGTTGCGTATTTTCAGCCGGGCCAGCGGCGACCACGTAATCCCGCCGTCTTTCGAGGTTGCGGTGGGGAGGTAGTTCAACAGGCCATTGTCGCGCATGAAGGCCATGATATCCCCGTTTTTCTTCACCACGAAACTCGGCTGGATGTTGCCGATGTTTGCCGCGTCCGGGTCGAGAATGGGCTCGCTGAAGGTCCAGGTCTTCCCCCAGTCCCCGGTGAAAGCCGCGAGGGCACAATTGAAGACATCGGAGTACAGGCCCAGCATCATGCGAGAATCGGAGGTCATGATGGGATGGATACGCGTCATCCATCCCAGGCGGCGCGACAGTTTATCGTGGCTCGCGGCGCGGGCCGCGTCCACTTCCTTCCGAAGCGTTTCGTTGGTGTCGATGACGGTTTTCAAGTCGCCGGTGATGGCGTCAAGCATCTCGTTGTACCGTTGCTCAAGGTTCAGGGGGCGTGTGTGGACAATATCCTGCCAATTCCAGCGGGGAGGCCCTTCGCCCTCGAAATCCGTGCTTGTGCGGTATTTAAGCAAGGCTCCGCCCCACTGGTTGTCTTGTATGGCCACCCAGAAGAGCCATAGCGTGCCGCGGGGATCCACGAAGAGCACCGGATTGCAGTCGGGCAGGTCCGGCGTGTCCGCCATGGGGAAGGGCTTCGACCATGCCGTATTGCCTTTGGCCCGCTGTTCCGCGGTCAGCCGCGCTCCCATGAGCTGTACGTCATCATTCTGGCGTTCGCCCGTGCCGTGGAACCACACCGCCAGGAGCGCGCCGCCGGGCGTTTCGACCAGGCTGGAGCCATGATTGTGCAGGGGCTGGGGCGGGAAGATGAGTTCCCCCTGGTGGCAGGCCCCGGGTGCGCAGAAAAGCAGGGCAACAAGGCTTGCGGTGAGCATTGGGATATTCCTTTCTCAAGGGTTCGACTTGCGCCACCGGCCTTCGGTATCCAGGGGAATCCAGGCCTCGTCATGGGGATAACGCAGTTCGATCCATCCGGGCATGCGCTGCAGGGCTTCTCCGCGGAGTTGAAAATGGTACCGGCGCAGCCCGTCCACCCGTTCCGCGGTATGGTGGCGGCAGGTTGTTCCAAAGGAATCCCGGAGCAGAATAGGCAAGGCCGCGTCATAGCCGGCCCAAGGTGCCTCAAGGGTGAAATCCACCGTGACCTCCCCCGCCTCGAGCACGACGGACACGGGATGCCCCGACCAGGCCGCCACGGGGCCCGCGCCGATCTGGCCCTTGATGTCTTCCTGGTAGCTCTCCCAGGTGGGTTTGCCGGCAGCGCAACGCCTGGCAATCTCCCCGGGCCCGACTTCAACATCTCCCTTCGAGGCGAGCCAGATAATTGACGCGGCAAATCCCATGATGAGCATGAAAATGGCGCGTTTCACGGGAGCGGCCTCCCGGTCGACACGTTAGCGATCACTGTGCCGGCGATCCACGAAGATGACACTCTTGGCCTTGGTGGGTTGGGCTTTCTGCCGTACTTGCGCCAGTACCTCGAAGAACTTCTTGGCGCTCTTGAATTGACGGTACTGGGTGTGGGCCACGCCAATGGAGAGGGCCATGATGGGGCAGCGTACCTCGCGGCCCCGTTTATCCACGGCGGTGATGTAGCCCTGGTCGAGTTCTTCGCGTGTATAAAGGTTTCGTACCTCACGGTCGAAGGTCTCCGCGAGCCCTTCGGCGAACCGTTCGTGGTCCTCCAATTTGAGGAGGGCGACGAAATGCTCCCCGCCCATGTGGGCGAGAAAGGACTCGTAAATCCCCATGCTTCGCGTAAACTGCACGAGCGTTTTGGACATGAACTCCAGCGCCTGTTGCTGCCCCTCGGGGCCGCGGGCCGCGCAGAAGGGTTTGAAGCCCACCATGTCGATATACACGGTGGCGATGGCGTTGTCCCGGGCGAGCTGATGATTAATCTCCCGCTTGATGGCCTCCGTGCCCGGCAGGCCGGTAACCCGGTTCCGGTTGTTTACGGAGGCCAGGAGGGCGTTCACCGAGGCGATTTTGTCCATCAGTCGTTCGAGCTTAAAGGGCTTCACCAGGTAATCATCCGCGCCCTGTTCCAGGCCGTGGAGGATTTCCGGCTCCTCGCCCAGGGCGGTCAGAATAAGTACGGCAATGCGGTATAACTCGGGGTCGCGGCGAAGCTTGCGGCAAATCTGATATCCGGTGATACCGGGGAGCATGATATCCAAAATGCAGATATCGGGCTTTACCTGTTTGGCGTATTCAAAGGCCCCCTCCCCGGTGTTGATGACGAAGGTCTGGTGCCCTTCCGCGGTAAGCTTCGTTTTGATCAGTTCGGCGAGATCCACATCATCATCAACCAGTAGAATCTTGCTCATGCAACGCCCTCTCCGCCGAACATCCGGGGTGCTCGGCCTTAACCCCCTGCCCGCCCTGTCATGCAACGCGAACAGCCCGAAACACGGTATATGCCATCCATTGACTAACTCGATTCTACTACACGGACTTCCGAACCGTCAAAAGCGGGCGGAAGGCGGTTTTCCCCTGGTCCTGCCGGGTCCACGTACCCGTCATGCGGGGGCAGGAACAAGATCCCCCTTTTTCGTTGACCGAAGATGGACTTGCTTCATCATGGATCACCCTGTTGGGGCGGGGCATTCGCGCCGCCAACGGTCATGGGGGCGCATGTCCCATGACCGTTTTTTTCGGGGACCCACACATAAAACGATGGCCCGTTCGGGGGGAGCCGGATTGCCACGACCACCCGGGGTTTCCCGCAATGACGGCCCTTGGGCTCCGGCTACGCCAGGTTGGTGAAATGGTTGCCCGGTTAGCGGGAAAGCAGGAGCCTGGCCCGACCGGTCCGTTATTGATTTGGTCGCCATGGGGATTCCTTCCGTCTCGCCAATAGTCCTCCGATTATGCGCGGGGGGTATGAATAGCGTAAGATAGTGATGTTGTTGTGGATGGTGTTTGGGCCGGTCCAATCCGAAAAAAGGGGCCGGTCGATATATTGTTGACAACGCTCCGTGAAAATGGCATGATGAAACCATGTAATTTCGTGTCACCGGGAGACAGTCTGCAAGCCCTGTAGCGGGGCCTTTCCAATTGGGGAGTGTTCGAATGTTCCATTACAAACGTTGTCTCGCATGGGTCCTGATTCCGGCACTGCTCGTGACTATTCTGTCGGGCTGTCCACGCCTGCGCGATATTGGTGCCGCCATCCTCGCCGAACCCCAGTCGCTCACCTTCGGCACGGAGACGAACACGCTGGTACTCAGTTTGGCCAAGAACGCCTCGGCGACAGGTCAAGGCCCCATTGTAATTGTGCCTACGGCATCGTGGCTTTTGATTGATGACTGTGCCACGGCGGCCGATAACTGCCTGAGCGCCAGCCCCTTCGACAACGTCACCGTCAATGTCTCGGTGGACCGTTCGCGCATGGAATTGGGGGAGAATGAAGCGACCCTTATCGTTTATGCCGGCAATTCCCCGGTTGTTGAGATCCCGGTGAAAGCGACGGATATCCTCAAGGCGAGCTTCACGGCGACGCCCCGTCGTGTCGAGATTGGCGAAGTAATTCACTTTACCAACAACAGCGCGTCCACCGAAGCGTCCGGTCCCATTCTCAGCCAGGAATGGAACTTCGGCGACGGCTCATCGAGCAGCCAGGCGACGCCGCCCAACAAGATCTACAGTGCCCCGGGGCATTATGATATTGCCCTCACGGTTCGCACGGCGACGACGGAAGAAACCTTGACGCAAGTGGCCTATGTTTCCGTTGGCGATGTGCGTCCCCTGGTGGACTTCTCGGCCGACCGGACTGTCATCGCGGAACGGCAGGCCGTTACGTTCACGGATGAAACCACCTTGTCGGACCGTCCGGACGTGGACCTGGCCGATTTCGTGGATTCCTGGCGTTGGGACTTCGGTGACGGGACCACCAGCACGGAGCGTTCCCCCGCGCACCAGTATGCGTCGGTGGGGAATTACACGGTGAAGCTGACGGTGGTAACGCCCTTCGGTGAATACTCGGGCACCAAGGAAAACTTCATCCACGTGCAGCGGCGTTTGGGTCCGACCGCGGATTTCTTTCTGCCCGAGAGTCCCCTGCCCATCCGCCAACCGGTGCAGTTCACCGATCTCTCCGATCCGGGTTCTGATCCCATTACCCAATGGCTCTGGGATTTCGGTGACGGCACTTCGGGTAACGTGCAGGATCCGCAGCACACCTATACCGAGGCCGGTACGTTCGACGTGAAGCTGACCGTAACCACGGCCTACGGGGTCAGTTCGAAGACCCGGAGCATCACCCTCCAGTTCCAGCCGCCCACGGCGGACTTCGAGGCTGATGATTTGACCCCGGCCGTGGGACAGGCCGTGCAATTCACCGATTTGGCGGTGCCGGGATCCGACCCCATCGTCTCCTGGACGTGGGATTTCGGCGATGGCACGACCAGCACGGACCGCGAGCCCCTTCACACCTACACGGCGGCAACGACGGAGCCCCTGACGGTTACGCTAACGGTGCGATCCACGGCATCGGCACCATTGAACACGGCAACGGCCGTAAAGACGGGCTATATCATGGTCTTCACGCCGCCCGCGCCGGCCTTTGATCTTGCGCTTACGGAGGAATTCGGTCGCGCAACGGATGACAACGCCAGTGTGATCACGGATGATCCCGTGACTTTCGTGAACCAAACGGTAGCGGGTACGGAAGATCAGATCGGGTATTTCTGGGAGTTCGGTGACGAAACCACGAGCACCGAGACTTCGCCCGAACATACTTACACCGAACCCGGCATCTACACGGTGCGCCTGACAGCTTCCACGGAAACGCAGCTTCAGCGGACTCAGCGGCTTATCACGGTGGATGCCCCCCCCACGCCGGATTTCAGCGCCACGCCGCGCACGGTTATTTCGGGTGCGGAAATCCAGTTCAATGACCTCTCGGTGCCGGGCCGCGTGCCCGTGGCGGGCCAGGCGGAACCGAACACCGGCACCATCTCCGCATGGCTGTGGGACTTTGGCGACGGGGAAAGCGCCGACGTTCAGAATCCCACCCATACCTATCCGCTGCCGGAGCAGTATGGCGTAACCCTTAGCATTTTCTTCCAGCATTCGGGCAGTGGTGCCAATCTGCGCGCCAGCCTTTCGCGGGACAGGTACATTACCATTCTCCAGCCTACGGATCTCGTGGTGAATACCCTTTCCGATATCGTGGACGGTGATACCCGGTCCATCGCCCATCTCATTCTGGATCCGGGCGAGGACGGCCTGTTCTCCCTGCGCGAGGCCATCGAGGCAACCAACAGCCAAACCGGCGCTGAGACCATCCGTTTCTCGGTCGAGGGTACCATCTCGCCCAACGGCGATCTGCCCGCCATTACGGATGAAGGCACGACCATACTGGCCGAAGATAAGATTGTCCTTGATGGTGCCAACGCCACGACGGCGGGACTCACGTTGCAGGGTGTGGGCGCCTACATTTCGGGGTTGACTATCGTGAACTTCCCCGTTGCGGGCGTACTTCTCCAGGGGCCGTCGTCCATGGAGAACACGATCCGGGGCTGCCGCATTGGTAATGATGGCCTGGTGGCCGTGCCCAACGCCATCGGCGTCTTGATTGCCGACGGTGCTTCCGGCAATTTCATCGGCGGTGCCGCGGCGAACGACCGGAATATCATTTCCGGCAACTTCTTCCAGGGGGTGTACATTGATGAAAGCGGTGTTTCCGAGTCCGCCGGCGGCAATGTCATCGAGGGCAATTACATTGGCGTGGACGACACGGGCTTGGCCGCGTTGCCCAATGACATGGGCATCTATATCGACGAGAGCAGCGCCAACCTTATTGGCGGGTCGTCCGAGGGGTCGCGTAACGTGATTTCCGGCAACACCAAGGATGGCATTGTCATCACGGGAACCCGTTCCCTGTCCAACGCCATATACGGCAACTACATCGGTACCGACGCGAACGGTACCCAGGCGCTGGGTAATGGAGGCAGTGGCGTAGGGTTGCAGGCGGGCGCGAGCCTGACCCGCCTGGGTGGCAGCGAAACGGGCCTGGGGAACATCATCGCGGCGAACGGCGGTTCGGGCGTGGCCGTAAGCGGCGCCGAAAGCAACCAGAACCGCGTGGCTGGGAACAACATCGGCGTGGACGTCACCAGCAAGACGGCCTTGGGCAACATTGCCGCGGGTGTGATTCTCTACGGAGGCACCACGGGCAATCTCATCGGCTTCTCCGAGGTCAACGGCGGCAATATCATCGGCGGCAATGGTGACGCGGGGGTCGTGCTGGAGGGCGCGGGGGTTTCCGGCAACCAGGTCGCGAACAATGCCATCGGCACGGTTCCGGGCGAGGCCGCTGGTGGAGTACCCGGCGCGGTGTCCAACAAGCAGGTCACCTTGCTGGATGTGGGCAACCTGATGGAGGGCGTTCGTCTGGCCGACGGTGCCGCGGCGAATATCATCGGCGGCGACGGTGAGTCCGAAGGGAACCTCATCAGGTATAACGCCGGGGATGGTGTCCGAATCGCCAATGTGGATTCCGACGAAAACCTGATCCAGGGCAATGCCATCATCCTGAACGAGGGGAGCGGTGTTGATGTGCGCGATGGGGCCACCCGCGCCCGGATTGGCCGGGTTTTGGCTTCCTTCTCGGACGCCGCGGCGAACATCATCCGGGCGAATCAGATCTATGGCGTGGCCGTTTGGGGGCCGGACTCGCTGGCCGTGAGTATTCGCGCCAACCAGGTTACCCGGAACGTGGAAGGTCCCATTTTCCTTGGGGATGGGGCCAATATGGGGGTTGAGGCACCCTATATCCTCGGCTTCGATCCGCTGAACGGCATGGCGCCCCCCTTCGCGATAGTGGATGTGTTTGTGGACACGGATGATTCCGATTTGACTGTGCTGCCCCACTATCTCTATGTGGGATCCACCAATGCCCGGCTGACGGGCGAGTTCCGCGATCCCGCGTTGGGCAACACCCTGACCACCATTCACGGGGGACGGAATGCTTATGTAACCGCGACAGACGCCTTTGGCAACACATCGCAGTACAGCGATCCCATTCCTATTCCCGTTCCCGCTCCCTAGCAATCCCATGAGCAGGCGATGTGCCGCCACGAGTCGAGAGACTCGTGGCGGCGTTTGTTTTTCGTCGCGATTTGCTTTCTTTCGTACAAAGGCCAAACACCGTGCGTGATTGGCGACTACCCAAGGTGGTTACCCCTCCCCTCCCTCAGTCTCCCACGGGAAAGGCCGAGGTGACACCCTGTATCATGGAGCCTTTCGCGGGGATGACGGCGGGGCGTGGCATGGACGGCTGTAACGATGCTTGGTTCCGGCTACGCCGGGTTAGGCTGAAAGCAGTGTGAGCTTTCGGGGGGAAATCCTCAAGTTTCCTGGAAAAAGGAACTTCCTGTGGCGTAACTGCGGGAAATGGGCTGGAAGGGCCGTGAAGGGCCACGGACTTCATGGCACAAGGGCGTTAAGTTTTTATCCGAAAAGTGCCTTGCCGATGATAATCAGCAACTGGGCAATGAGGATTTTGCCCACCATGGCGACGGGATAGGTGGTGGCATAGGCGACGTAGGTCTCTTCGGAGCGGGACATTTCGTAGGCGCGGGCGAGGGTGGCGGGCTGGGTTTGCATGCCGCTGGTGGCGCCGATGGCGCTCACGATGGTGGCCTTACCGTAGTGGCGAAGCAACAGGAGCGTCATCCCGGTGGTGAGGGTGGTGGTCAGGAAGCCCAGGGCGACTAACCGGATGCCATTGTTGGAGAGGGTATCGAAAAAACGTCCCCCCGCCATGACCCCCACACCGGCCAGGAAAAAGAGCAGGCCCATGTGACGCAGGGCATGGTTGGACTCCAGGGGGATGGACCAGACGAGGGGTCCCGTGCGGGAGAGACGGCCGAGAATGAGGCCCACGACCAGGGGGCCCCCGGCAAATCCCAATGACACGGACGCGCCGCCGGGAATGGGAATGGGAAACATGCCGACCAGCACGCCTAAAGCAATACCGAGGGTCAGGGCGGTGTAATCGAGTTCGGAGATGCCACGCTCGGAATCACCGAAGTACTGGCTGACCTCGGCTTGTTTTTCCGATGGCATGACGATGCGCAGCCGGTCTCCCAACTCCAGGGTCATATCCGGCGTGGCTACCACGTCGATGTCGGCGCGGCGAATCCGGGTAATCTGCGCATTGAAACGCCGGTCCAGGTTGAGCGATTCAATGGTTCGTCCCACGAGGTGCTTGCGCGAGACCAGGACGCGGCGCATGGTGATGTTTTCCGCGGCGTGCTCGATGTTATCGCTGGTGCGCTCGCCAAAATAGGTTTCTCCCTTGGCAATGCTGGGCGCGGCGCCGACGGCTACCACGAGGTCTCCCTCGTGAAACCGGGTATATTTGGTGGGAATGATGGTCTTGCCGTCGTGGTGAACGCGGGAAACAACGAGCCCCGTTTCCGTCTGCACACACAGTTCGCCGATGGCCCGGTCGAAGAGCGCCGGGTTGGTCACCCGGAAGTTGGCCACGCTCGGTTTGGCGTTTCGACCGGCTTTGGCCTCCGCTTCGGTTCGTTCGGTTTTTGCAGCCTTTCGGTAGAGCCGCGCAAAGAGTTCAAAGGCGAGCAATCCGCCGATGACGCCGTAGGGGTAGGCCATGGAATAGCCCACCGCCGCGTCGTTGGGATCGCCCAGGCCGGGGGTGTTGTGCATCATTTCGGTGATAGCCGCCAGGGCGGGCGTGTTGGTGAGCCCGCCACAATAGACGCCGGCGACCTGGCCCACTGGTATGCCCATGAACCGGCCCAGGAAAAGGGTGAGTACCGCGCCGGTCAAGAGGGATGCCACGAGGGCGATGTTGAAACGGATGCCGCGTTTTTTCAGCGAGGCGAAAAAGCCGGGACCGCTCGTGAGGCCCACGGCGTAGACGAAAAGAATGAGCCCTACCTGGGTCACTTCATGGGCGATGGCAAAGGGGACGGTACCTTCGGGACGCCATCCACCGAAGAAGAGTCCCACGAAGAGCACGCCTGCCACGCCAAGCTTGAAACCACGAAGGCGGATCTGGCCCACCAGGAAACCCACGCCAATGACCAGGAACAGCAACAGGGGTTCGCTGCTGGACAACACTTCGCGAAAAGATTGCACGACTCTGGCCTACTCCGGGGGGAAGAGGGACACCAAGAAAAACGCCCATGGGCGCCGGCTTTGAAGAACGGCAGTATAGCAAAGGGCCGGGGTGTGCCTCACCCCGGCCGCAACGTTCACGGTTTACTGTAATTCAAGTACGATGTGGTCATCCTCGACGCGAAGGTCGCGCACCTTGGCGAAGAGTGCCAGGACCTTGGGGTCCTTTATGTTTTGGGCCAGGTTTTGGCCGCCCATTTGCTGCATGACTTCCGCGGGGATTTCCTTGCCCTTGATGGTTGCGTCGACGAGGAAAACCCGAAGAACCCCGTTCTTGATGGAAACATCGAAGGTGCCCATGCCGTTGAGATACCGCCCTTTTCCGAGGAAAGCGGCCGGGGTTTCGCTCAGGGGCAGGCTTACCTGGCCCGTTACCTTGCCATTCTCAATGCTGAGGTGTACCCAATCGCCAAAGGGAAGCTCCTTGTTGCTGTCCAAAAGCCCGTTCAGTTCATCGGCCGTCAGTTCAAAGGTCTTGTTCTCCGACGGACCTTCAAGGGCCGCGTTGAGGGCTGTCAGCTTGGCGTCCAGGTTCTTCTGCTCGGCGGGCGTCAGTTCGACCACGGGCAAGGCCACGGGCTCGGTGTCGGTCACCGCCTCGACCAGGTCGCCAAGTTTTCCATAGACAAAGTAACCTCCGATCCCGGCAGCCACGGCCAAAAGCACGCCCACCACCGCCAACCCAAGGCAACCGTATAGACAACAGCTTTTCTTGTGCCTCCCGCCGTCACCTTGAGACATTACGTGTTCCGACATGTTCTTACTCCTCCCTTGGCGGCGTAAACCGCCCCCGTGCGGACGCATGATCCGCGTACTCTTCCGGTCGCCGAACCCATCGCCCGGCGGCTATGACCGTTTTTCTTGAACACTCCGCACCTTATCCGCCATCGTCTGGGAACGGTCCGTCCGGGTCCCCAGCTTGATGGTCGTCGTGATGCGCGGCGCGCCCAATTCGTGGACACGCTCGTGACATTTTTTCACCGCCGCCATCACGGCGTCCCACTCGCCCTGTATGTTCGTACCGTAGGCGTGGAGCGCATGATCCAATCCCGCTTCCACGATCACCTCCTGGCAGGCGGCCACGTATTTCGACAGGGAAGTTCCCACGCCAATGGGAACAACGCATAAATCCACGATAACGTTCATTTACCCGTTTCCTTTGGCGTTTATTCTTCGTGCGGGCTGCAGAAAACCATCATACCATGGGGAAAGCACGCTCCACGGCCTGGCGAATCCGAGCCACTTCGGCGTCGCTCAGCCGAAGGCGGCCGGCCGCAGCGTTCTCCTTCACTTGGTTTTCGGTGCGGGCGCCGACCAGCGCCGATGTCAGACCCGGCTGCGCCACGGTCCACGCGATGAAAAGCTGTCCCAGGGTGGCGTTGTGGCCCTCGGCGATGGGTTGCACCTCGGCCAGCATGTCGAGTACTTTCTGGCGGTATTCGACGGTGAACATGGGGTGATTCCGGCGCAGATCGCCCTCCTTGAAGGTGCGTTCGACACCGACCTTGCCGGTGAGCAGGCCCTGGGCAATGGGGCTGTAGGCCAAGACCCCCACCTCGTGTTCCCGGCAGAAGGGCAGCACATCCTTCTCGATTTCCCGGCTGAGGGCGTTGTACTTGGGTTGATCGCTGGCGATGACGCCCTTGGCCAGGCATTGTTCCATCATGGCGGGGGTGAAGTTACTTACACCAATGGCGCGCACCTTGCCCGCGTCCTGAAGGGCAAGCAGGGCTTCCATGGTATCGTCGATGGGGGTGGTGGTGTCGGGCCAGTGACATTGGTAGAGGTCGATCACCTCGACCCCGAGACGCTGAAGGCTCAAATCGCACTCGTGCCGAATGGAGGCGGGCCGGAGATTGCGAAAGACCTTGCAGGCCACACCTTTGTTGTTTTTTGTGTCGAAATAGGGTTCTCCCTCTTCCAGGTCCCACCGCAGACCGCACTTGGTGGCCACGACGACCTGGTCGCGCCGGCCCCGAATGGCCTCACCCACCACGGTCTCGCTGTGTCCCATGCCATACATGGGCGCCGTGTCGATACAGGTGATACCCTCGTCGATGGCGCACCGGATGGCACGCACGGCGTCGGCATCGTCGGTGCCGCCCCACATCCATCCGCCAATGGCCCAGGCACCGAATGAGACCACCGGCACCTCCACGTCGCTCTTGCCCAGCTTCCGCTTTTGCACGTTACTACTCCTCCGCCCCGGCCGCGCCGTCCCCCTTCGGAAGGGCGGGCCTGGGGATTTTCAGTTTTTGCCCCACCCACACGTGGTTGGGGTCCTTTATTTTGTTCAATTCCATGATCCGTTGCGTGGTGGTGCCGAACTTCGCCGCAATGAGTTTGAGCCGATCCCCCCCCACCACGCGATAGGTTATGTACGTTTCTTCGGGGAGAACCTTGGGGGCGACCTTCCCGGGTACGGTTTCCGGCTGAACGGCGGCGGGTGGCGCCGCCCCTGGCAAGGATTCGGATGATTCGGTCACCTCCAACGACGCCGGTTTGGCTTCTTTCGCCGGCTCCCCTGCCACGGGCAGGTAAACCTTGAGACGGAATCCGTACTTGATAGTGTCGGTTTCCATCTTGTTCCACCGCTTGAGGTCGCTCACGCGCACGCCGTACTGCCGCGCAATGCCCAAGAGCGAGTCCCCCCGGTTGATGCGGTGGTAACGCAACACCGTGCCCGGTGGCGGGCCTTCAGCCTTGACCGGAGCGGGTGCTTCGGTGGAATCCCCGGAGGCCTGGCCGCCCATGTTTTCGCCGGATTCCCCGGCCAGGCTTTCCGGCGGCACGACGGGCGTTTCGTTCCCTTTCGTTTCCGTCTCCGCCTCGGGATTGGGAATCGCCACGGCCGCACCGGCTTCGGATTCGGCGGCGGGCGTTTCGGACGCCTCGGTCAGGGGAGTGGCCTGGACGGTTTCTTCCTCGTCCGCGGGTTCCCTTACGGTTTTCCCCGGGGCCTCGACCGGCGCCGTGACCGCTGCGGGCGGGGGCTCCTCGACGGGTGCGGGCGTTTCCTCCGCCATGTCCGCGGAGGGCGTTTCCTCGACGGGGCCGGGCGCTTCCTCCGCCACGTCTGCGGGGGGCGTTTCCTCGACGGGGCCGGGCGCTTCCTCCGCCACGTCCACGGGGGGTGTCTCCTCGACGGGGCCGGGCGCTTCCTCCGCCACGTCCGCGGGGGGTGTTTCCTCGACGGGTGCGGGCGCTTCCTCCGCCATGTCCACGGGGGGTGTTTCCTCGACGGGTGCGGGCGCTTCCTCCGCCATGTCCACGAGGGGTGTTTCCTCGACGGGTGCGGGCGCTTCCTCCGCTACGTCCACGGGGGGTGTTTCCTCGACGGGGCCGGGCGCTTCCTCCGCCACGTCCACAGGGGATTTTTCCTCGGCGGGCACCACCGTTTTCCCGGGTGCTTTGGGCGGAGACGGGGTATCCACCGGGGATTCGGGAACCGATGGAGCGACGGGTTCCTCTGTCCCGGCTTCCACCGGGGCGAGACGCCATGCCTCAAGCCGTGCGCGGCTGGCGGCACGGTCGGCCTCGGGCAGGAGCTCCTGGTTCTCGGGACTGACCATGGCTTCACAGATACGATGCAGGATGCGGCGGTCGCTGTCCTCGATGATAACGGCGTCGCAGCCCGCGGACAGGGCCAATACGACCGCTTCCCCGGGGGCGAGACCGGACGTCATGGGGTGGGTAAGGATGCCATCGACGAGGATAACGCCATCATAATCCCATTTTCCGCGCACGAGCGTTTCCAGCAACACGTGGGACTGGGAGGCCGGGATGCCCGGGTCCAGTGCGGCCACTTCGGCATGGGTGACCATCATGCCGGGAATCCCGTCCGACACCGCCCTGTCGAAAGGAGAAATCAGGTCGGCAAGATCGTTTTTATCCGAAACAACAATCACGCTTCGCCGGGCATCATCCACCTCGACCAGGCCGAGGCCCGGGAAGTGTTTCACCACGGGAATGGCCCCCGCGTCCTTCACGCCTTCCGCGAAGGCCATCCCCAACGCCGTCACGCGGTCGGGATCCCCGGAAAAGCATTCGGTGCGAAGTGCCTCCGATGAGAGGCCCGGTACGAAGACATCGAGCGGTGGCGCGAGGAGCACCTCGATCCCGGCGGCGCGGGCGGCATCGCCTCTCCGCCGGCCCGCCTCGCGAAGCGCGTCGGGACTGTTTAACAAGCCCAACTCCTCGAAGCGCATCACCATGTCCAGGCCCAAACGCCGGTAACCTTCCGGCGAGGCGTCCAGCGCGATGACGGGACGGTGCGCTTTCCCCGTTGCGAAGCCGATGGTCCGCACGAGGCCACGCACCTGCGCGGGGGACGCGATGTTCTCGTCCCTGAGCACCACGCCGCCGGGGCGGAATTCACGCAGGGAGGCGACCGTGCGCTTGTCCAGATCCGTGCCCTGGATATATATGAACAATTGACGCGCGGCCAAAGGGGGCGGATTCGTGGGAACAACCACTTTCTCCTCGACGGGCGCCGACGCTTCCACCTCGGGCGGGACCGGGGGCGGAGTGACTTCCAGCGGTGTTACGGGGGGTGCCACCGGCCCGGGCGAAGGCGATCCAAAAAACGCGTAGCCCAAGGCGAGACCAATACACACCCCGACCACCAGCGTCGTTGCCTGGGTTCGTGCCATGCGTTTGTTCTGATGGACGTTCGTGGATGTCACCTTCCGCGTTCTCCTCGTGGCCGATGGGCCGGGTCGGGGCTTGTCATCGCCGTACCGGGGGTGAATATACCATCCCGAAGGGCGATGCGCGAATCCGTTGCGCGGCGGGCGTACAGGGTTATCACCAGGCCGTCGAACCGTTTTTCCTTCACGCGCCGCCATTCCGTGTCGAACCAGGCCCGGATGGGCCGTGTTTTTTCCCGGTCCTCAAAAGTCAGTCCTTCCGAACGGATCAACCATACCCGGTGATACCCATCCGTGGCCTCGCGCATGGGCACGGGCATAAGCCCGTGATTGCGCAGCAATCCTTCGTGTCCAAATCCCTTGAGGAACTCGACGGCATCGTCGCGGGTTGCTCCCAGCCGCACTTGGGGCGCATCAAGATAGTGATGCAACGGGTAAACCGTGAAGTGGCTGGTCTCCCCCACCAGGTCGCCGGAACGAATTTCCTCTTGCAGGTAGGCCGCCGCGGAACGGAAGTCCACCTTTTCCCACACGCCCAGCCGGTGCGTTACGAGGGGATGGAATCGCTGGGTGTAGTGGTCGCGCAACAG
Source organism: Candidatus Hydrogenedentota bacterium (assembly GCA_024278275.1). Lineage (GTDB taxonomy): Bacteria > Hydrogenedentota > Hydrogenedentia > Hydrogenedentales > JAJRTN01 > JAJRTN01. Next base: position 18,409 of record JAJRTN010000125.1, read on the forward strand.
GGGCGCCGTAAACAGCACGAAAAGTCCCAGGGCGGCGGCCCGCGCCTTTCGTCCCGGCAGCACCGCCACCCCCTGTCCCACGGCGATAAGGCAGAGTGCGCCGGAGAGAATGAAGATGCGATGCTCGTAAAAAGAGAAATGGCTGCGCCCCCACCATGCCGCCAGAAAGGCCATGGGCACGAAGGGCAATACCATCAACAGGGCGGTCGTGATCCAGCGCCGGAGGGAAAGCAGCCCCACGACCATGAACCCGGCGGCCAATAGAAAGAGCGGCCGGTAGGCCCAGGTAGTGGGGCCATAACCGGCGAAGAAGGTTTTGAATGTAATAAGCGGGGTTTTCCAGGTGGGGTTGGGGTACCAGGGATACTCGATCCCGGAGACCTCGTGCTGCATGCGGAACATGAGAAAAAGGGCGGGCGCGATGAGGACCATGAGCAGCAGATTGGCGAAAAACCACGGGACAAGACGGCGGCGATGGGGCCATAAAGTAACCACGAAGTAGACGTTCATGGCGAAAATGAGGAAGCAGGCTATGAAATGACTGTACATCAGCACGGCAAGACAGGCCACCATGCCCGCCCAATGCCGCAACGCCCCCCCGTCGAGGGCGCGCACCATGCACCACACGGCCACCAGGCCCAAGGGGACGTAGAAGGCGTAGATGCGAAACTCCTGGGCGTAGAGAATATGGAAGGGCGACAAGGCGTAGAGAAAGGCCGCCACGAGCGCGCCCACGTCGTCCTCCAGCACCCACCGGGCAAGAGCGAAGAGGATGGGAATGGTGGCGATACCCAAGAGGCAGGGCAGCAGACGGATGAGAAAATCGTTACACTCGTCCGTCACCGGGCCGTGATTCACCGTGCGCACCAGCCCATTCCACGTCCGGGCAAGCACGGCCATCATGGGCGGCTCGTCGGAGTTTTCGGCCACGAAAAGGGAACCCCGGCTGTCCACGAACCGTGCCCGGTAAAGACTGGCGCACTCGTCATACCAGAGGCTGTGTGCCGCGAGACCATACAGGCGCAGGGTCGCGCCCAGCACGATCACCACCAGGAGCAACCAAAGGATCCTGCGCCGTTCCGCCGCTATCGCGGGGATGTCATCTGCATGAGTAAATGCTTCCATGGGTCCAATTGTATGCGTCTCCATGGGTAGTGTTCCATATCCGCGCCGCCATGTCGCGCCAGGCAGCAATGTGGTAGTATTGCCACCCGTATTCAACCCAGGGAGACATTGTGATGATCAGGATACTCACCACCCTGACGCTGGGGGTCCTTTCGGCTACAAGCCAGGCGGAACCGGTACGCGACACCTTCACCCTCTGGCAACTTCCCCAGCAAAGCCCGACACAGATGATGTCCTATGTCATCCGCACGGTGCATGACAGGATCATCGTGATCGACGGGGGCAATGACGCCGAGGCGCCCTACCTCAAGGGATTTCTGGGCGCGTTGGGCAACCACGTGACGCTCTGGATCATCAGCCACCCCCATGTGGACCATATATCGGCGCTCAACCGCATCCTCGAAAAACCGGGCAATCTGCGCATTGACGCCATTGCGGCGGCCCTGCCCGACCCGGACTGGGTCAAGGAAAGCTGCCCAACCGAGATAAACGTGGTGGGCCACATGGAGCAACTCAAGGCGGGCGCGAAAGCGAACAATATTCCGCTGCGCGAACTCAAGCTGGGCGAAACCTTTGCGATTGACGGCATTCAAAGCAAGGTGATCGGCGTGTGCAACCCGGAGTTTCACGGCAACGGCATCAACAATTCCAGCCTCGTCTGGCGCATGTGGGACGAACACAAGTCGGTACTCTTCACCGGCGACATGGGTGCGCAGGCAAGCGAAAAGGTGTTGAACGGTCCGTACCGCGATACGTTGAAGAGCGACTACGTCCAGATGGCGCACCACGGCCAGGCGGGCGCCGTGGAAGCCTTTTACGTCGCCGTCGCCCCGAAGTACTGCCTGTGGCCCACGCCCGACTGGCTTTGGGACAACAACAACGGGGGCGGTAAAGGATCGGGGCCTTGGGTCACCCTGGAAGTGCGTGCTTGGATCGACAAACTCAACGTGCAACGCCACTACATCATGAAGGACTGTTTGCAGCGGGTTGATTGATCGGGGGCAAGTGGTTTCTGATCGTCAAATCCCCGGCGTGTCGGGTCCGCGGAGAGGAAGCTGCCGTGAAGGCGTTATTCGTACAGCCGGACCCTTGCGTAGTGGATGCCTTTTCCTTCCGCATGGGTGCCGAGGAGATCAACCATTCTCGATGGCGGTGACCCGGCACGGACCGTGGCCGTGAAGTAGTTGTTCATCGGGAAGCGTAGCGGCACGCGAAGTGGTGGACCGGGTGTTCCCTCCGAATCAAGCTCGAGTATCCGGTTCTCCGAAACCGGCCGGCCTGCGGTGTCCGTGCCGCCGACGTAATAGAAGACGAAAAGGCGATTGTCCGGCGTGGCTTGAAAACGGGGCCGCGCGGGGATCTCCGCCGACTTGCCTTCCTCGGCCAGCATCAGGGTGCGACGCGTTACCACGTTGCCTTCGCGGACCACGGCGTATTTCATGGCGTGACGCTGTACGGCATCCGGGAAGAAACGTTCGCGCAGCCGCTCGTCAATCGCGCGCTCGGTCCAGACGATATGCGCCGCGCCGTCGGGCGCCAGCCAAAGATCTCCCGGAGTAATCCGTCCGCCGGTCTTGTCGGTGCTGGCAATCTCGAGCCAGTCATTGAACCGTCCCGTCAGGATATCCGGTGACCACGTGTAAAACAGTCTGCGGAAATCGTAATCCCACTTGCGCCCCGTAAGCTCATGCTTAAACGCGCGCCACGCCTCGTAAGGTTCCATAATATCGCTCACCCCGCAGAAATACACCGCGCGGTTCTTCAACGCCACATTGGGGTAGCAGACTCGGATCGGCTGGGGCGTGTCGTATTCCGCGCCCCACGGCCACTTCAACTTTCCTTGACTCAGCCATTGGCCATCGCTGCTTCGAAAGGCCCATTCCGCGTGGGTATAACCGATGTTCTGGAAGAGGATGAGTTCGCGGGCAACGCCGTCGGCGGCGAAGCTGCGGTAGGAGTGTTCGGTGAATTCCGGCGTACCGTCCCAGACCGGCAGAATGATCGTGGGCGTTTTCCTTGGGTCCGCCGTGACGAATTCCAGGATTGCCGGGCGGGCGGGACCACCGTACTGGCTTGGATCGCTCACCAGGGTCGGGTTGACCGACAAGAAGAGGCGTCCATCGGGAAACACGGCGAGTGGAGACGGTTCCCGCGTTCTATCCTTCGGATCAGCGCCCACCTGTCGCCATCCGCTCTTGTCACGCTGGAACAGCGTCCAACGGCAGTTGTTAAGCGGTCTGGCGTTCTCGAGGAGCTCTATCCCGCTGGCGAAGAGATTGTCCCCGATGCGAACCAGGCACGTCGAACCGTGACACCACATGGGCCCGGCGCCGTTGTTGGCCGGCTCATACTGGTAGACCATCTCCTCCGCTTCCACCACCGGCTGGAGGGGGGAAGGTTCCGCGGCGGAACCCAATGGACTGAAAACGATGGTCAGAAACATGGCGCAGACCGAGCCGCGGCCTATTCGAGGAGCCCCGTTCAATTTCGCGCAACTGTCTGACATGAAAAGAATCCTTTCCTGGATAGTCCTAAAAAAAGCGGGGAAGTTCAGGGCCATGACACACGCTTCAGTCCCTTCCCCGTGAAGTCCTGTACAGATGGTCACGAAAACGTGTCGTTGCCTTCGCCATTCCCGCGAACGGGGGAATCACTGAAAAAGAGCGAAGTCACGCCGTCGCCCCACCGGCTTCTCCCCGATGCGTGGCATGACCCTATTCCCTGCCAGTTTACGGCACGCCCATGGCGTACTACCTTTTGAAGTATCCAGCCTATCACTGTTCGCCGGAATTTGGAAGGGCCCTTTTCCGGCGTGTTATTTGCGAAAAGGTGATTTTCAGCAGGACCACCGCATGATCCGGTATGTTGCGGCTCGACGAGCCGAAACATACGAAATACCGGGACCGAACGCGGTCCTACGGATGGCACGTAAAGCGAGCCTCCATTTCGCAAATGCCTCACCAAACCCAAACCTTGACAACGGGACCATCATGTCGTAAAACAGATCGATGGCGCGCCAAAGCCCACCCCACAAAACTTTCATCCCTCGCCCGCGAACAGGAATACTATGAGAGGGGGGCTGTTTCTGGATGGCTTGCATATCAACCGACACGTTCCTTCGCGGGAATGGCGGCAGGGCGGTGCATGGGGCGCGCGGTCAAACACGGAGGAAAAACGGTGGGCAAGATGGCACGACGCGAGTTCGTGGGCGGGTCGGTTTTCGCGGGGCTGACGGCGTCTTTGGTTATGGGCGGGGCTGACGGCCAATCTTCGGTGAAATCCAGAGAAAGCCCCGTCATTTCCGCCGGGAGGCCCCGCCCCAATGTGTTATGGATCCAGACGGATGAGCAGCGGCCTGATTCCCTGGGGTGCTACGGATCCTCCTGGGCGCGCACGCCCAACCTGGACCGACTCGCCCAGCGAGGGACCACCTTTCATGAGTGCCACGTGCAGAGTCCCGTCTGCGTGCCCAGCCGCACGTCGATGCTCATGGGCAAGTACCCGATGGAGATGGGGATCCTGTGGAATGAGACGCAGTTCAAGGACGGGGTCTTGGACCCGGAGGAAAAGAGCTTTGTAAACCTGTTCGCCGACGCGGGGTACCGCACCGCAAGTATTGGAAAATGGCACACCCCCAACCACCCGACCTGGCAGGAGAACGAGGACTTCATCTTGTTCAACGTATCCGGTACGGGGAAGGGTACGGTGGAGGTGGCCGACTGTTTCTCCCTTATGGCGCCCTACTCGGAGTCCGAGCATCGCGTGATCAAAAGAAAGGGTTCATCCCCCGTCATCATGAGCGGCATCTATCCCTACCATGACTGGGGAGCTACGCCCTCCGGCCATGTTACCGACCGGGCCATTGCCTGGCTGAAAGAAGCGGCCGGTCACGATCAGCCGTTTTTCTTGCGTGTTTCGCATCTGTGGCCTCACTCTCCGGTACTCGTCCCGCGGCCTTGGGACAAATTGTACGCCCCCGCCGATATGCCGTACCGGCCTTTCAACCGGCAAGCCTATGAGAGCCGATCCGCCTACGACCGCGGTCTCTACAACACGCAGGAAACTTCAAAGATCCCGGAAAGTACCTGGCGAAGGATTCTGGCGGATTACTATGGGCTCTGTGCCTATTTGGACCACGAAGTAGGCCGGCTGATGCGAGCGCTGCAAGCGTTGGGGATCCATGAGAACACGGTGGTGGCCTTCAATGCCGACCATGGGAAAAGTCTGGGGGAAATTGGGTTGAGCGAGAAGGGAAACTTTGACCGCGAGGTATGGCGGGTTCCCTTCCTCCTGTCGTTTCCCGGGCACGTTCCCGAGAACAGCCACCGCCACGACCTGATGGAACTGATGGATTTCGGGCCTACCCTGTGTTCCCTGGCCGGGATCGATTTTCCCGCCGGCATGGGAGGACGCGATTTGTTCAATTCATCGGAACCGGAAGCGGTTTTTGGCGTCATTGAACTGATTGGACGAAGGCGCGCGGCCATTCGAACCCGGCAATTCCGGTATGACTACACGGTGCTTCGCGGGGGCAAGAAGGCCGGTCCCGATGAATATGACGCCAATCTCATCGATCTCGACAACGATCCCTTTGAAGAACACAACCTGGCGAATGTCCCCGAGTACGCGGCCACGGCGGCCTGTTTGCGGGAAAGAATCGAGCAATGGCTGGCGTCTTCCTGAGCCCCGGGACATCCGCCGGCGCCCACGGAATCGGGAAGGTTTTCGGAAAGCACGATGATGCACCGGGATGTCTCGTCAGTCCTTCGCCCGGATACTTCACCAGTCTCCTGTTGCGCACGCGTATTCCGGGCCATCTCAAGAACTTGTCTTTCCCGGCGAACTCGACGTGCAGCTACACGCTGTCGTCCGTCTTGCTTCGCCAAGCCTTTGACCGGACCCCAATCTACACAGGCTCACGAAATGGGTGAAATGTCCGGGTTAGACGCCGTCGGAGAGGTCGTGGAACCAGTCCTTGCAGTGAATTCCAAGCTCTTGACGTGGGTTTCGATGCGATTTGAGGCCCAGCGTGAACTTGAAGTCCACGCCTTCGCGAATGAGCTTCAGAAGAAGCGTGTTGTTCCCTTTTTTTAAGCCAACCTCGAAGAAGCTGTTCCATGGCGCCCACATGAGGTGTTCACGACGCTCGCCGACCAGTTCCCCGTTGAGGTAGATGCGAAATGGGTTGGTGTGCCCGATGGTCAGTGTGGCCGGCTGGTCCCTGTCACTGATGATGGTGCGTGCGCAGTAGGCGCACCAGGCGCCTTCCAGGCCGATTAGACGCTCGGGAGCGACTTCATAGGCATAGGAAGGAAGAAGGGCGGGGCGCCCGAGGAGCCGGGAGAACTCGGCGTGCAGGCGGTCTATATCCAGGTTCGGCTCGGGCAGATAATCCCGGTCCAATGAAGCATAGTGGTGGTTGATGCAGCGGAAAAAGCCGCGCTCCTTTGCCTCTTCCGTCCAAGCGTCAAAAAACACACCAAGCAAGCGGTACATGCCCGCGCCGGCGACGCCAAATTCCTTTTTGCCTTCGGGTCCCATTCCCGCGACGGACAGGGTGAAGCGGTGAGACATGGGCCACTCGGAGATGCCGTCGGGCGCGCGAAGGGAGAATCGTCTGTCGCGGCACCCCCCGCTTAAAGCGGTCTCACCGGGCGCGATGGCCCAACCCGCCGGGCCTTTAAGCGTCAGCACGGCATCATCCGGGACCTTTCCCTTCACGGAGACGTCCACCTCAAGCGTATCGCCTGGCGCGGCACAGGGAGTCCCCCGGTAGCGTATCTGGTAAATCACTTCCGGTGCTCTCGCGCTTTCCGGCAGCGGATCAACAACGGGCGCCCCGGTGATTTCCACGCCGCTGGCGCACGCATGACCGAGAAGGATGCCCATCCGGGCGTTATCGCGCGCCAGCGCCGACAGGGTCATCTCCGGACGGTGGTAATCAATCCCCATGATGAGTTCATCGCCGACAGGTTCCCGCATCGCGGCGGGTATGTTCCTGGCACCGAGAATCTGGCCGAGGAAGGCGCCGGTAGTGGCGAGGGTGGAGTCAACATCGTAGGCGCATGCGAGGCCGGCGCGCATGGTCGCTTCGAAATCGTTCTCCCCGTAGAGCAGAGCGAGAAAGATGATGGGGATGTTCGCGTAGGTATCGCAAGCCTCGGGTTTCGCGCCCAGAAGCAGGTAGCGATCCCGCGCTTCGCGCAGGGACAGACCTTGGTCATGAGCCTCCATGACGGCGTCGATGAGACGCCGAAGCGGGTATTTCCTTGGCATGAAGTGCAGGCAGATCTCGATCAGGCGTCGAATATCCGAGATCGTGAAAGCCATCGCCGACATGGCCGCGAACATCTGCTCCATCGCAATTGCTTCCGGCCCATGATCAAGCCCGCCGTCCAGTTCGGCGAAACGCGCGGCCAGGTCGGGGGCGCCGGGAAAACTGTAGCCCCAGATCTCGGAACGGATGATGCAGCCCATGCCGGTGTCGTAGAACGCATTGTTGTATTTCCCGGACATGGGCGGCTGGATGCCCAGGCGCCAGTTTCGGCGGAAGTTCCCGTATTCGCAGAAGGGGTACCAACAGTATTCCAGCCAGGCATCTGCCAGGTCCTCGGGCTGAAGATGGGGGCCCTTCTCCTCCAGCACCTTCAGCCAAAGCACCGGGATATCAAGATCATCGTTGGGCGGCACGGTGTCCGGAAAGAGTTCACCGGGGCCGACCTCAATCCAGTGTTTCCGGCCCTCAAAGCGCGCGCCGATGGTGCCGCCGATACATTTGCCCAGCCAGCCGCCATGGATCTTGTCCAGGTAGGTTTCGTATTCGATTAGCATGGTCATCCCTCCGAGCGTGGTTCGTCATTCAGTTTTGTAACGGTAATTGAAGCGGCCAAAGGGGGCGCTGTCGCCGTTCAGGGTAAAGGCATCGATATCGTCCTCAAGCCGGAAGTTGTCGGCCCACTTGAATTCAATGTCCAAGGCGTGATTTTCCGAAAGGCCAAGGGACTTCCGCCCAACGGCAAGCATGAGTTCATTAGCCTGTACGGCAAACCGTGCCGTGTCCCTGGGCTGCCAGTTCCAGCCGTTGGCCGTGTGTTCCACGACACTGGTCGCGCCATCCAACAGTCTGCGGTTGATGGCGATGTCGTAGCCTTCCCAGCCGGTCGCGGGATCGCGGTCGGTGTTGATGAAAAGGACCATCCAGTCCGGGTCGCTATAGGGCGACATGGCTTCGCGTGTCTTGACATAAAAGTAGAGCTTCCCTGCGTCGCGTGCCACCTTCGACAGGATGATGTCGTTGCGCCCGGTGGCGTTTTGATAGCGGGTCACCGTGTTGAAGCCGGGATGGTCGCGGTGTACCGTGTCGCCCATGTTGTCGCGGTATTCCGGGCTGACGGCGGACCACTGCGAGAAGGATCCCGTGATGTCGATGGATCTTGGCCGCGATGCAACGGGTAATGCCCTGGCCCCTTTGAAGCGGCGAATGTAGTTGACCATCTGATAATAGTAGTTGTCACTATATCCACCTTTCATGGGTTCCACGTCGCGGCTGCCGACCTGGTCATAGGCATCGCAGAACATGACGGGCACGTTTGTCTCGCCAATGGGTTCCGACAGTCTCCCGGCGAACCACTCGTTCCAACCTGTAACGAAGATGAAAGCCGGGTCGGCCTGCAAGGCACGGTCCCATTGTTCCGCGAAATTGTAACCGTGGCGCACGGCGCCGGGGGACCTGTCGTTTTGGCCCTCGTGGTAGTTGCGACTGCGGGAACGTGGGTCGCTGAAGAGACGCACGCCGTGAACGCCCAGTTTATGGCCCGCCGATGGCGGCAAAAACGTCCATGCGGGCGCGTTCTCATCCGCGCCCGCGCGACGCCGGTATTCCTCCACTTCCGCTTCGGTGATGGCATTCTGGGCGACGCCAACGGCCATCTCCTCGGGCTGGCCCTTTTCGTCCGGGAAAACGTTCTGCGGGTACGCCTGAAGCCAACCCCACACGTTGCCGCCCGTTGAGCCGGCGAACATGGAGGGCTGAGGCGTCCTGAAAGTAAAGAAATCGCGCATGGACGGTTGACCGGGGTTGACGGTGTCAATGCGGATGGTCCGGTCCCCGGCAATGGCGACACCATCGGCAAAGGCTGAGCCCGCCGCATAGACATCACCGGTATGGCTCCACCAGCCGATTTTCCCCCGTGCCCCGGAGGCCTCCAGGTAGTAGCTTCCGGCCGGCAGGGCTTCCCCGGACTTCAGCGACACCCACGCATTATCCTGGACGGCTTCAAAGGATTTACTGATAAGCCGTTTGCCCTCGGGACCATCCCTGAAAAGTGTCAGCGTCATGGCGGAATCGGTCTCCGCATAGGTGGGAAAGCACCCCCCCACGCCGTCAAAGGATTTGCCCACGGTGAAGGATTGCCCAAGCGTGTGGCCGGGCTTCAGCTCGTTGGGCGTGTTGCGTTCCATGTTTCCCTCGCCATCGGACACCATGTCCGGATTGGCGAGAATAAGCGGTTTTCCTTCCCAACGAAACCACAAGTCTTCATAACGTCCTTTCGAGTAGAGCTTATCGTAGAGTTCCCTGACCGTGCTCCCCGGGTCCCCGAATGGCGCCAGGAAAGCCACATAGGGCGTGGCGTTTCCTTCGGCGCGTACCGCCTCGAGCGTGTCGAAAAGGGCGGTGTAGTTCTCTTCGTAGATGAGTCTGTTGCTGACATCAAAGATGAGCGTATCCACGCCCGCATCCGCCAGCATCTGCGCATGCTTGCGCAGGACCCACCGGTCATCCCCAAGGTAGTATCCAAAGAGGGGCTCTCCCCAGTGATGAGGCGCGCCTATCGGTCCCCAAAGCGGACTGTCCTTCTTTTGAGCCGCCTCCGGGTCCATGTTCAGGATGCGGGTAACATCCCAAGGCCCCCCGCGTACATGCGCGCCGTGCCACAGAAAGTAGAAGATGCCCACCCAGCGGTTGCTTCGGGGAGGGCCAACCTCCTCATGTGTTGCGACGCGCCTTCCCAAGGCGTCCGTCGCCGCCCACGTGTCGCTGTAGTTATCCCATGGTGCATGGAAGCGGCTGCCAAGCGTCGCCTCCTGCCCCGTGGCGTGGGCCGCCGCAAATGCGGAAATCAGCATGGTCAGCGTGAGAAAACGGGTTCGTCCCGTCAAGCAAAAGACGCCGTTACCGGATTTCATCTCCAACCTCCTCGTGGGTGCGGCACGACCGTGCTCCTTCAGTGTGGGACAAAATAGACCGAGTACTTGAACTGAATGTCCGATTCAACGCTTGCCGCAATGTCCAGTTCAAAAGACACCGGTCCCGGTGCCGGCGAAATGGTCATACGCCACGCTTGCCAGCAGACCGGATAGGTTTCCTGTCCAAGCACGGGCCGGGCGCTTAGCGACTGTTCACCCAATCGGCCCCGGACGGTGAAGTGCTCTCCAATGTCGTTCACCATGGATGCCTGCCCGTTCCGGGACATGGAGGCGGCAATAACCAGGGTTCCGCCGGAGGGCGCTTTGGACAGGCGACCCGAAATGCGTGTCTTGCCCGAAGTGTCTCCGTCGAGGTGCTGGACAAGGATTTCTACCGGGCGGCTGGCCTCGGCGAAGCCCTTGGGTATGGGGCCCGCGTCAAACACGCGATCCAACGACGGCGGCTGCCCGGCGGGAACCACTTCGAGCAGCACCACTTCAAAGGGTCTCAGGCTGATGGTGGCGCGGCTTCCAAAGTCCCTTTCTTCTCCCTTGAGCCGTGCCGGGGCGGGATACCACCGGTAGAGATCCCAGCGTTTACCGTCGGGAAGCCCCCATGCCGAATCCAGCTTAAGCGTTATCGCCGTGTCTCCCCAGACACAGTTGTTGATGGCGAGGAAGGCCCTTTTTCCGTCGGTGCAACGGTATCCATAGGGTTCGTCATTCCAGGGGTTACCCAGGATAAACCGCGGATTCCCGAAGCATTCGGGCCGTGCCTTGAGCAACCGGATGAAGACCGCGAGCTGTTTCCACTCCGGCTCGGACAACCGGTCGCGGCCGCTCCAGATCTGCGCGAGGAGGCTTCCCCGGCAGAGATCCATGACGAAGCCTTCCTGCCATCGCTCCTTGCCGATAGAGCTGTTCCACCACCAGTCCGACAGCCAGATGCCCAGCGAGTCCTTGCCCAGTCTCGGTACCTCATCGCAGTACCACTGGGCTTGATCCAGGCCAACGGTGACACTGTCGCGGGCATGGGGCGTGGGATACTCCGCTGGGGTAGAGGCTTCGATCATGACGCCCGGGTCAAAGAGCGTGTCCGCCCAGATCAGCCACCACGGCGACCGGGAACCCCAGTAAAGCATGATGAATACGTCCGGATTGGCCGCATCCCAGCGCTTGCAGGCATCCACCATGGCGCTAAACTGGGCTTCCGTCGAATATACTCCCGGAAGGTGTCCATGGCCAGGGCTGTCGCAGTTTCCGTACAGTCCATCCACTTTGATCTGCCGGATGCCGTTCTTCCTGATCTGGTATTCGAGGCCCGAGGCAAAGACCGTGCGGTAAGGCTCCGCGGCGAGACAGTGGGCGTTCCCCGACGGCATCTTGCAGGCGTTGAGGGCCGCATTCCGGCCCAGGCCCCAGCCGAGATAGGACGTGGAGACCCACAACCCCGGTGCAATGCCCAATTCATCCAGCGCGTTCTTGATCTTCGTAAAGCCATTGGGGAAGTAGCGCGGCTCGAACTGTCTGAAATTGCCCGCGTGGTCCAGCCAGAAATCGACACTGCACGTATCGAAGAGCCGCCCCGTTGCTTTCTGGCTTTCGGCCAGGCGAGCAAGGCTGTGCAGCACGTCCTCCTCGCTATTCTGGGAGAACCTTGGATTGTTGAAGTTATTCGGCTCCAGGGGCCAGGAACCGAAATTCGAGAAGATTGCGTAGGGCCGGTCGTGTCCCCGGACCACGCGTCGCATGTGCCGGCGCAGATAGGCGACAAAACCGGCCTTCCCCGAACCTGCTTTCGTCACGCCCATGATCACGTCGAAGGCGCGAAAGGGAACGCCCGGCTTCAGCACCGTCCCCGGGTATTGCCGGAGTAATGCACGGCCATCGTGGCCCGTGGCCCATCCGGCGGGATGGGCCAGACTCAGGAAGAACTCGTTATCCAGGTACACGGGGAATCCCCGCTCACCGTCGGAAACCCGTGCGTCTGTGGGATAGTCTCCCAGGCGTGCGTGAAGCAGTCGCCGCGTTTCGGTTCCGGAATGGAGTATCTCCACGGATTTCCGCAACACGGGCGTTTCATTGTTCCAGCGGTACGTCACCGTGGCCGAGATGGGCATGCCCCTGGCCGAAAAGCGGAAGACCGCCTCGTAACCATCTTCCTTCTGGTTGAACCTTCCCCGGGCGGCTTCCCATCGCGGCGTTTCCATGGGGACGCCAATGGTGAGGTACTTCTCGAAGGTTGCCGGCCATTGTATGGGGTCGGGGAGTCCCCGGGTGCCCCGTGGATCCAGTTCTTCCAGGCGGGGCGAACGGTCCGCAAGCCCTGAGAGTTCCGCAGCGATCTCGTTCTCCTCCCCAAAGCGCACATAGGAATGCATGGGCGAGCCGGGCCCCAGGTCGATGACCAGGGGAGCGCGCCACCGTTCCGGCGCATCGCGCACGCCCACCTCGTGGCCGTTAAGCAGCACCCGCATGAAGCGGTAATCGTAGAGCCCGAATCCGCCCATCGTGAGTGAGAGCGGTTTGCCGCGGGCGTCGGCGGGGATAAGCACCGTGGCCGGGAGTCCGGGTAGCCAAATCCGCGATTCGGCGGTGTCCAGATCGATCTCCACTTCACTTCCACCACCGAGGGATATGATCCGTCCCGTCAACCTGTTTTCCCACCGATCGGCGCGCAGCCCCGCGGACGTATCGAGGGAAAGCGTGAACAGGGGTGATCGTAACTCAACCTTCTGATCGTTTTTCATCACGTGAAATGCCTTCCCAACCGCCTGCGTGGCGGCGGGTCCCATCATGAGTACAAGGAAGAGCAAGCATATGCCGGGCCTGGAAAACCCGTTGACGCGCGGTCCGTTCTCTTCCCCGAAGATTTTGCCCGTTACACCCCGGCGCATCATTTCACCTTGGCGGATCTGGCTTTCCCCGTTCATGCCCGGCCCCAGCGTGGCGGTATTCCAACATACCCATAGGGTTGTCGCGCCCTTCGATATCCGGTCCCGTCCGCGGAACTCGAAGCATTTCGAGTTCTCGGTGTGCATGCGTATCGGAACGGACATGACGGCAAATCCTCAGGGCTTCCGCAGGGTGAATGGCGTGTCCACGCGCAACGGGACCGGCGTATCCAGGGGTACGTCGGCGTGGTCTCGCGCGAGGGGAAACTTTGTTCGGGCGCCTTCCGCGATGATCGTCAGGATATGATCGCCCTCAACCACGCGGGAAAGGGCCAGGGAATAGCTGTTTTCTCGAATCCCATGGGCCAACAGGTTATTATCCAGCAGCAGCGTGAAGGAATCAGGCTTCTTTCCGGCCACTTCCCAACGCACCTCCAGGCTGTTCGCCGTCACTACCTGCCCGGGATTCGGCGGGTAAACAGCCAGTACGGTGGTCTCCGGCTCCCGCTCCTTGTACAGGGCGATGAGTGCTTGAGCGACATTGAAGCTTTTATACCCCCATCCCCCGTCATCACCGCGATACCCGTCCGCGGTTAACGAGACGGGCTCGATGTCGTCGGAGAGTTCCACGCTGTAGGTGTCGCCGTAGAGGTTGCCGGGGTAGGGATAACCCTCAAGCTGGCCGGTGAACTCGTTCCACTGATGGAGCAGGACGAAGCGCGGTTTGTGCTTCAAAGCCGTTTTGAACGTGTGAATCAGCGTGGTACCGTTTCGGCGGCCCCATGCATCATCGGCAAGCCACATACGTGAGCCAAAAAAGCCCGCGGAAGGTGTACAAACCTCCGCCACGCCATCGCGATAGGTGACCACCGGGTCCGGCGTCCCGTCCATCCAAGACCAGTAGCCGTGGCGGTCTACCTTCGTGAGCTGGAGTTGGGCGCCCATGTAGCGAATGGTGAAATGAGTATCGTCGATGGGGGTGTCGAAGGCTTCCCAGGCGGGAACGACGGTATTGTGCAGCAATACGATGAGCGGTTTCCCGTCCACCATCACCCACAGTCCTTTGAAGCGGGGATTTCGGATGAAGTGGTTGTGGAGCCATTCGAGCTCTTCGTTGACGGTCTCCGGGCTGTTAACGGGACCATTTCCGAGGAAGGGCATGATGACCAACTGGGGTGCGGGATAGCCTTCATCCCGGAGTTGCGCATACACCTCAAGCGTGACTTCGGTCGAATGAATCTGCAAGTTCGCCGCGTCCGAACGGTTCTCCCAATGCTGGCTGCCGTCTTCCGCGGGAGGGATATAGATGGGCCAGTCGGCGGAAATGAAGTCCACGCCCATGTCCATCAGCCAGAGGGCGTGCTGCCGGATAACGTCGGGGTTGTAGGATTCGTAGAGGCCCACCATGGGCACGGCCTGCGTGTTGTGCCAGTAGAACATCTCCTTGAAAAAGTAGCTGCCCCACTGCATGCCGACGAGATGGTCCGGGTCGCGCCGTGATGGGATCATTCGGCGGGTTACCTGCACGGTGATGGGTTCCGATACGGTGGCGTTCCCAGGAAGCGGTCTGCCTGCAAAGAGATCATCGCGCCGCACGCCCCCCGGCCAATCCTCGAAGTGAGCCGCTTTCCATACGGCATCCTGAAGCCTTCCCGGGACCCGAACGGGCTGTCCTTTTTCCACCGGTTCGGGCCAGGCGGCGGGTGGCGCCTCCCAGGCTTCCCAGCGGCGGTCGGTCACCAGGAGGCGTCGCCGGCCGTCGGTCATGTATTCCAGTTGGACCGCGACACCCGCGATGCCGGTTCCCTTCTTCGCCTCCACGGCCAGCATATTGCCGCCGCGGCGGAAAAGCCCCGGCGCCACGGAAGTCGTCGTTGCCGAGTCGATTCCTTTCGCCATGGCCAGAAGCGTTCCGTTCAGGTAAATACGCGCCGTGTGGTTTGCCGAAGCCCGGAGGCGCGCGGCATCGACCGGCGCTGTTTCCTGGAAGCGCGTGGCCAGGAAGGCATTTTCGCACGCGGCGTTCTTGGTCCAGACGATGCAGGTGTCCCTGAAACCGGGCAGGGCGCGCACCTGTACCGAGGCCGGGCCAACGTTTGGGAAGGGCAGGATGATTCGCCCGTGGCCCTCTTCGCCGGTAACCTCGTGCGCCCCCCAGCGACGCCCGTTTACATAAGCGAGAAGAAGACAGGAGGCCAGCGGGGCGGCGGATCGGGCGTCGGAGACCTGAACGTCCAGCGACACGGAGCCGCCCATGGGCACGGTTGTTTTATCGGCGGCGACGTCAATGCACACGGGCAACGTTTCCGAAAACGCCACGATAGTTCCTATCATCGCCAGACCGAGGGCGGCCGTGCATTGACGGACCATGGAGTATTGCACAGTGTTCTCCCGGCGCGTTCAAGGGATACCCATCCCGGGGTGTTTGCCTGACTGGAGCAAAATACACCGTCCCCTTCCCCCTCTCTTCGGGGATACCCGGCCCGTGACGGCAAGAAGACGAAAGGGGACCGGAACCGCGCATGCGGTCCCGGGTCCCATCCGGGAAAGTGACCGGGTCGAATCAGCCGCCTCCGCCAAAGACCGCGGACCAAAAGCTGAAGGAGTTGCCCACCGTGCCCACGATGCCGCCAATGTCGGAAGCATTGGCAATGGGGAATTTGCTCTTGAACTTGATGAATTCCACATGGCCATCCATCCAGAGCACGTTGCATCCGCCGGGGACATGGTTGAAACGCATGATGCCCGTGTCCGCGGCGTGGGTCTGATCAATGCCGGCGGTGGCCAACCATTTGTAGATGCCTTCCTCGGAAAAAGCGTCCATCATGATGGGCAAGGTGCTTTGCGCGATGGCCCCGGCCGCCGGGTTGTTGATGTCCGTGATAAAGAAACGCTCAATGCCGTCTTTCAGGCGGGGAAGGGTTGACGGCCACGGACTGCCATCGTCATCGACCTGCGGGCCGAAGATGGCAAAGATATGGTCCTGCACATTGATGTCACTGTTCCAGGGAGCATAATTTCTGAGGTCCACCACGAAGTTGTTGAATTGACTGAAGGCGGTCCCGTCACAGCCTTGGTTGATCATCTCCTGTCCCGATGTCTGCGGGTTGTCGTAAAAGCCCGGGCGGGCATAGGAGATATTATAGGCCGCGCTGACCCCCCATAAGGTGGCCTCGGTTCGGGCCGCGTTGGGCACATACCAATACGAAACCGGTTGCGAAAGCATGAAGTTCAAACATGCCCGGTTGTTGTTTTGGCCCTGCGCGATGGTCGCAATGTCCTGAATCTGCTGGGCGAAATCGTCTTTCACGCCAAAGCGCTCTCCCCAGAGGTCGCCCCGGGGATCCGAAGGACAGACGGCAATGTTTGGATCCGTCCAGTAGTCCGGGTAGAGCACCTCGCCCGCGTAGGCCAGGTGTGCCGTCGTCCACGATGGGATGTTCACCGTGGAATGACCGGGATAGAGTCCGCCCCGGTCTTCGCCGGAATACATCTTGAAGATGATTCCCCACTGCTTGAGGTTGTTGGCGCATGATGCGCGTCGTGCCGCCTCCCGCGCCCGCGCCAGGGCGGGCAGCAAGATGGCGGCCAGGATGCCAATAATGGCGATGACGACCAAGAGCTCGATGAGTGTAAAGCCTCTCTTGTTCATTCTGACGGTCTCCTTTATTTTCCTCTTGTTAAATTACTTACAAAAGTCTTGACAATATGGGAACTAATTTCTATTATCGATTGTAACCCCGAAGGGATTTGCTGTCCTTAACAGAAGGGCCAAAAACTAGCACCACGAGGTCAAGTGCTCCTGCGTCGGGCGGCAATAAACGGATCCGCCTGTTGGGCGAAGACGGAGCTCCCGGCGTGAGGGCGGTGGAGGAATGCGTAGCGATGCGTGTTGATGCGACCCCCTTGTCCGGAGGGGGGCAGGCTTTTGTCCCGCACTCCGGCTTACGTCTTCATGGGGCGATGCGGTGTGTTGAAGCCGGAGAAATCGGGGAACATGAGCACCCGTTTGGTGAACTGGTCCTGGTCCGCCAGGGGCGGGGAGTCCATCGTGTGCGGGGCTGGGAATACCCGCTTGGCCCGGGGGATGTTTTCTACGTTCCCGTTGGTCACGCCCATGCGTACCCGGATGTGGACGAATTGCACGTGATGATTTTCGATTTTGATCCGGCCATCTACCTTCACCAGGTCCAGGAACTCACCCTGATGCCTGGCGCCCTCGGGCTGTTCGGGCCGGACTGGCCCCCCAATCTTTTGTATCATGGGCAAAAGTCTGTTTTTTGCGTCCATTTACAGGGTGAGGCGTGGGCGCAAGCGGAGAGCCTGGCCGAGTCGCTGTTAAGGTCCTGCGAGCATGATTCGCCGGAAAGACACACGGAGGTTCGTGCGTGGTTCGCCTTGCTGATCGTTTGTCTTTGCCGTTATTACCCGGAGCACGTATTGCCCACGGGCACCCGGAATGTACCGTTGGCGAAAGCATTGGCCTACATCGAGGACCATTACGCCGACGCTCTGACCCTTGACGCGCTGTCCGGCGCGGCCTGTACGTCCCGAAGCTCGCTGCAGCGGGCCTTTCGGAAGCACCTGGCCTGCACGCCCATGGAATACGTCATGCGCCGCCGAATCGACCGCGCGCGGGAACTGCTTCTCTTTACGGACATGAGCATGACGGCCATTGGGGAAAGCACGGGTTTTACCGACAGCAATCATTTTTCCCGGTGTTTTCGACGGTACGCCGGGGAGTCTCCCAGGATGTACCGGAACAAGAACCATGCCTTGGGTCCGGGTGTCCCCATTAACGATATGTAAAAAAATTCCAGGAGTATATTGCATAATGGTATTTCTTTATGCTACGCTGTCATCCATAAAGGGGCCCATATGAACGCTTCAGCCAACACGAAGGATTTGAACGGAAACTGCCTGGCCCGGCTTCGCGCCTGGACGAAACAGGGCAAGGGTTCCGTGCCGGCGATTGCCGCTTTTGTGCTGGAAAACCCCGAGCAGGCCCTGAACGTGACCATCAATGAATTCGCCTTGCGATCCAAGGCCGCCGTATCGTCGGTTTCCCGTTTTTGCACCACCATCGGCTATTCGGGTTACAAGGAGTTTCAACTGGATCTTGCCGCCTCGCTTGCCCAACAGCCGCCGTCCCTGGGGGTTTTCGATGCCCATGCCGCCCCCCATGACATCATGCACTATGTTTTTGAATGCAACCGGCGCAGCATCCGGGAAACGGAGAAGCTGATCAGCCGGGAAGTCTTTGTCGAAGTGGCCCGGTTGATCCATGAATCGCACCGGGTGTATGTGCTTGGCGTGGGCGCTTCGGGGCTGGTGGCCCGGCAGGCGGCCACGCGCTTCATGAGCCTGGGGCTCACGGCATCGGCGTTGACGGACCCCTATCTCCAGGTATTCGTGACGGAAAACCTGGGGAAAAGCGATGTCGTCATCGGCGTGAGTCACACCGGCTTGACCCGTTCGGTGGTGGAGAGCGTCGAGGCGGCGCGTACGTGCGCGGCGAGGGCGGTGGCTATTACGAACTACCCGCAATCATCCCTGGCCAAGGCCTGTGACTTTGTGCTGACGACCTCGTTCGAGTAGCGACGCGCCAACGCGGCGGTGTCCTCCTCGCATATTGCCCAACTGTGCCTGATCGATGCGCTGTACTTCGTCGTGGGAAGTTGGCGATCCCGTGGCGCCACCGCGTTGGCGGAGCTTGCCGAGAAGCGGGTGCAACGATTGCTTCGCTGAGCCATTCCGACAAAAACAAGGAAGGAAGAAGTTCCATGTACAAACGCTACTATGACCCCAACATTTTCCTCAACATGCTGGACGGAATAGATCTCGACAATCACGTGATCGCGTCCTATTACATGAAGGACCGCCTGGAGGGAATCAAGTTCCTCGACCACTTCTCGCTTGTTCAGGCCATGGGTCTGGAGGGCTCGACCGGCACCTGGGAAAAGGTGGCGGAGGATACGGATGAGTTGCGCGCCGCCATGTCCAGCCGCATGGTGGGGTATCACGAGATCCCCGGGGAAGATGAATACACGAAGGCGGCCGTGGTCCAACTGGCCTTCCCCATCCGCGCCTGGGGCGACAACCTGCCCATGATGCTCCTGGCCGTGGCGGGCAACTGCTTCGCCTACTCCAAGAACCTCATCATGACGGATATATTCATCGGTAAGAACCTGCTGAAAAAGTTCCAGGGGCCGAAGTTCGGGGTGCCGGGCGTGCGGGAATTGACGGGGGTCAAGGAACGTCCGCTCTCGCTGCACATCATCAAGCCGAAGATGGGCATGACCCCCGAGCAGACGGCCAACCAGGTCTACCAGACCGCCCTGGGGGGCGCCGACATGTGCAAGGACGACGAGATGCTCGCCGACGCCTACAACAGCACGGCGGAACAGCGCGTGCCCGTCATCATGGACGCCATCAACCGGGCGGCCGACAAGATGGGCAAGAAAATGATCTACCTGTGCAGCATCACCGATGAAAGCGACAAGATGGTCGCCAAGGCGAAACGGGCCATCGAACTGGGCGCAAACGGCCTGCTGGTGGCCTATTCGGCCGGTCTGCCCGCGTTGCGGCGCCTCACGTCGGACCCCGATATCACGGTTCCGGTCATGCTGCACGCTTCCCACATGATCGCCATGATGAAGCAGATGGCCTGGCCCGTGCTGGCCAAGTTGTGTCGCCTCTGCGGGGCGGACCTGATGCTGACGCCCACCTACTGGTCCTCCATCCCCATGGTGTCCATGGAAGAGGGGTTGCGGACTTCTTTCATGCAGCTCGCCCCCTGGGGGTATATCAAGCCGACTTTCCCCATGCCCTGTGCGGGCGTCTATCCCGGCCTGGCGCCCATCATCATCGGCGAATACGGCACGGACATTGTCATCCCCGCGGGCGGCGGCATGTTGGGCCACCCCGACGGGTACACGGCGGGCGCGAAATCCTGGCAACAGGCCATTGCCGGCGCGCTGTCGGAAGACGACTTCATCGAGTTTGCGAAGAAACCCGAAAATGGCGAGTTGCGCCGCGCCATCGAGCATTGGGGTTACATCGAGCGTCCCAAGGCGCCGTGGCTGCGGGTGGCTCCCGAGTTCCATCCCAAGCCCATGAAGTTTGATGATTGAATCCGGCACGGCCGACCATCGTTTTTTTGACGACCCAAAAGTGCGGCAGGAAAAGCGGTAACCGTTTACGGCATCCCGCGCCCGCCCTTGGACAATGGGGCCGGTTGGGACCGATAGAGGGAGGATAGAGCTTTGTTTTCTTATGTGACGCTGTGGAGTCCGTAGGACTTCAATGGAAAAGCGCCGCGGCGCAGACCGCCGTATTATGCTGAAATGACGGTGTTCGCCGTGACATTGGATGGCTTGAGGCCTACCGGCCTCACAGCCGAGGGCGGCTGTGCCACATTCAAGTGAAGACTGCGCCGTGAACAGTTACGCTTTCACGGGGATAACGATCCTGGTGATGTTGCCGGTAACGTTCTTGGCGCACGGCTTCGCGGGTCACGTGACAATTCAGGCGAGACGCCCGCGATAGTCTCTTACCAGTACATTTCTTTACAAATAGGCACGAAAAGGTGATTGCATCTTTTCCTTGGCCCCAGGGTTCTCCGTGGAGACAAAAACCTGGTTCCGGCTTGGCCGGGTTAGGCGTTCCCGCGGGGGACCGTGGGAATGAGGAAGAAAAGGGCTGACGCAAAAGTGAAGCGGTATCTCGCATTTGACCTGGGCGCCGAAAGCGGGCGTTGCATGTTGGGCCAACTTGACGGCGGCACGTTGGAAATCACGGAATTGCTCCGTTTCCCCAACGGTCCGGTCAACGTGAACGGCACCCTCTATTGGGATATCCTCGGCATCTACAAGAATATGCTGGAGGGGTTGTCCCTCTTCGCGCGGCGGTACGGACCGGAAGCCGATGGCATCGGCGTGGATAGCTGGGCCCTGGACTTCGGCCTCCTGGACAAGCAGGACAACCTTTTACAGAATCCCGTTTGCTACCGGGACGGGCGCACCGAGGGCATGGTGGAGGCGGTGTCGGCCACGGTGGAGCCCGGGGAAATTTTTCGTCGCACGGGCCTCAACGTGAACGCCATTCACACGTTGTTCCAACTGAAGGCCGTCGCCGAACGCAGCCCGGAGGTGCTCGAACGGACGGCTTGCCTGCTCAACATCCCCAGTTTGCTGGCCTGCTTCCTGTGCGGGGCGAAGGTGGCGGAGCACACCCTCGCGGGGACCACGCAACTCTACGATCCCCGCACCCGCGCATGGGACGCCGAACTGCTGGGAATGCTCGATCTGCCGGTGGAGATTCTTCCGGAGATCGTGGAACCCGGCACGCTCTTGGGTGAATTGAGCGAGGCGGCGAAGGCCGCCACCGGCCTGACGCATGCGCCCGTTTTTGCCACCTGCACACACGACACGGCGGCGGCCGTGGCCTCGGTGCCGGGGGAGGGCGAGGATTGGGCGTTTATCAGTTCTGGCACGTGGTCGGTCTTCGGCACGCTCTCGGCCGAAGTGATCACGTCGGACCGTGCCCGCGCGGCGGGCGTGTGCAACGAGCCGGCATTCGGCGGAAACTTCGTCTGCAAGAACCTGATGGGCCTGTGGCTGCTTCAACAGGCGCGGGCCTCATGGCGGCGCCAGGGGAAGGAACTCTCCTACGGGGAACTCGCGGCGGCGGCGTGGGAAGCACCCAAAGGGGGGCCGCTGGTATCGGTGGCGCACCCCGGTTTCCTCGTCCCGTCCGACATGGTGGAAGAGATTCAGCGCTTCTGCCGGGCCACCGGACAGACCGCGCCGGATTCCGTGCCCGAGGTAACCCGCTGCATTCTTGAGAGCCTGGCGCTCTGCTATCGGCAAAGCCTGGAGGATTTGAGGGCTGTCACGGGAAAAAGTATCAACCGGATTCACGTGGTGGGTGGCGGTTCACTCAACCAACCCCTGTGCCGGTTTACCGCGGCGGCTTGTGGCGTACCCGTGGCCGCGGGCCCGAAGCAGGCCACCGCCGCGGGGAACCTGCTGACCCAGGCCGCCGCCGAACTGGGCGGTCCGGAGGGAATCCGGTCCGTCGTAAAAAACTCATTCCCCCTGAAAACATACGGGCCGGTCGATGACGACGGGTACTGGAAGAAGCGTTACGAAACGTATCTGCGAATCGAAGCATCGGGGCTTTCCTGAACGGAGGACCAAGCCATGTTGAAGGACTACTACTTTGGCGCCTGTCTGCCGACCTTTGGCAACTGCGCGGACCGCTATTGCCAAGGCGGCTACAAGCGTGATTTCACGATGGACGAGATGCTGGACCGCTCGCTGGAAGTGGGCAGCATCGACGGGCTGGAGTTGGTGGGCAACTGGCATGTCAACGATGGGAATGTGCGCGAAGTGGCGCAAAAGTTCAGGGACAGAAACCTGAAGATCCCCATGCTGGTGCCCGATCTCTGGACACAGGCGAAATGGGGCAAGGGCAGCCTCGCGGCGTCGGACGCCGCGACCCGGCAGGCCGCCATCGACGAAGTGCGGAAGGTCATGGACTGGGCCGCCGAACTCGATTGTCCCTACGTGGATGTCTGGCCGGGGCAGGATGGCTTCGACTACCCCTTCCAGGCGGACTACGTTTCGGCCTGGTCGTGGCTGCGTGAGGGCATCGCCGCGTGCGCGGGCCACAACGACCAGGTGAAGGTGCTGGTGGAGTACAAGCTCAAGGAGCCCCGCCGTCACTGCTTTATCGACAGCGCGGCGCGGACGCTGATGCTCCTGGACGGCATCGATAACACGGGGGTGCTCCTGGACGTGGGTCATGCCATGGCGGCGGGAGAAAACATCGCGGAGGCCGTGGCATTTCTGAACGCCTACGGCAAGCTGGATTACCTGCACCTGAACGACAACTACCGCGCCTGGGACGACGACATGATTTTCGGTTCGGTGAATCTCATCGAGGATCTGGAATTGCTGTACTGGCTCAAGCGTGTCGGGTACCAGGGCTGGCTCACCCTCGACATCTTTCCCTTCCGCATCGACGGTGTCGATGCGGCGAAGGCGTGTCAAAGCTGGATAGACGGCCTGCTCAACGCGCTGGAGAAGGTTGGCCAGGCGTCTTTTGACGTGGCCGTGGCCTCGGGTGATCCCGTGCAGGCGGGCGTCATTATCCGGGAAGCGCTTGGACTGGGCCGGTAGGCGGAAGGGGATTATCGAATCATGGCGACAGCAATCAAGATCCCGGACATGGGAACCACCGTGGACACCATGGTCCTGGAGACCTGGCTTGTCGAGGAAGGTGAAACCATCGACCGCGGCGACGTGATCGCCGAGATCCAGACCGACAAGGCCCTCACGGACCTGGAGTCTTTCGCGCGCGGCACGTTACTGAAGAAAATGGTGACCGAAGGCGCCGAGGTTCAGGTGGGGGACGTGATCGCCTACCTGGGAGAACCCGGCGAGGAAATCCCCGGATGACCCCGGGAAAGGAAGAATACATGCCGTCGAAGTATGAGCCGACTTTTCTGCTGGACCTGTACCGGAAGATGGTCCTCATCCGGCAGTTCGAGGACCGGGTGAAGTTCCTCTTTCTGGAGGGCATCATGCCGGGCACCATCCACCAGTACCAGGGACAGGAGGCGATAGCCGCGGGGGTTTGCGCCGCGCTGAATACTGACGACATCATCACCAGCACCCACCGTCCCCATGGCCACGCGCTGGCGAAGGGCCTTAGCGCCGAATCGCTGCTGCACGAGCTTTTCGGGAAACCTTCCGGGTGTTGTTGTGGCAAGGGGGGCTCCATGCACGTGGGCGACCTGGAAAAGGGGATGCTGCCCGCCATTGCCATCGTGGGCGGAGGCGTGCCCATCGCCACGGGCTGCGCCCTGGCCTTCAAGATGCGCGGCGAAAAACGGGTGGCGGTCAGCTTTTCGGGCGACGGCGCCGTGAACGAGGGCGCCTTCCACGAGGGCGTCAACATGGGCGCCATCTGGGATCTCCCCGTCATTTACGTCATCGAGAACAACCTGTATTCGGCCTCCACGCCCATCGCCGACACGGTGAAGCTTGAAAAGGTTTCCGACCGGGCCGCGGGCTACGGCATACCGGGGGTCACGGTGGACGGCAACGATGTGGTCGCCATGTATGAAGCGGCGCGGGGCGCGGTGGAACGGGCACGCAACGGGGAGGGGCCCACCTTGATCGAGGCTGTCACCTACCGCATCACGGGCCATTCCCGGCGAGACCCCTGCAACTATCAGCCCAAGGAGCAGCGCCGGGAGGCCAGGAAGCGGGAACCCATCAGGCGATTCGCCAGGTACCTGGTGGAGAAGGGGCTGGTCACCGAGGCCGAGCTGGACATGTTCCGCGAGGAGATTGACGCAGAGATCGAACGCGCCGTGGAATCCGCCCAGGCCGCGCCGGACCCGGCTCCCGAGTTCGCCCTGGAAGGGCTCTGGGCCTGAGATCACCGGAACATTACGCGGATTACACGGGAAGAGAGGTACGGAATTGGCACGATTGAGCATTGCCGAAGCGCTCCGACAGACGCTTCGTGAAGAAATGAACCGGGACGAGCGGGTTTTCTGCATCGGGGAAGACATCGCCATTCCCGGCGGCTGGGGCGGCGCTTTCACGGTGACACTGGGCCTGGAGGAGGATTTCAAGGACCGCATGATCAACACGCCCATCTCCGAAGCGGGCTTCACGGGCGTGGCCCTCGGCGCGGCGCTCATGGGGCTGCGTCCCGTGGCGGACGTGCAGTACGGGGACTTTCTCCTGTGCGCCATGGACCAGATGGTGAACCAGGTCGCGAAGATGCGCTACATGTCCGGCGGCAAGATCAAGGTGCCCTTCGTCATGCGCGCGCCCACGGGGGCGACGGGCCGCGGCACGCAGCACGCGCAAAACCTGGAAAGCATGTTCTTGCAGGCGCCCGGATTCAAGATCGCCTGTCCCGCCACGGCCTACGATGCGGTGGGGCTTTTGCGTGCCGCCATCCGCGACGACAACCCGGTACTCCTTTTCGAGCACAAGCTGCTCTACGGCTCCAAGGGCGCCCGGGCCGAAACGGGCGCCATGGATGCGTCGAGCGAGATTCCCGAAGAGGATTACGTCGTGCCGCTGGGCAAGGGCATCGTGCGCCGCGAAGGGAGCGACATCACGGTGATCGCCCCGCTGCTCATGATGCACCGGGCCCTGGAGGCCGCGGAGATCCTGGCGGATGAAGGCGTATCGGTCGAAGTCATCGACCCGCGCAGTCTCGTGCCCTTCGATTGGGAACTGGTGGAAACCTCGGTGCGGAAGACCGGGCGCCTCGTGGTGGCCCAGGAAGGTCCCTTGCGCGGAGGGCTGTGCGGCGACATTGCCGCCGAGATGGGCGAACGCTGCTTTGATGCGCTCAAGGCCCCCGTGCTCCGGGTGGCCTCGCCGGACATCCCCGCGCCCTTCGCCCCGGCGATGGAGGCCTTCTACCGCCCTGACGCGGCGCGGATCGTGGATGCGGTCCGGAAAACCGTAAAGGATTGAGGGGACAAGCATGGCGGAACTGCGCAGCTATATCGTGATCGACAGTTTGCAGGAGCAGTTGGCGGCGTTCATGGCCTCCACGGTGGTAGGCTACATGCCCGTGGCGGGCATGGCGGCCCTTTTCGTGGAGGTGGCGCCCGGCATGGAGATCGTGCGCCTCCTCGACGTGGCCGTGAAGGCCACCAACACGCGGCCCGCCATCCAGGTGGTCGAGCGCAGCTTCGGCACCCTCGAAGTTCACTCCGAAAACCAGGGCGACGTTCGGCAGGCGGGCCGGGCCGTGCTCGACGCCATGGGGCTTACCGAGGCCGACCGGGACGAACCCCGGGTGGCCTCGTCCACGGTCATTCGGCACATCGATCCCTACCAGGCCGCGCTGATCAACAAGAGCCGGCAGGGGAGCATGTTGCTTGCGGGGCAGACGGTGTTCATACTGGAGACCCAGCCGGCGTTGTACGCCGTGCTGGCGGCCAACTAGGCGGAAAAGGCAAGCCGCGTCACGTTGGTGGATATCCGCCCCTTCGGCAATTTCGGCCGGCTATACCTGGCCGGGGAAGAAGCGGACGTGGTCGTGGGAAGCGAGGCCGCCATCGCGGCCCTGGAAACATGCCGCTAGCGGTTCATTACGGATGGAAAACCGGGAGATCAGGTCATGGCTGATGCGTTGGGTATGATTGAATGCAAGGGATTCGCGGCGATGGTTGAGGCATCGGACGCGATGGTGAAGGCCGCCAAGGTGGAACTGGTGGGCTACGAGAAGATCGGCGGCGGCTACGTGACGGCCATCGTGCGCGGCGACGTGGCCGCGGTCAAGGCGGCCTGCGAGGCGGGCGAACGGGGCGCTCGTGCCGTGGGCGAGGTCGTTTCGGTGCATATCATCCCGCGGCCCCACGACAACGTGGATTCCGCACTCCCCCTGGGCCGCCCCCAGGCCGTCAAGAAATAGCGCCCCGGGCGACACACGCACGATCCCATGGAGATAAAGCCCCATGCAAATTGGACGCGTTATCGGGACGGTCGTCTCGACCGCGAAGGAACCGGCGCTGGAAGGCCGTAGATTCCTGCTGGTCCAGTTCCTCGACCTCGACGCACGAACAACTTCCTCCTACGTGGTGGCGGTGGATGCCGTCGGCGCGGGCACGGGCGAGGTGGTTCTCGTCGCCACGGGCAGTTCCGCGCGCCAGACGGAGACCACGAGCAATCGGCCTTGCGACGCGGTTGTCATGGCCATTATCGACTCGTGGGACGTCCATGACGAGGTGAAGTGGCGCAAGGCCGATGATACGCCGGGAGACGGGTGATGCCTGTTTCTCCCAACGACATAGAGCAGGCCGTTCGTGAAGTCCTCAAGCGAATCGAGGGCGAAGGTGAAACCCCCGGCCCGGTGTCGTCTCCGGCGGTGGATGACGCGGTGGAACGCGCGCGCCGCGCCTACGACGCCTACTGCGGCATGGGCCTCAACAAGCGCCATGAGATGGTCGCCGCCATGCGGGAAGCGGCCAAGGCCCATGTGAAGACCTTCGCTGCGGATGCCGTGCGCGAAACCGGGCTCGGGCGGGTCGAGGACAAGATCCGCAAGAACCTGCTGGTCATCGTGAAAACGCCCGGCCCGGAAATACTCACCCCCGCCGCGCAAACAGGCGACCATGGCTTGATGCTGACGGAGCGCGCCCCACACGGGGTTATCGGATCCATCACCCCGTGTACCAATCCCACCGAAACGGTGATCAACAACGCCATCAGCATGGTGAGCGGCGGAAACGGCGTGGTCTTCAACGCCCATCCCGCCGCGGCCAAGTGCTCACAGGAGTGCATCCGGGTGCTGTCGGAGGCCATCGTCGCCGCGGGCGGACCGCCCGACCTGGTCGTGGGCGTGGAACAGCCCACCATAGAGACCGCCAGGGCCCTCATGGGGAGTCCCGGCGTGGCCCTCCTGTGTGTTACCGGCGGCGCGGCCGTGGTGAAGGCCGCCATGCTGTCCGGCAAGAAAGTGGTCGCGGCCGGCCCCGGCAATCCGCCGGTCGTCGTCGATGAGACGGCGGACCTGGCGAAGGCCGCGCGCGCCACGGTCCAGGGCGCGTCCCTGGACAACAACATCATCTGCGTTTCCGAGAAGGAGGCGGTCGTGGTCGATGCCGTGGCCGATGCCTTCAAACGGCATATGATGGAGGAGGGCTGTGTCGAGGTCTCCGGTCGCGACCGCGACCGGCTCTGCGACCTGATCTTCGCGTCCCGCGACGGCAACCGGGGCGTAATGAACAAGGATCTGATCGGCAAGGACGCCAGTGTCATACTGGACCGGATAGGCATCCGCGCCGCGCCGGAAACGCGCCTTGTCATTATGGACGTTCCGGCGGATCATCCGCTCCCCTGGACCGAGCAACTCATGCCGGTCTTCCCCATCGTTCGCGTTTCCGACGTGGACGCGGCCATTGGCCTGGCCCTTCGCTACGAGGGCGGCCGACGGCATACCGCCGTCATGCACTCGCGCAATATCGACAAACTCAGCAAGATGGCCCGCCTGGCCAACTGTTCCATTTACGTGAAGAACGGTTCGTCCCTGGCGGGGCTCGGCATGGGGGGCGAAGGCTACACCTCTTTCACGATTGCCAGCCCCACCGGCGAGGGGCTCACCACCGCGGTGAGTTTCACCCGCCTGCGGCGATGCACCCTCGTGGACGCCTTCAGGATCATATGATGAGCATTCTCGGCCTCATGGAATTCGACGGCATCACGCCGGGCATGATCGCCACTGACGCCATGGTCAAGCGGGCGCCGGTGACCGTGTTGGAAACCGGCCCCATCGACCCGGGAAAGTACCTTACGGTCCTCACCGGCGACCTGGCCTGTGTCGAGGAGGCCGTCGCCGCGGGCGATGAAAGCGGCGGCGCGCACGTGGTGCGTGGCGTCGTTCTCGCGAACCTGCACGACGGCGTGATCCCCGCGCTGAAGGGCGAGGCCCCCGACCCGGAACCGGGCGCCGTGGGCATCGTGGAGACCTCGGACACCGTGGCCGCCGTCCATGCCGCCGACGCCGCCTGCAAAGCCGCCCCGGTGGCGTTGATTACGTTGCACCTCGCCCGTCACATCGGCGGCAAGGGCTACCTGGTGATGGTGGGCGTTCTCGCCGATGTCGAAGCGTCGGAACAGGCCGCGCGGGAGGCGGCCGCACGGTCCCTCGTGGATTCCACCGTCATCCCGCAGCCCGACGAAGCGTTCTTCGCGCGCTTGTTGCGGCCGGCGCCGTTCCGGAGGCTGTGAAACCGGTGATTCCCGCGCGCGTCATAGGCAGACTCGTTCCGGCCGCCACGCTGGCGGCCTTCAAGGGCGTTCCCTTTCTCATCGTGCAACCGGTGGACGAACACCTCCAGGACCGCGGCGCTCCGAAAGTGGCCTGCGACGCCATCGGGGCCAACGTGGGCGAAGTGGTGTTCATGGCACAGGGCGGCGAGGCGACCTTTCCGCTTCCGGAGCCCTTCAACCCCTCGGACACCACCATCGTGGCCATCGTGGACGAAGTCACCCCGGCCGGAGAAACGTCATGAAACTGGCGCGCGTTCTCGCACAAGTTGTGGCCACCCGGAAGCACCCCTTCTATCACGGACGCAAGACCTTCATGGTGCGGACACTCGACCTGGAGGGAAAGGAGACCGGGCCCGCCTTTGTCGCCGTGGACCGCGTCCAGGCGGGCGTGGGCGACCGCGTGTTGCTCATGCAGGACGGCGGGTCCGCACGTATCATGTTCGACGCGCCCGAGGGGCCGGTGCGGAGCACCATCGTGGGCATCGTGGATGCCGTGGAGATGACAGAATGACGGAACTGGAACAGCGAAAAGCGGTCTGCGATGTAGGCCGCCGACTCTATGAGAAAAACCTCGCCCTCGCGACGGACGGAAACATCAGCATCCGCCTCGGACCCGACCGCTATCTCTGCACGCCCAGCGGCGTGCCCAAGGGATTCATGAAACCGAATGACCTGCTCGTCGCGGACGGCGCGGGCCGCAAATTGTCGGGCGCGGGCAAGGTCACGAGCGAGTTCAACACCCACCTCGTGTGTTACCGCGAACGGCCCGACATTCATGCCGTGGTCCATGCCCATCCTCCCAAGGCCATCGGGCTCAGCATCGCGGAAATCGATCTGACCGAACTCGTCCTCCCCGAGGTGGTTTACACCATCGGCGGAATCCCCACCTCCGGCTACGCCACGCCGGGCACCACGGAAGGGGGCGAAGCCATCGTGGACCTCATCCGGCAGTGCGACGCGGTCATGCTCGACCGGCATGGCGCGGTCACCGTGGGACAGGATGTGTACGATGCCCTCTTCAAGATGGAGAAAGTGGAAACGGCGGCCGAGTCTCTGCTCATCGCACACCTCCTGGGCAATGTGCGAAGCCTGGACCGGCAACAGGTGGAAAAGCTCGAAGCCGTTCGCGAGGCCTACAACCCCCATGGCAGGGCCTACACCGAGGCCGGCGCCGAGGACGCCCTCGCTCCGGGCGCGGCGAACACCCCCGAGCTGGACCGCATCATCGCGGAAACATTGCAGACCCTGGGCTTGGCCTGATGGCGTTACGAAACCCTCGGGATGTCGATCCCCAAGGCAATCTTCAGCGAGGGGGCCGCACCGTCTCTTTGTTGCGGCCATCTCAGCCGCAACATGCGAAACAGCAGGGCCAAGCGCGGTCCTATGGATGGGACGCCCCAAGCCCCAATTAGCGCAAATGTCCCGGGGAACGCCATGGAGAAGGAGAGGACCAACATGAGCTTTCGGTTTTGGCGAAGGGTCAAACTCGCGCCCGGGGTGACCCTGAACCTCGGCAAATCGGGCGGGTCTTTTTCGTTTGGACCACGAGGAGCGAAGATCACCCTCGGGACCCGAGGTAAACGCGCCACGGTGGGACTCCCCGGAGCCTGACCTGACGTCTAGCCGCCTTAGACAACATGGACCCGAGGTAAACGCGCCACGGTGGGACTCCCCGGAACAGGCATCTTCTACACCACGACTTTTCCGGGCGGAAGCGGGGCGGGCCGGGGAAGCCGATCTTCCGCCGTCGCGCCGCCCCCTTCCATTC